>JACDHZ010000156.1 GCA_013820755.1 Chthoniobacterales bacterium
ACCGCTCCTGTATTGGTCCGCACAGTGGCTCGCCGCGCGCGGCGTGATTCGATTTCTAGCCGAATATGAATTCGACCGCTATTTCCGTCGGTCGGTACTCATCATGGCGCTGCTGCTGGCCTGGCCGCTTTTTCGCTGGCTGAACATAACAGGTTGGCGCGAACTCGGACTAGTGCCAAACCCGCGCCCATTCCGTGATGCAGGAGGCGGATTCCTCATTTCTGCCGTCCCGCTCATTGCCTTCGCGATTTTATTGCTGATTCTCCACATGTACAGCGTCCGGCGCTTCATTTCTCCGGGCGACCTCGCGAATCGGACCCTATCAGCCGCCGTCGTCCCCTTTTTGGAGGAACCAGTTTTCCGAGGGCTGCTGCTGGGAATACTCCTTCGCCGGAGCGCGGCACCTATCGCGATGTTTCTCACCTCATCCGTTTTTTCGATACTGCACTTTCTAAAGACGTCCGAGCAATCAACCGATGTCGTCACCTGGGTTTCCGGCTTTGATTCGATCGCAAACTCATTCGCCCAGTTTCGTGAGCCAATGCTCGTACTGGCGGGGTTCACGACGCTCTTCCTGGTCGGCTGGATTCTTGCAGAGGCGCGAATCCGCACGCGTTCGCTGTGGGCGCCGATTGGGCTTCACGCTGGCTGGATTTTCGCGAGTGCAATCTTCAGCAAAATTGCGCGTCAGGAAGTCGAAGCACTCCCTTGGCTTGGAAGAAACCTTCTGATAGGAATTGCTCCCCTCTGCGTCGCGCTGATCAGTTGGGGGATTCTTCGCGCGTGGACTCGACATGTGGAAATTACCAAAAGTTGACCCATTTCGAGCGGTAGCGTCGCTCTTCTACCCGTCCCTTTGCGCTGTCTGCTCGAACCCGGTAAAGCAATCGGAGTATCTCTGTTCCACGTGCAATCAGAAGGCGCCCCGCATTAGGCCGCCCTTCTGCGCGAAATGCTCTGAGCCATTTCCCGGCGCGATCACCGAAAGTTTCGCATGCGCGAACTGCTCCCACAGAACGCTTTACTTCGATACGGCTGTCTCAGCATATCGGAGTCGTGGTATTGTTCGAAAAGTCGTGCACGACTTTAAGTATGGTAAGCAGACTCACCTACAACATCCAATTGCAGACTGGCTGGTTGAAACGCTCGACGATCCACGCCTACATGGCCGGACATTCGACGCCATCGTGCCCGTGCCGCTGCATCCGGCGCGAAAACGGGAGCGCGGATTCAATCAGGCCGAACTCCTCGCGAACCTCTTGAGCGCGCGTGCCGGCATTCCGTGCCGCCCTGTGATGCAGCGAATCCGCTACACCACTACGCAAACTGCGTTTGACCGAACCGAACGAATGCAAAATTTGCACGAGGCCTTCCGTTTACGCAAAAACTCGGACGTGCGAGGCTTACGCGTGCTCCTGATCGACGACATTCTGACAACCGGTTCCACGTTGAGTGAGTGCGCACGGGTGTTGAAAACAGGCGGTGCTCTTTCGGTCCATGCGGCAACGGCCGCTCGCGCCTAACAACATGGCTATCTTCAAGAGACCGGCGCTGAAGACCCAAAGCGGCCGCAAGCGTGAGATGCCACAGGGGCTTTGGCAAAAATGTCCTGGCTGCTCGGATGTCGTGCACGAAATCGAACTTGCGCAAAACGATCGTGTTTGCCCGCGCTGCGACTACCACTTCCCACAGTCCGCGAAGGAGCGGCTACAGCAGCTGCTCGATCCTGAGAGCTTCACCGAGCACAACGCCGGCCTCCGCTCAGTAGACACCCTGCGCTTTCAAGGAATGGCCGCTTACGAAGAGCGACTTCGGAAATACCAGGACAGCACAGGACTTGTCGACGCAGTGATCAGCGGTGACGGCATGATTGAAGGTTACAAAGTCGCGATCGCCGTGATGGATTTTAGTTTTTTGGCGGCAACGATGGGATCGGTAGTGGGTGAACGTATCACGCGAATCATCGAATACGGCACCGCCAGCCGATGCGCGGTTATCATTATCTCCGCATCAGGTGGTGCACGTATGTACGAAGGCATGCTGAGTCTGATGCAGATGGCTAAGACGAGCGGAGCGTTAGCGCGCCATGCATCTGAGCGATTGCCATATATCTCGGTCCTTACGAACCCCACGACTGCCGGAGTGATGGCGAGCTTTGCGTCGCTCGGCGACGTAATTATCGCCGAACCTCGAAGCATGGTAGGCTTCGCAGGACCTAGGGTCATCAAGGAGACCACTCACCAGGATCTGCCGGAGGGTTTCCAAACGGCTGAGTTTCTCGAAGAGCACGGGCTGATCGACATTATAGTGCATCGTAAAAAGATGCGTGCGCAGATCAGCGAACTCCTGGCCTACTTTTCTACCCCGGCGTGAATAGGCAGGATACCTGAAAGAGGCCGCTATCTTATTCTACCAGCGTGCAACCAGCAGGCAATCGTGACGCCTCGTACAAGGCGTCCGTAGCTTGGCTGTTCGGCACCCAGCTATTCGGGATCAAGCTAGGTCTCGACAACATTCATCGCCTGCTGGCGGCACTCGACCTCCCCGCCGCCAGTCATCGCATCATCCACGTCGCCGGAACCAACGGTAAAGGTTCCGTCTGCGCGATGATAGAATCGATCGCACGGGCGCAGGGTTATCGCACCGGACTGTTCACCTCCCCTCACCTCGTTAGCTTCCGCGAGCGCATCCAGGTCGATGGGGAGCAGATCAGCAAGGACGCGGTCGTTCGAGGTCTCAATGAGCTACGCAACGTGATCGCCGGTTGGGATCCGCATCCGACATTCTTCGAAATAACGACTGCTCTGGCTCTACAGGATTTCCGGCGGGCTAACTGCGATGTGGTCGTACTCGAAACCGGAATGGGTGGTCGCCTTGATGCCACCAATGCAATCATCCCTGTGGTTTCCGTTATCACCCCTATCGCTCTCGATCATCAAAAGTGGCTCGGCAATAGCTTGGCCGAAATAGCTGCTGAGAAGGCGGGCATCATCAAGCCGAGAATTCCTGTCGTCTCCGCAAGACAAGATCCCGTAGCTGAGGGTGTGCTTCGCGAAAAGGCTGCTGCATGCAAAGCACCGATCGAATTCGTCGAACAAGGTGCGGCGACGAGATGGGTAAACCTCGCCGGAGCTCACCAGCAGGAAAACGCCGCACTCGCCATCGCTGCTCTTCGATCCAGCGGAATCACCATCGATAAAAACTTTGTCGACGCCGGCTTAGCGAAGGTGACATGGCCGGCACGGTTTCACCGTTGGGACAATCGGATTGTGATCGATGGTGCGCACAACCCCGCTGGAGCAGCGAGCTTAGTGGAAACCTGGCGGGAGACGTTCGGTGATACACGCGCGTCGGTGATCCTCGCGACGCTGCGCGACAAAGACACCGCTGGCATCGTTAGTGCGCTGCTGCCAATTACCGCTCGTGTGTTTCTCCCGGAAGCTCGGGCGGAGCGGGCATTACCCCCCGATCAGCAGGCAGATGTCGTACGTAGCGCTGCCTCCTCCTCCTCCTTGTACGTCTCTATCCAACGCAACCTTGCCACCGCGTTAGAGGAAGCGCTTCGTTGCGAGTCACCGATTCTGATCACCGGCTCACTTCATTTTGCCGGGGAAGCGTTGGCGCTCCTCGGGGGTGATCCGAGCGAGCTGGAAGCCTGCCTCCAGTAGAGCGGTGTTTAGTCCCAACAGGAACTCCGTCGCTTAGCTGTTGGCATGGTCTGCCACTGGCACGCGAGTACCGATAATGGTGTTCAGTAGGAATAGGATCAGCACGACTGCAACGATCGCCACGGCGACGAGAGCCACACCGACAAGGCGATCCTGCCGTCGCGCCCGCCGCGCGGCTTCGGCGTAAGGTATGCGCGTAAACGACACCATCGTGTACAGCGGCAAATAAAATCCCGACAGTGCACCTTCCAGGAGGTGATCCACTTTCTTTTTAGCATGGAATGTAGGCGACGCGGTTTTGTCGCGCATTTCGATGAAATTATCGACGGCCAAGGCCGCGAGGGCGTCGGTGTTTTCCTTGCGCCTCGCAAAATATGCCGCAAACGCCCCTGCTCGATTGTGCGGCAATTCGGCGAGGCATTCATCCAGCACCACACAATCTTCGAATGCGGCGTTCATCCCCTGCCCGTAGAACGGCACCACCGCGTGCGCAGCGTCACCGACTAGCGCGACCTTGTCGCGGTAATGCCACGGCGCGCAACGGATCGTCACTAATGAACCGGTTGGGTTCTCGTGATACTCCGTCAGAAGATTCGGCATCATCGGCACTGCATCTGCGAATTCGTTCTCGAAGAAGCGGCGAAAGCCGTCATCAGTCTTGACCTTTGCGAAGCTATGCGGCCCTTCAAACTCCCAGAACAGCGTGCAGGTAAACGAAGCGTCCGGGTTCGGCAGCGCGATCATCATGAAACTTTTGCGCGGCCAAATGTGGAGCGCGTGCTTCTCCATTCGCCAGGTCCCATCAGCGCTGGGCGGAATGGTAAATTCCTTATAACCGTGCGGGAGATACGTCTGACTGTATTCGAAGCGATCGAGTCGCTGCATCGAACGCCGCACCGCCGAAAACGCGCCATCCACACCTATGATTGCGTCGCCGGAGACGGTGGCGGACTCGTCTGATGACGTATTTACGACCCGCGCGGTCGCAGAGTCAATGTCCACGTCGCTGCAGGCGTGATTGAAGTGTACCTGTACCGACCCGTATTGCTGCGCTGCCTCAATGGTTGCCGTGTTGAGAGCACCGCGCCCAATCGAGTTGATGCACTTTTCTGGATCGCGGTCGTATTGGGTGAAGTGCAGTTCGCCGGATTTGTCATGGATCATTCTGCCTCGCATTGGTATCGCGTGCTGTAGCACCTGGTCTGCAATCCCGAGCTGCTCGAGTGCATGAATACCGCGCGTCGACAGTGCAAGGTTGATGGAGCGACCGCCGACGAGGTTGCCGGAATGAGGATCGCCGCGGCGCTCGAAAAGCTCGACATCATATCCCCGCCGGCCGAGGAAAGCGGCCATCATTCCCCCCGCCAGCCCGCTGCCGATCAGGGTGAACTTTGTTGCCATTACGAGCGAGCGATCGCGCAGCTGCTCGACAAACCGTCACTCCTGCGGGGGTTCATCGGTCAATGCTCCGCGAGCAGCTTCGCGAACCGCCAAACTTCGTGATAGGTGTTGTAAAGCGGCGTGGGCGCGGCACGGATGACATTCGGCTCCCGGAAATCGCACTTCACACCTGCCGCCTCGACTTTCGCGAACAACTCTTTCGGATGCTCATGAACAAGAATCGATAGCTGCGCTCCACGGTTCATCGGCTCGCGCGGAGTGATGACGCTGAACGATTTTGACTGTGCCCGGTCGAGCAGCGTTTGGAGGTAGCCGGTTAGTTCCATCGACTTTGTGCGGAGCGCATCCATCCCGCCGGCATCATCGAAGATTTTAAATGAGGCACGAAGCGGCGCGAGCGAAAGAATCGGCGGATTGCTTACGGCCCACGCGTCAGCCGATGACACAGGCACAAACTCCGGTTCCAGCTGCATTCTGAAGCGAGTCGCGGGATCGTTACCCCACCAACCGGCGAAGCGTTTCAGACTTCTGTTGCTCGTGTGGCGCGCGTGGACGAAAGCGCCGCCCACTGCGCCGGGGCCAGAGTTGAGGTATTTATACGAACACCAAACCGCGAAGTCGACCCCCCAGTCATGCAGCGACAGTGGAACATTTCCGATCGCGTGGGCAAGGTCAATTCCTACGGTGCAACCGCACGCCTTGGCAGTCGCCGTGATTTTTTCGATATCGAACAGCTGACCAGTAAAGAAATTAACCCCTGCAAATAACACGAGCGCGATCTGCTTACCTTCCTTTTCGATCAGCTCCTGGATGTCTGAGAGGCGCAGCGTAAACTCCCCTTCCCTCGGCCGCGCCAGCACAAGCGCCTCTTCCGGGTCGAACCCATGATGCGCGATCTGCGATTTGACCGCATACGTGTCGGACGGAAACGCCGGCTCTTCCATCAGGATACTGAAGCGCGCGCTCGTCGGCCGGTAGAATGTCGTCATCATCAGGTGCAGGTTAACCGTCAGGCTGTTCATGCAGACGACTTCGTGCGGAAGCGCGCCGGCCAGGCGCGCAGCAGGTTCCCGCACTGTCTCGTGGTAAGAATACCAAGGCGTGGTGCCTTCGAGATGCCCCTCCACGCCGAGGTTTCCCCAGTCTTCCAGCTCCTGTTGGACAACAGCGCGCGTCGCCTTTGGCATTAGTCCGAGCGAATTGCCGGCAAAGTAGACGACAGGCGTGCTGTCGCTTCCGAGCGGAATGTGAAACCGCTCACGGAAGGCGCGAAGCGGATCATTCTCGTCGCGGCTCCGCGCAAACTGTTCGTCCGCAACGAACGTATTAACCATGGAATGCCGCGTGAAGTGAACTACTTACCGCTTCGCTGCAATCACCTTCAGTTCGATCGCGATCTGCGTAGGCAGCGCCCCTACTTCGACTGTTGTCCTAGTGGGGTTCGGCTTCCCAGGGCCCGCAAAGTACTCTGGATATATCCGGTTATATGATTGGAAATCCTTCTTCATATCGGTGAGGAATACCGT
>JACDHZ010000306.1 GCA_013820755.1 Chthoniobacterales bacterium
CTCTTCAACCGCGCGCAGTTCAGAAAGCATCTCTTCAGCCGTCTGATACCGTTCGGCTGGATTCTTTCGCAAAGATCTGTCCACGACGCGTTGCAAGGTCGGAGGAACGCTGGGCGTACGCTGCTCCACCGGTTGCGGGTTATTCAATAGTATTGCGGCCATCACATCGGTCGGCGTCTTGCCGTCGAAGGGCGGGTCTCCTGCGAGCATCTCGTAAAGGACGACGCCGAGACTCCAGAGATCGCTCCGCGCATCCACGGTCTGGCCCCTGGCTTGTTCGGGCGACATGTAACGCGTGGTCCCCAGTAGCATTCCCTGCTGCGTCGCTGGCGGCACGCCGGGCGCTGTCCTCGCCGCTAGCGTTTCCTGCTGCGTGAACTTCGCGATGCCGAAATCCAGCACCTTCACGTAACCGTCCGGGCGGAGCATGATGTTCTCCGGTTTAACGTCGCGGTGCACGATCCCGGCTTCGTGCGCGACACAAAGTGCGCGTGCGACTTGAATGCCGATATCCAGCGCCTCGTTCGGCGGAAGCGGCCCTTCCGTCATCCGCTCCCGCAGCGTGGTCCCTCCGATAAACTCCGTCGCGATGTAATGAGTGCCATCCACCTCGCCGACCTCATGGATGGTCATGATGTTCGGATGGTTCAAAGCCGAAGCGGTGCGTGCTTCGCGCTTCATGCGTTCGAAACGCCCCTCGTTCGCCAGCAGTGACCGCGGCAGCAGCTTCAATCCAACCTTGCGCCCGAGCCGTTCATCGTAGGCGAGATAGACCACGCCCATGCCGCCTGCGCCCAGGACCGCGTCGACCCGATAGGAGCCAAGATGTTGACCGATCAGCGCGTCCGGATCATCGACCAGGAGTTCAGGTGCGACCACGAAGGCAGGCGACTCGATAAAGTCACCCGATTCGTCGTGATACTTAAGAAGCAGTTCGACCTTTCGACGCAGAGCTTTATCGCCGTTGCAGCTTCGCTCGAGGAAAGCGGCTCGTGCATTGAGCGGTTGTTCAACCGCCTCGTCGAAGATGTCGGTGCAACTTTGCCAGCGTTTAGATTGCATTGCGCTGCGGATCATCCTTCAGCGTGCCCCACCAGCCTGGCTCTGCCGCGATATCCAATAGAGCGGTTTGCGGCCGGCGTAGGCAATCGCCAACACCCAGAGAGTTTCGCTACGAACGATATAAGGGACGTAGTAAGGGAATACGCGCAGGTTGATGCGCCGATATCCCACCTGCCGCTTTCGATAAAGTCCTGCATGATCGGCAATCCAAAGAACGCATCGATCTAGTTCATCCTTGAATCGAGCGCCGAGACCAACGCGAATTTTTTCATAATGCGAGATCGCGTCGAGCAGCTCCTGTCGTGCCTCCTCGACGAAGCGGATCGTCACGGCGCCAAACGTCTCTCTGCATCGCGCAAGACATCATCATACGGAACGCCTGGCACGCGGCCCTCGTCGATCGCCTGGATGCGGTCCTCGATCTCGGAATTCCAAGCGGCTTCAGCCTCGGGATCAGGCGCTGCCTCTGCGCTCTCGAGGAGAAAGCCGGCCAGGGCAAGCCTCTGCTGCAGCGGGAGACTCATCGCCTTCGTCGTGATTTCTTCGATCGCGTTCGCCATCATCAAATAGTGTCAGACGCCGTGGAAAGGGTCAACCGCTCGCTTAACCGGGCTCAACAAGATCTCCGTGCAATTTTGCCAGCGCTCAGATTGCATCCATGTCCTCCCCACTAAGCGCGGCCAAAAGCCAGGCACGCGCCGCGGTCCAGTCTCGCGTCACAGTGTTGACGTGGACCTTAAGGACCTCTGCGATCTCGTCCATCGTCAAGCCTGCGAAATAACGCATCTCGACTACCTGCGCTTTGCGGTGATCGAAGGTAGCAAGTTTTTCCAGCGCCTCGTCGAGCGCGAGTAGCTCGTCCGCGCGCGTCTGCGTCACCGCGGCGGCTTCGTTCAGCTCTACCCTGATCGCGCCTCCGCCGCGTTTGAGCGCCTGCCGCTGCCGGGCATGATCGACCATGATGCGCCGCATCAGCTGCGCGGCGGCGGCAAAGAAATGGGCGCGATTCTGCCACTGCGGATGGGTGTTGTCCGCGAGCTGAAGGTAAGCGTCGTCGATTAACGCAGTCGTTTGCAGCGTGTGGCCGGGCCGCTCCCGGCTCATGTAATGGTGCGCCAGGCGCTGGAGCTCCGGTTGCACGAGAGGGATCAGCTTCTCCAAAGCGCTCGGGTCTCCGCCG
>JACDHZ010000307.1 GCA_013820755.1 Chthoniobacterales bacterium
CGATTACCCCGTGGTGTAACGGTAACACAGCGCCCTTTGGAGGCGTTATTCATGGTTCGAATCCATGCGGGGTAGTTCGGCTCTGTGGAGAAGTTGACATGGAGAGACGCAAGCAATGGCGGCCACACTAAGAACGACGAAAATCCGTCGGTGCGCGCTGATGTCGTTGGCTGTCGTAGCGCGGGCTCCCGATTCCCTTCTCTGCAGGACCGCTTAGACCTTTGCTAACAGCGTGCGCAATTCACACCAATATTGGCCACTAAACTTCTAAATATTCGTGCGTAGGAGAGTGATTGTCCTACTCCCGCAACTCACTTATGAATAAAAACTACACTGAGATTGCATTCATCCTTGATCGCTCCGGCTCGATGGCAGAGTGCCAGCACGCGGCGATCGAGGGGTTCAATCGGTTCCTTGCTGAACAGCAGCAACCGGAAGGACTGGCCAAACTCACGCTCGTCCTGTTCGACACGAGTATCTTGTGCCGCTCCGGAGCGTTCCTGTTCAGGCAGCGCTACCGCTTAACGACGAGACGTATGAGCCGCGCAACAATACGGCCCTGCTCGATGCGATCGGCCAGACGATTGACGAGCTCGGCAAATCACTCGCCGCGCTTCCGGAGAAAGATCGTCCGGGTCAGGTGATCGTGGCCATCCTTACTGACGGTTTGGAGAACGCATCCCGGCGCTACGCGTGGACCGACGTAGCGGACCGCATTAAACAGCAGACGGCGGGTTACAAGTGGACGTTCCTTTTTCTCGGCGCGAACCAGGACGCCATTGCCACGGCGGCTCAACTCAATATCGCTGCTGGTAACTCGGCCAGCTACGTAGCTGACGCCGCGGGTTCAGCCGCATCGCACGCTGCGTTCTCCCGCAAAGCAAGAGCTTTGCGCCGGAATAGCATGGGCATCGCCTCGCAGGAGGAAACCGCCGACGCCGCCGCGCCGATGGCAACCATCCTCCAGGAGGAAGATGGAAAACAGCGCAAAAGCCGGTAAATGCAGGGCCACCGGCCCGCGTCGCAGCGATCCGCAAGGGGTGCAAATTTCCTTCGTTGCCGTCTGATGCGTTCCGGGGTCGAATTCGCGGCTACGAGAATTCTCTGCGCATCGTGACAGCGGTTTCGCTCTCGTGCACGACTTTGAACCCGAATCGTTCGTACAACCGCACCGCGGGACTGTTCGCACGAACGCGCAGTGAGATCTTTGATTGCTGCGGATTTGAGCGAACCCACTGCGTAAGAAGCGCCGCACCGATACCACGCTTTCGCTGGCCGGAAGTCACAACGAAGGCGAGCTCCGGCGTCTCGCCGGCGGTTGACCCCCTGCACCAAACAGCGCCAAGTAACTGCTGGTCTCGCGCGTCATGAATGACGAATCCGCGGTCTCCCTCCCGCCCCCAGCCTTCTGCGTATTTGGCGATCTCGGGCCTCTGTAAGACTTCGCGAGCGGGCCCCGTTTCACCAGGAGCGGTGTGCAGCCCCTGGAACAGCATTTCCCAGAGCACCGGTTCATCCTCGGGCGTAAGTGCTCGCGTGACGTAGTCAGTAGCCATCAAATGCGAGGTGAGTATAAACCAAACAGCCTCGGAGACGAGGCCTCGCTTTTGTCGACACTGAGCCGTGCGCTGGAGACACTTGCAGGCAGCTAGGCCAGCAGCTCTTCGAGTTCATCGCTGGTCAGGCCGTTCATGAGCGGTTCTTCGCTGTCGACCGCGGCATCGATCGCGGCGCGCTTCTTTTCCTGTAGGCGCAGGATCTTTTCTTCGACCGTGTCACGTGTGATCAATTTATAAGCGGTGACCACGCGCGTCTGGCCGATTCGATGTGCGCGATCAGTCGCCTGGGCTTCGACTGCGGGATTCCACCACGGGTCGAAATGAATCACCGTGTCGGCAGCCGAAAGGTTCAAACCGACGCCGCCCGCTTTGAGACTGATCAGGAACACCGGGATAGAGGCGTCGCTTTGGAAGCGATCGACCAGTTCCTGCCGCTGTTTGGTGGCGCCGTCGAGGTAGCAGAACGGGATCTCGAGCTTCTCCAGGCGCTCGCGCACGAAATGCAGCATCGAGACGAACTGGCTGAAGACGAGCACGCGATGCCCGCCATCGATCGCTTCCTCCAGTAGCTCCTCGAGCAGGTCGAGCTTCGCGGACGTTTCTCCCTTGTCGATTCCGACCAGACGCAGATCGCAGCAGACCTGTCGCAAGCGCAGCAGGCCAGTCAGCA
>JACDHZ010000157.1 GCA_013820755.1 Chthoniobacterales bacterium
ACCCGAACACCAGAAGGCCGACTCCAATGCCGGCGAGCAGGACCGGTCCGAATAACTGATGCTGCAAAAATGTGAGCGCTCCGCTCACCCCGCGTGCGTCTCCCGGCGACCGGAAAGCTGCTGCCACCACCGCCGATCCGCCCATGACGACAGCAACAGCGCGAACGAGAAACGGCCATACAACCCACAGTAACGCATCCATCTTGGACAATCGCGCTGAGGAAGCGCGGTAATGAGCTGGTGTACGCCGAAGCCGACTGTGACCACGCCAATGCTTCCTAAGACCCAGGGCCCCGAGAGGGTGTGCAATCGCGAGCGCTGCCCTGTCACTCGTCGTCTCATCTGCCGGAGCTGACGGCTGGAAGAAGAACCGGAGTGCAAGCATTGATAAACCACCGTAAATTAATGCGACCGCCGCGCTCCACACGCGAACCGCCACTGCCCTGGTATGTCCCAAATGTTCGACTCGACCACGCCATGCCTCGACTAAGCGCGCCGCAGCTATGCACGCGAACGCAAGCGCTACGAAGCCGACCGTAGTGCGGCCGATTAGCCCCGCAGCCATTTCTTTCAGAACACCAGCCATGTTCTGGGGTGTATCACCAACGTAGATTGACGCTCGGATTGCAGTGACGCCAATTGCGCAATAGAGCAAAGCTTGAGCAACAGCTCCTGCGACAGCCAGCCATTCAATTCGCCGGCCTATTCTGGTTTGGGCGGGAGCTGCCATCCTAAATAACAACCGCTTGGCAGAACGTTCGGAGGCATTCTGAAAGCGGGCGAAAGCCGTTGGAAAGAGAGCATTTGCGGCGGCAAAGTACGCTATGGCGTCAATGTTCGTGGCCAGAAAGGCCGCACGCGTCTCTCGGCCTTCATCAGACCACTGGATTTGCAGCTAATCGCCGCGCGTTGCAAGGAGTTTGTGCGCTCGGCTGGCTGGCTACAGCCGAAGGTAAAAATCAGTGCGTACGAACGAAGAAGGGGCGCCCGGATGAGGGCGCCCCTTGGTTCGCATGCGCCTTTACGGCGCCCCTAGATCATAGGCTAGTGAGCCGATGCCTCTGCCCGCGCGATCTGAATGGTGGTGCCAATCTTAAGTCCGAGCGTATTCTCCTGGGTGATAATCAGCTCGATCATTCGCACCTCAATGCTGTTCGGTCGTTGAATGACTCTGTGCAACCAGAGCGTGCCCAATCCGTTGATGGTAAGCTTCGTGTTCGGTGCCACGTTGTCGTTGATCTGCGCGAATCCCCGAACTGAAAGGCCAACGAAGCTCGAGCCGGCGTCGCTGAACGCGAAGTTGCCGGAGGTTTTCGAAGAGTGCGCATCCGCCTTTATCAGACTGGCCTGCACCAACCCCGACAGGACGTTGGTGGCGTTCACAGTCGAGGTCGTCTCGGCCGTTGCCGAAGTACTGTTTATGCTTCCCTGAGCAGTATCGACCACTGCGCCAACAGAGAACAGATTAGGCACTTGCACTTGCGCAATCTCGTTCTGCTTCACCACGCCGTTCGTGCCTAAGCAGCCTACACTCACTTGCGCGGTCGGACCCGATACGGCGATAGTTCCAACCCGAGCTTTCGTTCCGTACGCCGTGCCGTCCAGAGTTCCGGAGATGCCAGGGCCCGCCAAACTGCTAAAGGCGTGCGAGACGATTATTTGAGTGCCTACAGAAATGTTCAGCGCGTTCGTTTGCGTGATGAACACGTGAATCATGTTAACCGTAAGCGATACCTTTGTAGGCGTCGCTTTGGCGATCTGTTCGTTGATCACCACGTAGCCGAACCCCGCCAAGTTGATCTTCGTGTTCGGGGCGGCATTCGCAGCGATCAGGTTCCCTGCCACTACTAGGTTCACCAGCTCGGAACCGGCCGCACTCGTGTGGAAGCCTCCAGCGTCACGCGTGATTGTGCTGACCGCCTTTACCTCGTCAGCTCTGATAAGCCCGCCGAGGATAATGGCATCGTGCGTATCGGCAGTTGCCGTCGCGCTTAACGTGCCGTTCAGCAGAGTGCTGCCGTCAGCGTCTGTGTTGATCACGCCGGTATTGACCAGCAATGGCAAGTCAACGGTTAGGACCGTGTTCTCGCTGTGTGCGGGCGTTTGCGTCGTGCCGCAGCCCGATCCGATTCCGGCCTTTGCAGTTGGCCCCGATTTCACCACGTTTCCAAGGTTTACCTGCGTACCGTAGGCGTTCGCGGACAGGAGAAAACCCGTCTCGGTGGCGGTCACGGCAGCAGTGAGCCCCGCGCTAAGCGCGAGAGTTATTAGAGCAAGTTTTTGTTTTCATTTATATTTATATGTTGATTGTTATTCTGATTCATTTCCTAAAACCTAGTATTTTTGACGATCAGGACACAACAACTATTTTTGAAGTCGCGTGCCACCGATCAATTCTTGTTTCATTAGCCGGTTACAAAGCTCTCTGTCAGAGGGGTTTTGTTGTACAATGGAAAAATCGAGACCGTACTCAGATGTAATCAAAAGTGCGAACTTCGTTAAAGTATCCGACATTTAGCGAAGTTACCTGCCAGAGCCGAAAGATAATATGGAATCGTTAGATATTGTGATATTTGGAGTGAAATCGCTTTTCTGACAAGCTATCATGATTCCCGGTCCGTGGACTCCAACAAGGGTTGTATTCGGGGGAGGTCGTGAAGGCCCGAGTGGGCGTTCTGCGATCCCCAAACTATACTCAAAAAGATGGAGAGGGGCAGAGTGTGATTAGCTTCCAAAAAGATATACCCTCATTGCTGCGGCTCTCGTTGGTTTGGCAGCTGTGCGGCTGTTCTCGCAATCGACGCACACAGGCGTTCTCCTCACTGACTCCAGCGGGATACAACAGATCTCCCGAGCACAGGAAGCTGCCACCGACCCGGATGCGACGAGCGTCACCACGCCTGACACGCACTGTTCTGTCTGCGAAGATGAACTTGGCACGAACACTACGCCTGAAACGACCCAAAGGGCGGACGGAACTGCAGCCGACGAGGAATGACTCAGAACGAACCGCGCTGTTGATTACACCATCCCGAACGAGAGCAGCACGTCCCATCGGAAAGGGCAGACCGTCAGCATCGCCGCAGTCTAGCCTGAAGCTACATCAGTCTCTTGCTGTTAGCCAAACCACCTATAGCCCAGACAGGACAATCCTGTCGAATCGACGACCGAGGAATGACCATTCGAGCTCTCTACGAACTGAGCCCTCAGCGGGTTTGCAACTAGCGTCCCAGGATCGAGACATTCGCAGCCACGGCCGCCGCGAGGAACGCTTCGCGCTCGAGTAGCAACGTGCGGTTTGCATTGACTGCGACGACGCGGACATGAGCTGCCGCGGCAATTGCGATTGTTTCACGACCGATGACTGGAATGTCGAAGCGCAGATCCTGATTCGGCTTTGCGACTTTCACGACCACCGCACCTTTCTGGCCGAGAGCGGCGCCGCGCCTGATCGCTTCGTTTGTTCCTTCAAACGCTTCCACCGCAAGCACGGTTCCGCTTCGCACGACGACTGTTTGACCGATATTTAGGCGGCTGATTTCCTTCGCAATCGCGAACCCAAACTCCACGTCGCTTTCTTCGCGGCGGCTGAGCGGCCTTCCCGCCATCAGACCGGCCGACGCCATCTCACTTTCCAGAAACGTGAATGCGGGAAGCAACGCAATCCCGGAACCCTCCAATTCATCTGCGATCGCGCCAAAGATAGACTCGGCATTGCGGCGCTTGAGACGCGCGATCAGGAGCAGCGCTTTCCAATCGGGACGCAGGTCGAATAAATTTTTCGGCGCGATCTGCCCAGCCATGATCGCGTGGGAAATTTTAGCCCCGCGGAAGAAAGAGCAGAGCCGTGCGAGCTGCCCGACCCGCATCCATTCGAGCTGGTCGACCTTCGCCGCAAGCTGGGGGTTCGTTTCGCCGGTGAACGCTGCCGCTACAATCCGCTGCACGCCGGCTTTACGCGCGGCATCAGCCAACAGGAGCGGATAGGCGCCGCTGCCCGCGATGATACCGAGGGCGTTTGGCGTTTCCACAGCGGAATGGCGCGCTGCTGCGCGGCCTCTACGAGTGTCGGCGGCGTTTGACGTGCAATTGCGCAAGCGCTTTTTGCAACGTCGCCTGAATCGCCGCGACCTCTTCTGCGCCGTGGTCCTCTTTCATCGCGGCCTGCGCGCGAGCAACTGCAGCTTCGGCCGCACTTTCGTCAATCGTCGACGCTTCGAGCGCAAGATCAGTCAGAACTGAAACCGCATCGCCGCGCACTTCCACGAAGCCTTCACCAACAGCGAGGAAAGTCTCGCGACCACCCTTGAGCACACGCAGTTCGCCTGGACGCAGAGTGGTCAACAGTGGGACGTGATTCGGGAATACACCGATTTCGCCTTCCGCTCCCGTGAGCGTAACCATCTCGACATCTTCGGAGTACGCAGTCGCCTCTGGCGTGACGATCTCGAGTCGGAGCGTGCCGGCCATCAGGCTTCCTTGATCATGTCGATTCCGCCCTTCATGTAGAAGTTCACTTCGGGAACTTCATCATGCTTGCCGTCGAGGATTTCGCCAAATCCGCGGATCGTTTCAGGAATCGTGACGTACTGGCCTTTCGTCCCGGTGAAGACTTCAGCGACGGAGAACGGCTGGCTGAGAAAGCGCTGGATCTTGCGAGCGCGGAACACCGTCAGCTTGTCTTCGGGGCTGAGCTCATCCATTCCGAGAATGGCGATGATGTCCTGGAGATCCTTGTAACGCTGCAGAACTTTCTGCACGCCGCGAGCAACCGCGTAGTGCTCCTCGCCGACAATCTCAGGAGCAAGCGATTTCGAAGTCGAAGCGAGCGGATCGACCGCCGGATAGATCCCGAGTTCGGCAATGGAACGCTCGAGCACGATGGTCGAATCCAAGTGGGCGAAGGTATTCGCCGGCGCCGGATCGGTGAGATCGTCGGCGGGCACATAGACCGCCTGGACTGATGTGATGGAACCTTTCTTAGTGGAAGTGATGCGTTCCTGCAGATCGCCCATTTCAGCCGCCAGGGTTGGCTGATAGCCGACTGCGGATGGGGTTCGCCCGAGGAGAGCGGACACTTCAGAGCCGGCCTGGGAGAAACGGAAAATGTTGTCAATGAAGAGCAAGACGTCCTGGTTGCGCTCGTCGCGGAAGTATTCCGTCATAGCGAGCGCCGAGAGCGCGACGCGGAGACGCGCGCCAGGAGGTTCGTTCATCTGCCCGTAGACGAGAGCAACCTTCGATTTACTGAGATCGGTCTGATCGATAACTCCCGCCTCGCTCATCTCGGTGTAGAGATCGTTCCCTTCGCGCGTACGCTCGCCGACACCAGCGAAGACTGAAAAGCCGCCGTGGCCTTTCGCGATATTGTTGATCAGCTCAAGAATGACAACCGTCTTGCCTACGCCTGCGCCACCAAACGCGCCAACCTTACCGCCCTTTGTGAAAGGGCAGATCAGGTCGATGACCTTGATGCCGGTTTCGAGAATCGTAGCGCCAGTGTCCTGATCCGTGAGATCGGGAGCTTTGCGATGAATCGGGTAACGCTTCGTGAAAGAAACGGGGCCGCGACCATCCACGGGGTCGCCGGTGACATTGAAAACCCGGCCAAGAGTCCCTTCACCGACCGGGACTGAGATTGGCCCGCCCATGTCCGTCACCGACATGCCGCGCTTCAGGCCCTCAGTCGAAGACATCGCGATCGAGCGAACCCAGTTTTCGCCAAGATGCTGCTGGACTTCGAGCGTTAGTTTGGTCGGCGTGCCGTTTACTTTATACTCGAGTTCCATCGCGTTGTAGATGCGCGGCAGCTGCGCGGTGTTCGCAAACTCAACGTCAACCACGGGGCCGATGACTTGGACGATGTTTCCTGTGTTCATAAATTTTCTTAGGAGCCGACCGCCATTTGGGCCGTTGAAATTTCGAGCAATTCCGTGGTGATGCTTGCCTGGCGCATCTTGTTGTACTCGAGCGTCAGATCCTTGATGAATTGCTTCGCGTTATCGGTCGCATTTTTCATCGCAACCATGCGCGCGCTGTGCTCGGAAGCGCGGGCATCGAGGATCATCTGGAAAACCTCGTACTGAACGTAATAAGGCAAGATCACATCGAGGACTGCTTCGGGTGTCGGCTCGAAAATGTAGCCGCCCATCGGGTCCATCGCCGATGTCTCAGCAGTAGGCTCGCCTTCGGCACCCATCACGTCAAAGTCCGAGATCGGGAACACAGTTTGCACGATCGGCTTCTGGTTTATGGTGTTGATGAAGTGCGTGTAGAGCACCGAAACGCGATCCACTTCGCCGCTCAGGAAACGCTCGGTCGCGAACTGCGAAATCGCCTTTGTCTCCGGAAAAGAGGGCGCATCCTTCAGCTCAAAATCAGCGAGGATTTCGCGGCGCGTCCGCGAGAGAAACTGCCGCGCCTTCCGCCCCGCGACAATGTATACCGTCTTAGCGGGATCGAAGTTCGCCGCTTCGCGAAAAAGATTCGTGTTCAGCGCGCCC
>JACDHZ010000158.1 GCA_013820755.1 Chthoniobacterales bacterium
TTCGCACCTCTCTCTTGCTGGAACCGTGTGTCTTTCAAGGTATTGCCGAGCAATAACAACGGTGTGCGGCGCGGACTCGGTGTTACTCTGCGCCGTGACGGATAGCGCCGACAACATTGGCAATACAACGCGAACCGGCAGCCGTGCGGTCAATGTTTAATCGGATCGCCCGGCGTTACGATGTCGCGAATCATCTGCTGAGCGGCGGCATTGACTTCTGGTGGCGTCATCGGGCGGCTGAGATGATCAAGGCGTGGCAGCCCGGCCGCGTGCTCGATCTGGCGTGCGGAACCGGGGACCTGGCTCTCGCAATCGACCGTAAGTTGCCCGGCGCGGAAATCACGGCCGTCGATTTCTCGTCCGAGATGCTGGCACTCGCCCGTAGAAAAGGCGTGCGGCGAACTCTCCTCGCCGATGCGCTTCATTTGCCGTTCGCGGAGCGCTCGTTTGATTGCGTGACGGTAGCATTCGGGTTGCGGAATATGGTCGATTGGGGTGCGGCGCTGCGCGAGATCGCGCGCGTGTTGACGGCGAACGGCCACTTGCTCGTGCTCGATTTCTTAATGCCGCGCGGCCTCTTGCGGTCCGGCTATCGCTATTACCTACGACGGCTCTTACCACGACTAGCTGGAGCAATAACCGGACAAGAACAGGCATACGAATACCTTGCCTCGTCGATCCAAAGCTTCCCTTCAGGCAAGGTGATGACGCAATTGATCGAAGACAACGGCTTCGATACTGCGGTCGCATTCCCCGTCACTGGCGGCATCACGAGCATCTATACGGCCCAAAAACGCAACCCGGTATCGCTAGTCGCTCCTAGTGCCGTTTCGGCTACGGATCGGCAGCAGGAGAGCTGACCGGCGCGGCGGGCGGCGCTGCCTCCGGGGCGAGCGGTAATCGCAGCGCGTTGAAGTCCGAATTGCTTATGATGAACGTCCCGTCGCGTCCGTCGATGCGAGCATACCACATTCCGTCACCCGAAGGGCCACCGACAGTCAGTTTTTGGGTGGCTTTGTCATCCGGCGAAGTGGTGAACGTGATCGCGATCTGTTGCTGCTCGAAAGCCTCCGGCGGCGGCGCGCCACCAAGCCAGCGCACAGCCCTCAGGTTCGTGAGCGTATTGAGCAGCGACTGCAGGTTAACCGTGTCGATTGGCTGTGTGCCCTCCATTCGCGTCCATTCGTTGTTCGCGCCACGCACCAGCGCAGTTTCGCCATTCGCTACGGTGGTAAGCCGATGCACTTCCTCCGGTTTGAACTTGAAAATCGCGAGTTCCTGCCATTGAACAGGATCAGTAAAGATCGCATCGAGAAGGGCGCGTCGGACTGCAACGATGAACGGTTCTTCACCAACGCGCGCAAAGACAACGTCGCCATCAATCCTGCCGAAGCTCAGCGTCGCGAACGGGTGTTCCCCAGCGCGTGTTTCCGCGGTATTTTCGGACGCGAACGAACTGAACGTCAGCTGAAGCTGCGGCTGGTCGAGACCATACTTGGGCAGATCGGAAGCGACATCTTCCACGAATTTCGTGACCTGCTCGTTTTTGAGCGTTTCCAGCAGCCGATTCACTTCGGCGGTGTTTCCCGGCTGGTTGTTGCCGTTGGCGATTTGCCAAGCTTCACCTTTCCGCGCGAGCACAGTCTTTCCCTTGTCACGCGCGTCGATTGTGAGCCGGTCGAGATTGTCAGTATCAATGCGTACAAGATGCCGATCGCGCAGGTCAGCTGGTGTTGTATTGAGGATCTCTTCGATTTTTTTGGGCAGCGTGTAGACGAAATTTCGCGCAGAGAACCGGACATACACCTGATCCTTCTCTTTCTCAGGTATACCCCCGATTTGCAGTGTCTGCCCCTGCTGATCGTCCGCCGCGAAAAGCGTCACTGATCCGCGCGGCTCTGCGAGCCCGTACGGCTGCAGATCACCGCGGTCTTCGGCAACAAACTGCTGGATCTGCGCTGTCGTGATTTGCGCCAGCAGGTCTCCGATCTTTTGCCCATCGCCCCGGGCGCGAAGCGGCTTGATGATCTCCCAGAACTCGCCGTTGTTCTGTAACTCTACTTCGCCTGCCCCAGTCTTGAGCAGGAGGCGATTTACCTGGGCCGTCGTCAGGTCGGTCAGCTTCCTATCGCGAAATTCCTCCGGCTTTTTCGAAACATCTTTTTTGACTGTTTGCCGAACCAGAAACGTCTCTTTGGCATTCGCAAATCGCACATACATCTTCCCCTCCAGCGCGGCCTCTTTGCCGAACCAGATTTCCGGCGGCATGTCTTTGCCGAGGAGCTTCAGGCGCAGCTTCGGCTTAAGGAGGTCGTACTCCTCTAGCCTGCTCTTGTCCGCATCGATCTCCTTTGCACTAAACGTCTGATCCTTTTGCCACGATCCGAGGTCACTCAGCAGGGTGCTGATTACCGCCCCATCTGCCTGGTCCTTGATCGGCGCTTCGAGCCGCCATCTGTCACCTGTGCGGCGTAGCTCAATATTGTTGTCGCCGTTCTCGATTACGACCCCTTCGACATTGTCGCGCTCGAAATTCACGACGTTCTGCGCGCGGCGTTGCGACTCGTCGGTACTTGGCCGGTCCTTCTCGTAGAAAATAACCCAACACGATCCGGCGATCGCCAGTGCGAGCAGAATGAGAGTAGTCCGCGTCCTCATCGACCAGTGCAGTTCAGGCTCGACGTTGCCACCACACCGCGACGCCGACCGCCGCTGGCACGAGTGGCATCAGCAGAAGAATGACCCACCTGAGATTCCGCATTGCGTTTTCGTCGAGACTGAATGTCAGCGTTGTAGGCACCTTCGAAGCGATACCTATTAACTGTTCCCGGCTGAGCAGCCAGTTCACGCTTCCCGAGATGAAGTCCAGCCCCTGCTGATCCTGCGTCAGTGCGTTGTCCTGAACGAACGTCGAGTTGCTCACCACTACCATCCGCGATGAGTTTGCCTGCACGCGTTCGTCATCGCTCCCACCTTTTTCCACAGCGACCGCAATGTTGAGCGGGCTGTCGTGGTCGCGACCGGGCGTGAACTGCAGAAGGGCATCGTCTGTAGAGTTGTACTCCGTTTCGCCCCAGTAGCCTTTCTCCGCCTGGGCTAATGGCTGGATCTTGATGTTGGATGGACGATTTGGATCCTGAGGTGCGACAGCAATGGATGAGGTGCCGCCGAAAAACGGCGCGCGCACATCGGCGAGGCGTTTCGTAATCGCACTGTCGCCGATGAACCGCCCGATGACGTCACGCACACGCGCGACTTCCTGTATCCCGGTCTTGACGTTCGCCATCAGCCGGTCGTCGTTCATCTTGACGCCTAGTTCTGCGAGAAACGCCGTCAGCTTTGGCGTCTTCGCCGTCGGATCGAGCAACACGAGAATGCGGCCCTGCTTATCCCAAAAATCGCGCAGCATTCTCATCTCGCGATCGGAAAAGTCGTACTGAGGACCGACGATCATGATCGTCTTGATCTCCTCTGGAATTGCGGGAACCTCGAAGAGATTGAGCTCGTGCATCTTAATGTTTTCGTTCTCGATGAACGTCTTAAGGACAGAGATGGGGCTGCGCGCGCCCGCTTCAGGCGCCATCATTGGCGACATGCGCGGTGTAGCGTCCGCGATTGGCGGCTCCTTATGCCCAAGGACGTAGCCCAACGTGTTCTTCTTACCTTCCACAAGGTCAATCATCGCGCTGGTGATTGCCTGCTCGCCTTTGAACGCCGCAATTTTCGGCTGCTCGCCGAGCATGGCGTTACCGGGGTCAATCTCCGCCATCTCTGACGCTTTGACGGTCTTGTTCCGGCCTTCGTAATCGAGGACGAGCAGGCTTTCGTCACTGACTACCTTGTACTTATCGAAGACTTCCTTAGCGCGCGAGAGATTGCGCTCGGGATCGATGTTCTCGACGTCGATTTTTCCTTTCGACGCATACTGATACTGGGTTAGAAGATTCTGCACATCCTGGGCGATCGGGTTGCCGCCGCCAAAAAAGACGGTGATCCGCAGCTTCCCTTTGATTGAATCTAGGAAGCGTTTCGATTTATCGGATAGCTCGTACTTCTTATCCCGAGACAGGTCCCATCGACGGTAGTGCTCGAACCCGAGGTAATTCACGATCGCGGCAAGGAAAAGAATAAGGCCGACTTGCACCAGCACATTCACGCCTATGCGCAGGCGGTGAATCTTCCTAGGAGGATGAGGCGCTGGAGTAGCTATGGTTCCATCCCCCATTGTTACATCCTCCACTTTCGGGATTGGAACGCCTGATGAGTTAGAGCCAGCATTACCATAGTCATGCTGAGGTAGAGGACCATCGGGCGGGTATCGATCTCACCGCGCGAGAGCGTGCCCATCTGTTCGATAGCGGAAAAATACCCAAGTAGCTGACGTGTCGTCGAGCTGACGTCCTGGAGGACGAATGACACCAGGCCAAGAAAGAACAGTAGTGTAATCGTGCAGAACGAAATGATCGCCGAGACGATCTGGTTCTTTGTTAGCACCGAGGCAAGACAACCGACCGAAAGGTAGAACATGCCGAGTAACAGCAGCATCATGCAAGTGCCGAGATAGGCGCCCAGGGAGTTCGCCGCGGGTTGACCGGTTACCTTCTGGAATATTGCAAAATAGAGCAAGGTCGGTATCCAAAGCACGATGTAGAAGAACAGCGCACCAAGGAACTTCGAGAGGACAACCTGCCAGTCGCGTACTGGGGCAGTCATCAATGGCTCGATGGTGCCGAGTTTAAATTCTTCGCTGAAGAGCCGCATCGTGATCAGCGGGAAAATCAGGACGAATGCGAACCAGAAGAATACCGAATTAAAAAAGGCTTCCTGCACGGTATACCCGACCGGGCGGCCGTTCATAAAAGACAGCTGGATGTAGAAATCGACTCCGCTGAGCAGCAGAAAAAAGACAAGCACGACGTATGCAATCGGCGAGTAGAAGTAACTGCGGATTTCGCGTTTGAGCAGAGTGAACAACTTACTCATACGTCGTATGCCTTAAACGTCGTCCGCGTGCGTAATCTCAACGAAGACATCTTCAAGCGTCGCCTTGCGTTGCGACAACTCGCGCACAGACCATCGGCGGATCATCGCCAGCTGAAACACTTGTTCACGCACATCCGCGCCGGATTCCACGCGTAACGCGAAGGTCTGCCACTCGCCATTCGCAGTAGTTGTCACATCACGCACGCCCGGCACCTGCCTGAGCTGCTCCGCGCCATCATCGTTTCCTACCCTTGCTTCGAGCACGACGCCGCCTGCGGTGCGAATTTCACCTAACAAGTTCTCTGGGGTGTCGCACGCCTCAATCCGGCCCTTATTGATGATGATCACGCGGCTGCAGGTCATCTCGACTTCAGGGAGAATATGGGTCGAAAGCAGGATCGTGTGTTGCTTACCCAGGTTTTTGATCAGGTCCCGCACCTGACGAATCTGGTTCGGATCCAGGCCGCTCGTCGGTTCATCGAGAATCAGCAGATCCGGCTCGTGCACCAGAGCGTCGGCTAACCCGACGCGCTGCCGGTAACCTTTAGAGAGCGCGCTGATAAGCTTTTTCTCGACGTCTTTAAGGCCGCAGAGTTCTTTCACGTCGCCGACGCGCTCCGAAATGCGGCGATGCGGAACGCCTTTCAGCGCGGCGCGATAGTTCAGATACTCCGTGACGCGCATTTCGCTGTAGAGCGGCACGTTTTCCGGCATGTAGCCCAGATGCGAGCGCGCCTGCAGCGATTGCTCGAAAACGTCGAAGCCCGCGATCGACGCGCGCCCCGAAGTCGCAGGCATGAAGCTCGACAGAATCCGCATCGTCGTACTCTTGCCGGCGCCGTTCGGGCCCAGGAACCCCATGATCTCGCCTTTGCCAACCTCGAACGTAAGGTCGCGGATGGCCGTCTGGCCCGCATAGCGTTTTGTCAGGTTTTCGACCTTTATCATTCGTCTGTAGTCTCTTCAGACAACTGAGCTGCCATCACGTTGC
This sequence comes from Chthoniobacterales bacterium, assembly GCA_013820755.1. Classification (GTDB taxonomy): domain Bacteria; phylum Verrucomicrobiota; class Verrucomicrobiia; order Chthoniobacterales; family UBA10450; genus JACCTI01. The sequence goes on from JACDHZ010000158.1 coordinate 5,975, forward strand.
AGATTTTTTCTACGCCGATCAGCGCGCGGTTAGCGTGGTTGTCTCGAGACGTGGCGATTGGTTGCCGCTGCGGACAATCCCAACTGTGAAATCAACGGCTGTTCCAGTCCGTGCACGAGTGAGCAGTTTCTCCACCTGCGCGACAGAGCGCACTTCGTATTTCCCGACTCGATAGATCACCAGCCCGCGTTCGATACCAATCTCGTCTGCGGGGCTGCCAGGCTCCACAGAGCTAACGAGTACCCCTTTTCCCCCTGCCAGCCCGAGCGCATCCGTGAGATCCTGCGTCAGATTCTGCAACTGCATTCCAAACAGGCGCTCCGCCGCGGAAGCTTGTGCGATGTCATCAGGAGTGCCTCTCGGAGCCGGCTGGTTCTCCGCGATCGCCTTGAATTGCGCCACTGTTTCTCGAACGGTATCTGCTGGAATGGCAAAGCCCACACCCTGCGTCGGCACGCCTTGCGGCGTGAACGCCATCTTGGCTGAGCTCACACC
>JACDHZ010000159.1 GCA_013820755.1 Chthoniobacterales bacterium
CCACCGATACGATGTATCGGGCGCTGTTGAAGCGCGACGCGAGCTTCGAAGGCATCTTCTTCGTCGGCGTGCGCACCACGGGCATTTTCTGTCGGCCGACCTGCCCGGCGAAAAAGCCCGCGCGTGAGAATGTCGATTTCTTCCCGACACCGAGCGAGGCGTTGCATGGCGGATATCGCCCGTGTCTGCGCTGTCAGCCGATGGATCCCGATAAACGCCCGCCGAAACTGATCGAACGACTGCGCGCGGAGGTCGAGAGGGCGCCGGGGGGCAGGTTAACCGACAAGGAGCTGTCCGCGCTCTCGATCGATCCGTCGACTGCGCGGCGGCAGTTCAAGCGCCATTACGGGATGACTTTTCAGGCCTACCACCGCGCGCGGCGAATGGGGCTCGCGTTGCGCGAAGTGCGAAAGGGCGGCCGCGTCGATCAAGCGAAGGATGGCAGCGGTTTCGAATCAGCGAGCGGTTTCCGTGAAGCGTTCTCCCGCATCTTCGGCGACGCGCCGACGGTCGCGAGTACGCGCGGCTGTTTGTTCGCCGAGCGCATCGATACTCCACTCGGCGTGATGCTTGCCGTGGCTGACGACGAAGGGCTGCGGCTGCTGGAGTTTACCGATCGACACGCGCTGGAGCGGGAGCTGACAATTCTGCGGCGTCGGCTGCGAACAAACGTTGTGCCAGGTGAGCATCCGCATCTCGATGCGATCCGCGAACAGCTGGCGGAATATTTCTCCGGCACGCGAACGGAGTTTGATGTGCCGATTGCGCCGATCGGCTCCGATTTCCAACTGCGCACGTGGGAGATGCTTCGCTCCATCCCGCCAGCCGAGACACGCTCCTATTCATGGATGGCCGACGGCCTGAAAATTCCCGGCGCGCGCCGAGCCGTCGGCCGGGCGAACGGCACCAACATGCTCTGCATCATCATCCCGTGTCACCGGGTGATCCGCGCGGATGGCACGCTCTGCGGCTACGGCGGCGGGCTCTGGCGCAAGAAGTGGTTGCTCGAACACGAGCGGAAATTCACCACGTCTTAGGCAGGTCGACGTAGCATAGGCATCCTGCCTGTTGGGCCGTCGGGCGTCTCGTCCGACGGCGAAAGGACCGACAGGCTGACGGCACCAGAACCATCGGGCAAGATGCCCGCTGTCCGGACAGGCGGGACGCCTGTGCTTAGGGGGCGACAGTAAAAGCCCGCGGGGAGAAACCAGAGGTCGCGGAGGAGCTTCCTGCAGTTCACAAATAAGCTAATTCGTACCCGTATCGGCGCACGGGGTCATTTCCTGATCAGCGTCGGAACCGCTGCTTTGGCGATCGCGGTGAATGCACTCACCGTCGTGTTGTCGCCGGAATCGCTGAGTCGAAGCAATCCTATGTCCAGCGGCTCAATCTTTCCGCGCAGCGGAATAGCTTTCAGCTTCAGGTTTTCGCGGCCGCGTAACGCAATCTTCGGCATCAACGTCGCTGAATCGAGTGGTTGCAGGGCGCGCAGCAGAGTTTCGATGGCGTTGATTTCCGCCACGGTGCGTGGCCGTACCTGATGTTGCCTGCAAATTTCGTCGGTCATGCGACGCATGACGAACGTGTCTGGCAGCTGCAACAGCCGCTGTTGGTGCAGCTCGGACAATTCGATCCAGCGGCGCTTCGACCATCGGTTGGTGGCGGGCACGATCAGGGCGAACTCGTCGGTGCAAAGCCGTTCGTAACGCAGATTCGGCGAATGCCTGGTCAGGAAACCGAGGCCTACATCCATCCGCCCCTCTTCCAGAGCCGTCTCGATCTCCGTGGACGAAATCTCCTCGACCGTGAGGCTGACACCCGGATGTTCGGCGGCAAACAATCCAAGGAGATGCGGAACGAGTGGGACGTTCAGCACGGGAATCACGCCGAGGTGGAGAACGCCACGTAGTTGGCCCGTTTCACTGCTGACCTCCTGAAGGAAATTTTCCACCTGCCGAAGAATGGCGCGTGCGTGCTCCTGGAAGATCGTCCCGGACGACGTTAGCAGGATGCGCTTGCCGCGCCGCTGGAAGAGGCTCACCCGCAGCCCGGTTTCCAAATCGCGCATTTGCTGTGAAACGCTGGGCTGCGAAATGCCCAGGCGATCGGCCGCGCGACTGAAGCTGCCCGCCTCCGCGACGGCGAGGAAGTAGCGCAGATGTCTGATCTCGATCGGCTCGTTCATCGCCTGGGCGGAGCTTGAGCGGCAGAATCCGAGATTGTAATTCCTGAGCAATTCAGGAAATGTCGATCTTCTGCTTCCATAGGTTGCAACTATCTCGCTATTCTACAAACCTTTGATCTAATTTATGAAAACACTCAAGCTTCTCTGCGTCACTGCTGCGGGCGCTCTCCTGATTTGCGGCTGCAAAAAGGACGCCGGATCGAGCGCGAAGAATTCCAATAAAATTCGTGTCGGCTACATCGGCCTGACCTGCGAGGCGCCGATCTTCAGTGCGGTGGAGAACGGCTTCTTCAAGGAAGAAGGTCTCGAAGTAGAAATGGTGAAATGCGAGTGGGCGAACTACAAAGATGTGCTCGCGCTGGGCGGGTTCGACATCACGCACCACCTCGTGATGTATTTCCTGAAGCCGATTGAGCAGGGACTCGACGTGAAGTTTACTGCTGGCATTCACAAGGGTTGTCTGCGTGTGCAGGCGGGCGCCAAAACCAATATCAACACCGTGCAGGATCTGCGCGGGAAGCGCATCGGCGTGCCGGGAATGGGAACGCCTCCGTTCATTTTCGCAAACCGGGTGCTCGGTGCGAACGGGATCGATGCCGGCAAAGATGTGACCTGGCGCGTCTTTCCAGCCGGTGAGCTCGGCCTCGCGCTCGATAAAGGCGAGGTGGACGCGGTCGCGGATTCCGAGCCCATCGGTAGTCTTCTGCTTGCAGACGGCAAAGTGCGCAACCTGGCAGACCAGGCTACCGACGCTCCTTACAAGGACGAGTATTGTTGTGCCGTGATCGTGAACGGAAAATATCTAGCGGCCAATCAGAAAGCCTCTGCGGCCGCTACGCGCGCATTGCTGAAAGGCGCGAAGTGGGTGGAAACAAATCCCGCGGCAGCCGCGCGCTTATCGGTTGAAAAGAAGTATCTCGCCTCGAATCCGGAACTGAACACCGTCGCGATTTCACATTTGCGTTACGTGCCCAGTGTTTCAGGCGCCGATGACGCTGTGAAATCTGCGGCGGCGGAAATGAAAGTCGCCGGCATGCTAAACCCGACGACTGATGTGCCGGCTCTGGCAGGGCGTGCCTTTGCATATCTCGACGGCGTGACCGATGAATGGGTGCGCGGCCTGCAGGTGGAGACGCTCGCGGACGGACAAATCCCGCCGGACCAGGACATCCGGTTGTTTGCGGAGATGATTCTGTCCGACCAGGAAGGCTCATGCTGCGCGAAAGAGAAGACGACCCTCGCAGCGGCGAAGTGAGTTTGTTGCCTCCGGCGACGGCGTTGTCGGAGCCTCCGGTACGAGCGCGAAGCGGTGCTAATGCCGAAGGTTCGTCGAGCGAATCCCGCCACGAGTTGCGCCCACGCGCAATTGTTTCGGTTCCGCTCGCGGCAGCCATCGCGCTTGTTGTTCACCTGCTCGTATCAAAACAGGAGCCGCCGGCTGAGGTGCATTCCTTCACCGCCTTTCTGTCGGGTGTGCTCGGGTTGTCGATCGCGGCTGCGATCGCGCACCGGTGGTGGAGACGCTTGCGGCAGTGGATCGCTGCCATGTTCCCGATCCTGGCGGCGGCGATTTTGCTGCTGATCATTTGGGAAGGAGTCACCTCAGGACTGCGCCTCCTGCCGTTGCCGTATTTCCCGAGTCCGGCAGGAGTGCTGCAGAGTTTGATCAACGATCGCGCACTGCTCTTCGATAGCACCTGGCATTCACTCATCCTTCTGCTCAGCGGATACGCGATGGGGGTCGCGGCCGGCTTCGTCAGCGGCGTGTGCATCGGCTGGTCGAGGCCGATCCGATACTGGGGCATGCCGGTGTTGAAGATCATCGGCCCGATCCCGGCAACCGCCTGGATTCCACTCGCGATGGTGGTCTCACCGTCCGCGATTTTCTCGGCAGCTGCGCTGATTGCTCTCGCCGTCTGGTTCCCGGTCACAATGCTGACCGCATCCGGAATTTCCAACACGCGCGCTTCGTATCTGGACGTTGCGCGAACGCTCGGTGCGAGACGTAGCTATCTCATTTTTCGCGTCGCCATACCAGCTGCGCTTCCAAGCATTTTCATTGGCTTGTTCATGGGATTGGGGGCGTCGTTCCTGACGCTGGTCGTCGCAGAGACGGTGGGCGTGAAGTCCGGCCTCGGCTGGTATGTCAGCTGGGCTCAGGGTTGGGCGGAATACGGCAAGGTGTATGCCGCGCTAGTAATCATGGCTGCATTTTTCTCCACGATCATGACTCTGCTGTTCAAGGTGCGGGATCGCGTTCTCGTCTGGCAAAAGGGAGTGATCAAGTGGTAGCCGCCGCGGCGACCGAAGCATCGTCGCTACGCGTCCGCACCCTTAGCAAGAGCTTCCCTGCGGGAGACAACGCCCACGAGCGTCGCCTTGCCATTGATGCTGTCTCGCTATCGCTAGCCGCGGGCGAACTGGTCTCCCTTCTCGGCCCGAGCGGTTGCGGGAAATCCACGCTGCTGCGTCTGCTCGCCGGCCTCGAGGTTCCTGATTCGGGCGAGCTACTTATCGGTGAGGATCCAATTACCGAACCCGGCGAAGAACGCGGGCTTGTGTTTCAGGATCCGAATCTGTTCCCGTGGCTGACCGTTCGCCGCAATATCGAGGCGGGGCTCGTCGCGCGCGGCGTGTTGCACGAGAAGCGCGATGAAGTGGACGAATTCATGCGGCTGGTCGGTCTCGAAGGATTCGGGAATTCGTATCCGCATCATCTTTCCGGTGGCATGGCGCAACGCGTCGCGCTCGCCCGCGCGCTCATCAACCACCCGAAAGTCCTTCTCCTGGACGAACCGCTCGGCGCGCTCGACGCGTTCACGCGCATGCGGATGCAGGACGAAGTGCTACGGCTCTGGCAGGCGCGCGGCACCACGATGTTGCTCGTCACACACGACATCGACGAAGCGATCTACATGAGCGATCGGATCGTGATTATGACAACGCGACCGGGCCGCATTGACCGGGTTATCCCTGTTCCACTCGACCGGCCGCGCGACCGCAGCAGCCATGATTTCCTGCAACTCCGTGGCAACATCCTTGAGCTGCTCCATTTCGCCGGCAGTGCGACCTCCGATTAGTGCCAGCAGGCTGTAGGGTGAATATTTCAGCTCGCCTCCGACGGTTCGCTTCGACACCTTCCGCGCATGAAGACCTTTACTGTTTACCTCCGCCGCCGCGACCAACCTGTCGAAGTGAAAGCCGACTGGTTCGCGCTCGTTGGCGACAAAGGGGACCAGTCCTACAGGTTCAAAGTGAAAACTGCGGAAGGCAGCGAAGTCATCGGCGAAGCTCCTGCCACGAACCTCCTGCTGGTTGTCGAGAAGGAATCGCTCGCTTAGGTCGCCTGCTTGAACATCGCTGCATCGATTATCGACCAGAGATGCACTAGCCACCCAAGCAGCACGATCCAGAGCAGTGCCGCGAGGACGAACTGTATCAGGGCCATCATCACGCGCCCCTGGATCAACTGACCCAATCCTGGGATAAAGAAGCTGCACAGCGCAGCGATCACATTGCCGGTAGAGCCTTGTCCTGCCATGCGAAACGCTCGGTGTTTGGCCGCACGCCACAAGCAGTTTTTAGGTGTTCCTCGCTATTGCACCTGCGCGCGCATCGCGATATTCTTTTAGCTGTGAAGAATCTATGTTGCGTCGGCTTCGCGTTCATTCTTTCAGCGGCATCTGCAAGCGCGTTTGAGCTGCCGTTCTTCAAGTCCAAGGACGCACTCGCGCCAAGAGACGAATGGGGCGAGCTGCACCAGATGCCGATACTGAATGCGACCGACCTAGAACGTCACGAGGCATACCGGCTCTTCTATTACGCGAAGTCGCGGCGCGAGCTGATGAACGACCGCGCATACGTCGGTTCCATGCAGGTGTCGCTGCAGCGGATGGGTTACTACTGCGGGCCAATCGACGGTGTGTTTTCGCCCGATGTGATCGATGCGATCGCGCGGTTTCAGAAAGCGCACCATATGCGGGTGACGGGCAATCTTACCATCGCGATGCGCCGCGCGTTGCACATGCCGTAGGTCGACGCGTTATCGGCGGGACAACGGCCGCCATACCAGTCGTGAACGCTAGCTTTGCGCAATGCCGTTCTCGCGACCTGCGGCCACCGCTTCGGCTTGCCCACCCTCGATCAGTTGCTTAACCCGGCCGAGATCTTCTTCCAGCTGTTGCTCAGGAGATTCGCCGAAGAATTTTGCCACCACAGCGCCGACTACTCCGGCTGGCGGCAGATATTGCAGCGAAACCTTTACCTCGGTCGACTGTCCATCG
>JACDHZ010000041.1 GCA_013820755.1 Chthoniobacterales bacterium
TCGTTTCATCTCTTCTGTGATTCTATCGGCTCGCCAAAGATGCGGCGACCGTTAACTGTCCCCGCCTGCGCGTCCTGTTGCAACGGCGGCAACCCCTTCCACCGCAGCTCACGCGCGCGGATGAAACTTGCGGTGCACAGCCTTGAGCCGCTGCTGATCGACGTGTGTGTACACCTGCGTCGTCGAGATGTCCGAATGCCCCAGCAATTCCTGGATAATGCGCAGATCGGCGCCATTGCTGAGCAAGTGCGTCGCGAAGCTGTGCCGGAGGAGATGTGGATAGATGTTCGCTTCGAGCCCGGACTGCTGCGCCCGCGCCTTGACGATCTGCCAGAGTCGCACGGTCGTCAGCTTCGTTCCACGAGCTGATAGGAAAATCTCACTGCGCGACCGCGGTTTGACTAGCTTCGGTCGTTCAGTTGAAACATACGCGGCAAGCGCATCGCAGGCGCGACGACCAACCGGCACGAGGCGCATCTTGTTGCCCTTTCCCGTTACGCGAAGGATTCGCTCCTCCGCGTTGAAGTTCTCGAGCCGCGCATTCGCCAGTTCCGAAATCCGGAGCCCGCTCGCGTAGAGCAACTCCACGATCGCGCGATCGCGCAGCCCCAGCGGGTGCGCCGTGTTGATACCGTCAATCAACTGCTCCACCTGTATCTCGTTCAGTGTTTCGGGGAGATACCGCTCGATGCGTGGCAGCGTCATTGTCTCCGCGGGATCACGGTCGACCCGCCCTTTCGCCGCGAGAAAGCGAAAGAAAATTTTAAGCGCGACGACCACCAGCTTGATCGACGAGGCGGCGAGACCGCCGCGTTTTCGGAACGCGAGATAGTCGGACATCAACGGCATCGCCACTTCGCGCGCGGAAGTGATCTGTCGCGCTCTTGCGCACCAGTCCGCGAATTCCGTGAGCGAGCGCCGCGTTGAGAGCTGGTAGTTATCCGACAGTCCGCGCTCGGTCGCGAGGAAGCGGATGAACAAATCGATCTCGTCTTCCACTACAGCGAGATAATCGCTACATCGCCCGTGTGCACGCCGAAAGCTGAAGAGTCGTCGAACGTGGCACGCACAAAGCTGCTGGCTACCAGATGCGCGCTCGCTACAACCCTGCGATATCGGGGTTCAACTTTTGAACAAGTAGACCTTTTCGCGCGTCTTACACGTCGTTGCATCCCGCGCTTCACCGTGTGCGAAGAACAAAAACAAATCGGCAACGCGCCAGAGCAACGATTAACAAGCAGAAACGACACAGAAAAATGAGCCTCGATCTCAACACGCTGCTGCAGGATTGGCCGCACGAATCCGGTTCGATCAAAGTCCGCAAGATCCTTGGCCTCGATGGCCGCGAGAAACTGCAGCTTCGAATTGACCTCGGCATTTTACAGATGGAAATGACCGGCCGCCCGGACGGTCATCGCCCGCACAACTGTGAATCGCTGCTCACCTACCACCAGCGCCGCGCCGCGCGCGTCGAAGCGCGTGACGAGGAGTACGAGCTGACCGCGGATCAGTGCAGCGAGCTGCAGCAGGAAGGCATTCAATATTACCATCGTTATCTCAGTCTGTTTCAACTGAATGACTTCGCGGGTGTCATTCGCGACACCGAGCGGAACCTCGATTTGTTTCAGTTCGTCGCGGACCATACGGACCGCGAAGAGCTCGGCTGGAGCTTTCAGCAGTTTCGTCCGTATGTGCTAATGATGAACACGCGCGCGAAGGCTTCCATTCTTCTCGGCGACGGGAAATTCGCAGACGCGATGCGCGAGATCGAAGGCGGTCGTGACGCCATCCAGGACTTTTTCCAGCAGTCGAACTTCCCGGAGCTCGCGCAGAAAAGTTCCGAGATTGCCTTCCTTGACGAATGGCTCGAGGAAATCAGCTCGAAGCGCCCGCTCTCAAAGCTCGAGATCATGCAGCGCGAGATGGAAACCGCGATCGCGAGCGAGCTTTATGAGCGAGCCGCGGAGCTGCGGGATGCGATCAAGCTGCTGCAGACGCGCGGCTCGAAAGTCTGACTCTTCCGCACCTTTCGTGGATCAACGGGACTCCGATCGCTCTCGCCCGAGACTTCGTTGCCGGCGTATTTCGAACAGTTTCTCTGGTTCGATTCCCGTAGGTCGACCACTGGAAGAACTTGCGCTTTGGTTGTGGAACTTGGCTTCCTTTGCCGCAAATCTGCGTTGATCTGCGAAATCTGCGGATGAGATAATTTGTTTCATGAACGACCAGAAGCCCAGATTCATCGAACGAAAAGAGCGCTTCGCCCGCAAAATGGCCGGCAAAGCCAGACCAACGGTGCGGTCCGAAAACCGCCTCCCGCCCGGGCAGCATCTCACCCCGGGGTTTCCGGTTCTCGATCTCGGCATTCGGCCCGACATTCCGCTTCACGAATGGCGCCTCGAAGTCACCGGCCTGGTCGAGCACCCGCGCACCTTCACATGGGAGGAATTCACCGCGCTTCCGAAGTTCGAGGACGTCAGCGATTTCCACTGCGTCACCACATGGAGCAAATTCGACGTCAAATGGACCGGCGTCGCCTTCTTCACTCTCGCTGAAGCGGTGAAGCCGAAGCCTGAAGCGAAGCACCTCCTCTTCACCAGCTACGACGGTTACACGACGAATGTCAGCATCGAGCACGTCATGGACGACGATGTCCTCATCGCGACAGCGTATGAGGGCAAACCGCTCCCCCGCGACCATGGCGGGCCGGCGCGTGTGATCATCCCGAAGCTCTACGCATGGAAAGGGGCGAAGTTCATTCGCTCGATCGAGTTCAGCGCCGAGGACAAGCTCGGCTTCTGGGAAGTCCGCGGCTACAGCAACACCGCCGATCCTTGGACGGAAAACCGGTTTTCATGAGGATGGTGTCGCTGTTTGACCTTGTCCGGCGGAGTTGGGAGATGACGCGGATTGGAACACGAAGTAATTTCGACTAGTGATCCCGCGCATTCGAGAGCTATTGCGTGCGACACCCTTCCAGCCGTTCGCAGTCCGCACTAGTGACGGCGACCGCACCGCAGCCCTTTCATCGGCTGACAACGAATCTCTGAAATTCTGCCAGATCTGCGGACAACAACGCCTGTCACAACCTCGCGCGTCGCGTAGCTTACGGGCGTGCCGTTTCTCCTGCTGCCGCTGGTGCTTCTGCTGCCGCTGGTGTTTGTGTTGCTGCTCCCGTTCTCGATCGTGCAACGCTACCGCGCGGGCACGGCGCGCCGGATCGGCCGACCATGGCTGGCCACGCTGAACGTCTCGCTGATCGGCTTCTCCGCATTCCTTTTTGCTGTAGGAGCCTCGGTGATGAACATGTGGGTTCCGGATGTGTTCGTCTCCGCTGTTGCAGGGCTAATCGGTGGAGGAATCCTGGGGCTCCTTGGCGTGAAACTGACGAGATGGGAACCGACCGCGCGCGGCCTGCATTACACGCCTAATCGCGCGCCCGTGCTGATCATCACTGTGGCAGTGACCGCGCGGATTATCTATGGTTTCTGGCGGAGCTGGCACGCCTGGCAGAACGCGGCAGCCGGAAGCTCGTGGCTTGCCGCTTCGGGCATGGCGGGCTCGCTGGCGGTTGGTGGCGTTGTGCTTGGTTACTACCTCACCTATTGGACGGGAGTAGCGCGCCGGCTGAAATCGCGCGGGAAGCTGAACGTGATCCGCGTGACGTAGCATGATTTAAACGAAAATCGGCCTTGAGTTGTTGAGGCGTTCAGCTCGCATTCGCTTCGGCGTCACACGTCTTACAGCGACTTGCTACATACCTCTCGCCCCTCTCGCGTCCGCCGGTCCCGGCCAACAGGAACCGGTTGAATCCGACGGCGAATCAGCTGTTTTCGGCCAGCGATCGAACGGCGAAGCTGTGTATCTGACGCTCACCCTCGGCCAGTGACGCGAGCTTTACCGCGATTTCGCGCGCAGCAGGCGCATGACCAAACCCTGCGACTCGCCGAAACTGTTTCTCGTCCGTTCGGCCCGCCAGCACGCCGAAGCCGGCGGCATGTGCCGTGGCAGCTCCGCAATAGCGTTTTGCCGGAATTATTTCTCTGCCCTGAGAGACTTGGAGATATTCTCTCCACGGATTACACGGACTTAACATATAGGCGTAACGAAAGCAGCTCTCCGCAGAATCGAGCCGTTTGGGGGGGCGTCATGGCCGAAGCCCTGAGGGAGGCCAATACCCTCAAGTGATTCGAGCAGGAATTAACCGGATATCCAGCACAACCCTTCCCAGAGCAAGCCAGCCTGCGCACGGTCAGAAAAGGGCTTTGATTGTGTTGCGCCTGTGATACACTCGTCTCATGTCACAAACCGCCGTTGTGCATGCCCGCATCGACGCCGCCACGAAGAATGCGACTGAAAAAATCCTCGATGCCTTGGGAATGACACCTACGGAAGCGATCAGGCTCTTTTACCGGCAGATTGCACTTCGGAGAGAATTTCCCGTGGAATTGCACGTCCCCAACAAACTGACGGCCGCTACTCTCGACCAGAGCGACAAGGACAAACGGGTCGAGCACTTCGATAGCCTCGAGGAACTTTACGCCAGTTGGGAAGGGTGAGGCTCAGCCAGACATCGCAGTTTAAGAAGGACGTTAAACGGCAGAAGAAGAGGGGCAAAGATCCAGACAAGCTGAAGGCCGTGCTCGAGATTCTGGTCGCCGGCAAACCCCTTCTTCGAGAATATCAGGATCATCCACTGTTGGGCAGATGGGTTGGGCGTCGCGACTGCCACCTCGAACCGGACTGGATATTGATTTACCGCCTCGCTCCGGACGAACTGCATCTGGAACGTACCGGCACACATTGCGATCTCTTCGGCTAAAGCCTGTCCGCAGATTCTCGCAGAATCCTTAATCAGAAAGCTAGGAATCGGAGGAGGAACTTGGCCCGTTCCACGACTTCTGCCCACCAATACCGTTCGCTTCCATCAATCACTTCTCAATCGACCTCCGGAGTTCTGCCATTCCCGTCTTCTACTGTCTGCCTTGAGTCTTTCTGCTCTCCCAGCCCTACTCGCTCACAACTTCGATCTGCCGATCAATCACCTCGCGGTGAAGCGATCAACCGCGACGTGAACCCAGTAATGTTGCTCGCCTTCGACAACGAACTTCTTCAGGTCGGTTTCTCCGGGCGCATAACGGCCTGACTGGGCTATTGCATCGATCATCAAATTCCAGACGCGACTCTGAGAGATGGAACTAATGGTTCGGGGAACAACTTCTTGATCAGTCTTAACTGCCTAATTTTCTTGGGATGTAGTAGGTGTGGGCAAGACCGTGGGGAGGAGGCCTGCGCGTGTCACTAGCTTGGCTTTGTTTTGAAAAAGCGTGGTCGAACCCGCACGGACGATGTTGTTCGCCATAGTCTGCGTACTCTGAACGGTTGGCGCACCGCTAAAATGGATTGGAGAACAGGAGTCTGCCGACTGTTGAGATTGAGGGATCCGGCCGCATAATACGAGTCCTGGCCGAGCGAATCGAGCAGGGTGAGACTTCGCCGGAGATTCAGCAGGTTTTCACGGTTGCCGCAGCATGAGCCAGTGGGGGTGCCGCGAAGGCGCGCCGGGTCCTGGCAGCGCTGCTGCGGATCGGCTGGAGCATCAAACGACAGACACACGGTTCACACCGGATTCTATCTCGGCCCGGCTGGCCAGACACTGTCTTTGCATTCCATGATGGCGAGGAGATCGGCCCGCGTATGCTTGCTCGCCTCGCGAAACGGACACCTGACGCCAAGCGATCTTTGAACTAATGCAAAGGACTGTGGCGACTTTGCGGTTTGGAACTCATTCGCGTCCCACACTCACTCGCTGCTACCGTCGCACTTTAACCTGTCGCGCATAGCGGCTGTACCGTCTACTCGAAGGCTTCCCCGTCATCTACTTTCGCCCTTCTATTTCGCTTCCCTACTCCTTTACCACTTCAAAGCTGTCGATCGATTACCTTACTGGTAAACGGGGAGAGGCGATGCCGAGGATCAGAGATCGAGTAGGAAGCGCAACCAAACCTCTACCTCAGAATCGCCTGTCGCGAGAATGGAGAGGAATACCGCGGTGGGTCGCCCGCCACACTGATTTGGATTGATGGTAACGCGGTTCAGCTCGTTCATGAGGTACGTTTAGCCAGTTTGCAGTCGCGCGGGGAAGGGGCATCGCTGCGATCGGCCGTACAAAGAATGCTTTTTCACTAAAAACTAGCGGCTGAAGATACTCGGCAACGAGGAATCTCTCGCTCAACCTTCGGGCTTCGTCTAGAACTGCTATCAAAAAGGCATTTAGTGGCAGATGACGTCTACGCCGGCCCTTCATCCTAACCTTCTCCCTCAGGGACAAGGACTCCCTCTCCCGGTGGGAGAGGGTTGGGGTGAAGGTCAATGTGATTTTTGCAATCACTTCTACTTTACTCGCTCTCCGTTCTGCCCTTTCTACTTTGTTCGACTTCCTACTTCTCTTCCGCCTACTCTTTTAAACCTTCGATGGGGAGGTCGACGACTTGCCTTGGCGAGTTAGTTGTAATCGCCCGATTAATGCTTTGGCGTCACTGCGCAGCGATAAACTCCTCTGTTGACACACCGGCCTGCCGCAGAACGCCCGCTAGAGTGCCAAGCTTGATTGCACGGTGATTAGGAACCACGCATCCCGACACGCCGCGACGCATGATAATATGACTCCCACGCTGCCGGACGACAGCAAAGCCCAGGCGCTCCAGTGCACGCACAGTCTCTGCTCCGGACAAGCGAGGCAGTCTAGGCATGAGCCGTCGCAACCTCGAAGGTGGTTACTAACGGTTGCCCCGCGCTCTGAATTGGGAACTCTTCCAGATAAAGCTCCGTCGCCTCCCGGAGATTGGCGATGGCTTCCGGCACGCTCTCGCCCTGAGTTGTGGAACCGGTCTCTGGATTGAGGGCCACGAACCCTCCTTCCTCGGCGGGAATCAGAACGGCAGTGAAAAGCATAACCACAGTTTGGCCGCAACATACCGCAGCGTCAATAAACGGCCGCGAGCAGGAGACGCTTCAGCATCTAACGAGCAAGGGAACGGCAAGCCCCTGATCTCGCGCCGGAGCCGTGGCGCTTTGGCGCGCAGGAGGCCCGACCTGTGACCTCTAGCCTGGACCTCCACCTCCAGTTTCGCTTTCCGTTCTGCCCTTTGTACTTTACCAGCTACTCTCTACTTCGCTTCTTCTACTCATTCACGGCTTCGATCTTCCGGTCGATCACCTGGCCGGTCCAGCGATCTAGCGCGACGTGCACCCATAACGCTGCTCGCCTTCGACGACAAAGTTCGGTAGATTAGCAGTCGCCGTCGCATTTCGGGCGTAGCGCATGCGTCTCCCTTGCGTTCTTGGGATTAGCCGCAAATGACGCGGATTGCGCACCTTCCTACCACGGGCTGGCGCCAAACACCATTTGACTCAGGAGGGGAGATTCGCGTCGATGTGGAAACAAACGCCTGGCGGGTCGTTCGGAAATTCGACGCGCTCGCGGTCTCCGGCCTAGCTGGTTCTCTGGCCGTTGGGGGCGTCGTGCTTGGTTACTACTTCACCTACTGGGCTGGACTAGCCGACCGGCTGAAAAAACACCGTGTGGCCAACCGCTGGCACGCGGTCGGCACGCTGAAGTAAATGGCGCGCTACAGCGTCTATTCGTTCACCACCTCGATTTGCCGGTCGATCACCTCTCCAGTGAACCGATCGATCGCTACGTGAACCCAGTAGTGTTGCTCGCCTTCAACTATGAACTTCGTCAGGTCTGTTTCACCGGGCGCGTAGCGACCTGACTGCGCTACGACATCGATCATCAGATTCCAAACGCGAGTTTGTGAGACCGAAGGTACAGTCCGTGGAACAACTTCTCTCCGCGCCTTAACAGCTTGGTTGTCGGACGCCGCAGTTGGCAGAATCGTTGTTGGCAACGTCGGACGAGTGACGAGCTCCGCCTTATTCTGAATTGGATTTGTCGATGTCGCATTGACGATGTTCGTGGCCAATACCGGCGCGTCGGTCGGGCCACTACCTGTTTTGTTGACAGTGGTAGATCCGGTCTCATCCAGGATAGCCCCGGCTAGAACGGCCTGAAAATTAGCAGCCTGGCTACTGTTCAAATTGACAGACCCAGCGGCCATCGCCGGTGCAACCGTGCCTAGATTTCCGTTGGCATCGTACGGGGTGGTAGAGCGAGGACCATCGTTAAGGCAAAAGACATCTAGAAGGCCTGCATCAGCGCTCTTGTCGCTAAAGAAGTCGAGGGTCTTCCAAGCTAGATCTCGGAAAACGTAGCCCAACTCACCAAGATTTTGGAACGGCCTATTTAACAGGATGGGGTGATAAACGGTCGAAGCGGTATAATAAGGTGTCGAAGCTCCAGTGGTACTCGCGGCGCCTGGGTAGATCGCGTCAGCTGGCCGAGTCACGCCATCGTTATCAGCATACGTGGTCGTGGCGTTATCGCGGCTATCGGAAGGACCATTGATAGACAAAGTGCCGGGGTAATAAGCACTGCCGGAAAAGCGCAAGGGAACGTGCTCGACGTCTGTCCCGAGAACGCCGCCGAAGCCGTTCGGAACAGAAGGTGAAGCACTTGGCCAGAGAGATAGCATTATCCTTGAGCTAGTTGTCAGATTTGTATCTATCTGAAAAATTCCGAAGCGCGTCGAGCGTGGGTCAGCTTTCATGAGAACGAATGGCGGAGATTGATTCAACTGGGCAGCCGAAAATAGCCGAGGTGCACCAGTAGCTGCGGTAGCATCCCGGACGGCTAGGGGCGCGCTCGTGATCCAACTCGTCGGGTCATCAATACCGAGAAAGCGATTGTAAGGAACCCACGTGCCGCCACCAGCATCTACTTCGAGTGTCACGTTGAAGGGATTTGGCGTCGCAGTTGTAGCTCCCATCTGAAGCATTAAGCGCGGAACGTTTGGCGATCCGGCGCTCATCTGAAAATCCGGCAATCGAAATCCAACGAAACTTGGAGGCGGGAATACGGTCACCGTCAACGTTCCATTCCCGGTGTTGTTATTATTCCTGTCGTTTGTTGCACTGATTCCGACAATATATGTTCCGGCTGCCGTGGGTATACCAGAGATCAGGCCTGTGCTCGTATTCACACCCAAACCCGCAGGCAACGGGCTTGCGCCGTAACTGATGATAGTAAAATTCGAAGTTGCGACGATCTGATACGAGAACGCTACCCCCACGGTTCCAGTGGCGGTGCCGCTAGTAACATCAGGTGTGTTCCCAGCAGCAAGCGCGATAGCTGCGGTCGCGAGCATTAGAAGAAACGGCAAAAGCTTCTTCATCGAAGGACCTGCAGATCGTCGCGAGTCGCTATCATGGAACGACGGGCGCAACTAGCTGCGAAAAGGTTTCTTCCATTCCTGGCGCGGTTACAGCCGTGGTCACATTTCCTGTAGTCAAGGGACTGGGATTCACGAATAACGCTGGGTTTAAGGTGATCGACTTACCCGTGGCATTAACGAACGCGGTGCTGCCCGTGTTCCAGACTTCACCATTCCCACCTTGGAAGAGCCCAACTGTCCCGTCGAGTCGCAAGCGAACGGCAGGGGTAGAGGCAGCTGCGTTCTGATGGGGATTCCATAGTTGAAAGAGGAGATACGTCGCCCACTTTTTGTTGGTTGCATCGTTCGGACTCGTTCCAGCAATTGGGTATAGTTGGGTGATATAAGGTAGGCTTTCTACGCCGAAAGCTGTCCAGGCCGTTCCAGCCGGATTGAACTGGATGCGCGTTGGAATCGAATCGGGATCTGCCTGGTCAATGATCGCCGCTCCGATCGAAAGCAGGTGATGCGTGGTATTGCTCATGTGAATGTCAGGAAAAACATTTCCCCCGGTTACTCCGCTTGTTGAGCTACCAGGCACCGCTGTGTTCTGGCCAAGTGAACCACTCGAGATCGTGGCCTGGAGCAACTCAAAAAAGTCCGGCTCGCGTTTCGCAGCCGCGACTTCATCTAAACGGAGAATTCGAGTAGCCACAGCGGCTCCGCTGGGGTTCATGTATGTCCACGGACTCCCGGCCGCTCCTCCGACGGGGTACGTCAGTCCGAAACACGCTTTGATATTTGCAGCCGTTCCAGCTTGAAGGTAGCTCGCCGGGACACCGTAGATCCACTGCAACGCCCACATGTCGTAGTCAGCGTCGGTAACCGAAAGTGTAGGAGATTGTGGCGGCAAGGTACGTAGAACACTTGGACCTTTGTATGTGATCCAAGTCAGTCGGCTGAGCGGAAAGCGTGTCTTAACGAGAGGCTCGCCAACGACAGCGGTTGAACCATCGAAGCGAGTGAATGCGGTTTCGGCTCGACGAAGCAGGAAATTTGGATTGACGGCAGTTGCAGCGGTGGAAAGATTTGCATAGTCTATCGTGCTGCCTGACGGCGTAGAGGGGGAGAATGAAGGTGAATTACTTTCTCTGGAAAACGTGGTGAGATACTGAAGGGCGTTTGAAGAAAAGTCGGTGGTCTTTCGGAAGGCGATCAGCTGCTGCCGCGTCAAGAACATCTGATCTGTGCGCCCGTTTGCGGCGACAGCACCGCTGACGGTTAGAAATCCATTCCTGTTGTTTGTTACGGACTTCCAATATGCCAACGCCGGAGCAGAACTTGCCCGGAAGTTAGCTGCAAAATTCGCATCAGGAAAATTGTTGCTTGGCTGTGTGGCGCCATAGTTGCGCCAGCCCACAAGCCTATCTATTTGCCACGGCGAGCTGGAATTCTCGATTTTAGAGGGCAGCTCCTCAAGATTTGCGAAAGCGACAGAACCTCTCCGGCCTGCCTGGGTCGTTGTCGTGCCAGTTGGGTAGCCGGCGACGTTGATGTCGAGCAACGCCCCTTCGTCATAGACGGCATAAGCATAACGGCCGACAGGCGTGACCGGAGTATTGTTAGCATCTCTGCTCGGCGCGGAGAGGAGCGTCGCTCCTTGTTCTGCGGTCATCATCACCCAGTCTGGTGTGAATCCGTCGAACTCCGCTCTCGGTTCAGTCGTATCATCTAGCGCGCTCGCTTTTGGGATGAGATAATGCTTGTTCCAACGTGCTTTCGTTACTGACCTACCGTTCGCTGATGGATTTGTTGTAGAGTTCACGCCAATGGCACGACTCGGAAGGCCCGGTGCGGTGATGGCATCATTTGCCACGCTGCGGCGAACCAGATTCGGAATTGGATCGACTCCGCCTGCTGGCGGCGGCTTGCCACTTCGCATCGGCAGCATGTTTGCGTTCGTCTTGGGCGTATAGACAGTCGACACCGTGCTTCCTGCTCCAAAGGTGCGTGGAGGATTGACAGAGCCATTCGCGATTTCTTGTCGCAGGTCCCCGATTATAATTGCGACTGCGCTTGAAGCGAGCTGGTCGGCGTTGGACTGGTTAAAACTGCCGTGTGCGATCTGACGATCGGTGACCGACCGGGAAAAATAGGCCACGGAGAGCCCAGTCAAAAGAACGACGAACGCCAAAACGATGATGAGGGCGGCGCCACGCCGGGAATGAGACAATGAAGGACGCATATTACGGCATCCGCAGATCGAAATAGCGGCTATAGACACGAACAGCTGACGCGGCAGCTGGTGGAACGCGGGAGGTAGCGCCTGAGCTCGTCTGGCCGGTGCTGGCGACAGTTTGTAGAACGACGTTCCACTTGTTTTCGATATCGCCGGCTTTCTTGGCGCCAGCTATTCCTCTGCCAGGAGCTGTCGCGAAATCGTCTAGGTCAGAGGCGAGATCGAAGAGACTTGCAGTTGGAACCAGAGAGCGGCTCGCAGGGTCAATCACGGCCATCGCGACCCCAATGGCCTGCACATCAACCAGGCCGATCGATGTCGGGTTGGTAAGGGTAATCTGTGCTGGTCTGACATCCCTATCCCAAGGCACGTCTGTGAGATTACCGTTGTGTAGCAGATACCAATATTCCAACCGAAATACTAGGGGACCTAGAATTTCGTAGTCTTCGTCCTGACTCGCGGCGCTGGAGCCATTGTTAATCGCAGCTGACCACGGCTCGATCGCGCTGATCGTTTGCGGCAGAAATACAATCGGATACTTGGCAGTGTTGGCGTTTGTAGAATTAGACGCGCCGTTCCAAAGCAGCCCCTTTCCCATACGCTGGAGTCTAAGATACGCTGGCGACCCACTGTTCGCGTTCACCCGGTAGCCGACAAGAGATATCGAACTTCCCGCTGATGAAGGAGGGGGATAGTAACCCTCTACCTGACAAAAGAATGCAATTTGGTCGCTCCCCTGTTGACCGGTTTGCAATTTCTTTCCATATCCATGTCCATTACCGTGCCCTGTATATCCAGTAGGTTGTTTACAGTAATAATCCACATCGGAGCGCTTAATCATACGCGCGATATCAAACCCGATTCGGTTCAACACTGACCGCGCCTGTGTGTCGGTGTCGATGTGTTTGCTGCCCGTGCGAGTATCGCGGTGGCGTGATCCGTAAGCTTTGCTACCAAGAGAACAACTAATGCTAGCAGTGAGACCGATACCAGCACCTCGACAAGAGTGAAACCTGTCGAACGCCTACTCGGAACGGCGCTGATGTCTCGTTCAATCATCGACGGTTGATTGCAACAAACATTCCAGCTGAGCCCGCAACCTTGGTTTGGTCACTCTGCGCTGCGGGCCAGCTTACCCTGATATCCGCCACTGAGGTGGTATCTGTCGGTGGCAATCGATAGGTGATCGTTGCGCGAAAGACTGCCCCAGCGGGCGCTGTCGCCGTATTCGTTCCGACGGGATCACCGGCGTTTGTGAAATACAGATAGTCAGGCGTGGGATCCCACCGGTTTCTAAGAGAGAATTGTTTGGAAACCTGTCCGGGTGGAAGTCGGGCAGCAGCGTTCAAATCGACGGCGATCTCGGAGATGATTGCGTTCGCGGTTGTCTGCTGAATAGACGCGCGGTTCGTGTACGCACTGACTGGCAATAATCCAAGGACCGCAATCAGACAAAACCCTGCGACTCCAAGCGTTAGGGTAACTTCGACTAACGAGAAGCCACGCATTGTGGGGGCATTCCTCATTTCCGGTAGATTTTCACATCCCCACTGAAGCCGCTAATCTGAAGCGCGGCTACATTGCCACTATAGTTGGCGCTGGAGCCGCCACCGCTAACTGGCGTGGGGACGACATTTCCATGGGTCTGGAGCAGGCCGATTTCAACAACGCGCCGAACGTCGTAAGTGTTGCCACTCACTCGGCTCTCGCCTCGCGGATCGAACTGCAAAAGCTTTCTGAATGTATATCGCGCAGTAGGAGTGGGATCGCCGACGGGGTATTGGAAGTTGAAAGGCGTCGTGTAGGGGGCGGTGTTGGGTGGCCCAGCATTCAGCTCACCAAACCGTGAATAGTTATAGCCCGCGGTCGGGTCGGACTGGACGGCTGGGCGAGTGTCGAATGTGTCGCCGGTGCCAGACCCGACGGCGAAAAGTGGAAGATGGATGTTGTCGATCTTAGTAAGCTTGCCGATCTGGGTCAGCTTGGTTGTGTCGATGGTGCCGCTGGTCGCCGTGCCGTAAACTCGTGCCGTCTTTCGACGCGACTACCGACAAAACGAGCCTGCCGTTGCCGGCTACGGCCGGAGTAGTAGAGTTAATGTCTTCCTCAAAGAACCCCACCCAGGCATAGGTGTTGTTTGTCATTGCGTAGGTCCGGGCTTGGTCCAAAACACCTTTAACTGTGTAGGCCGCACTCGTAACGTCCCCCGCGCTTTTCATGCCTTTGAACGCAGGCACCAGCAGCACCATCAGAACGACGATGATCCCGATGACGACCATCAGCTCGATGAGCGTGAAGCCGTGGGGATGGTTCTGGCGCGAACGGGGGGACACCGGGCGGCGATTATAGAACTCAGCCCCCGAGGTAGAAAGCAGAAAAGCAGGGGAAAGTCGAAGTCTGAAGTAGAAAAGGGAGAGGCAGTCTGCGTCGCGAGAGGACAAGCTGGAAGCTCGCCCGCCGAGTCAGGCTGGAAGCCCGACTTCCGGTGACAGCAGCGAGCGAGCGGTTGAACGAATCGGCACCACAGCTACCTTGTTCAGATGACGCCATCACGTCCTGCGATCGCGACGCACGACTTGGAAGCGGGGTTGTCGGTCGTGCTGAACTATTTGTCCGTCCAGGCCGGGGTTCGGCGGATTTGGCTTTTCGGTTCTCTGGCAAAGGGCCGCCCTTCTGATTGGCGGTCCGATCTCGACATTGCGGTCGAAGGGCTGGACGGCGCACTTCTGGGCAGAACGTGGTCAGAGCTTGATTCCCTCTTGCAGCTCCCGCTGGATCTAGTCCGCTGGGAGGATGCTAGTGAACTATTGAGAAACGAATCGAGAAGTGGGGAAAACTTCTTTATGCCGCTAAATGAAGGGGCGGCAGCTTCGTTGCGAGCGATCATCGCTCATGATTGCGAGGCTCTGGACAGGCTGGATGAGCGGTTGCACGGCCTGATGGGAGAGTTCGCCGCGACTTGGCGGCAGCTGCTTATTGCCTGCACAACATCTACAACGCGATCGAAAATTCGGGCGAACAGATCTCGCGCACGTTCGAGAAACACATCGTCGATCCGACTCAGTGGCACAAGGAACTGCTCCAGAAGATGTTTCTGGATTTACCGGGTTGCGACCGCGGGTGTTTCCTGAAGAACTGCGCCGGGTGCTAAACGATTTGCGCGGATTCCGGCACCTGTTTCGCCACGGCTACGACTTCGAGTTGAACGGACGTCGTTTGGCCATGCTGGTGCGGGATTGGAATGAATCCAGTGGGAAAGTGCTCAGTTCGCTCGCCGGGTTTGCAGCGCAACTGAGGGAGAACGAGCTACGAGGTTGAGCGCGGACGGTGCGCGGTGGCGGCGGAAACCCAACGGCCTCCGCACCTCTCTTGGTTGCGATGGCCAATTTTTGCAGTGGGTTTTCCCCCGGAAGAGGGGCACGTTTCTAGCTTTTATTGCCCCGCTGTGCTGGAACACGCGATATCGCAGGAGGAACATGATCAGATCGTTCAGACGATCGAGATGTTTGAGGTCATTACTCAAACGCAGCCAGACGATTATCAATCTCTCGAGATCCTGAAGGACGCCTACCACAAGGTGGGGCAGCCGGAGGAATCGCAGCGGATTTCCCGCAAACTCGCGGAAGCCTATTTCAACGTGGGCTCATACACGCTCGCGATGCAGGAGTGCGACGTCGTACTGCTGAAGGAACCCCATTCACCCGAAATCCTCGCGATGCTCGGCGAGATCGAGTCGCGATTGCAGACAACAGGTGAAAGCAGTGTGGCGCCGGGCCCGATCGGTGGGCTGACGGTCGCGCCGGATCTGAATGCGAACGGCACTCACCCTGGCATGGATGGCGGGCTGGTAGACGTCAACGCCTCACATCACGGGGTGGAGCTACAGGATCGCGGGGACGAGCAGCTGGCGAAATTTCTAATCATGCAACGGCTGTTCCCGATGGAAGAGGTGGAGGCGGCGCGGGAAACGGTGACCGGTCTGAACAAGGATCTGAGCGGCCAGGGGATTGCTACGTCGTTGCTGGAGAGAGTTTTCGGGCAGTCGCCAGAGAAGCTCGACGCCGTGCTTTCGCAGCTGATTGACCGGACGAAGTTCGCGTATGTGCCGCTGGAGTATTACGACGTCGATCGCCAGGTGGCGCAAATGCTGCCGGACGAGCTGACGCTTGGCCGGCTGTTTCTGCCGTTCGATCTGGTCAGTCGCACGATCATGGTGGCGTGCTGCAATCCATTCGACGCCGCGGGTCGCAACGCGGTGCAGCAATCGCTCGATTATACGGTGAGCTGGTACCTGGCACGGCCGGCTGAGATCGTGAAAAGCCTGCAGGACATTTACCGGCTTGAGAGCCGCTTCTAAAGCGCTGACGAGATGAAAGCCAAATCTTTCGCCGACCGCATCGCGGACATCCTGATCGAGGATGGTCTCCTGTTGCCAAACCAGCTGGAGGAAGCGACCGCAATTCAACAGAAGGAGGGCGGCCGTCTGCTTAACATCCTGACGGACAAGGAATTCGTCACGGATCAGGACATGACGTTCAGCATGGGGCGCTGCCTGAACACGCCGGCGATCAATCTCACG
Organism: Chthoniobacterales bacterium; assembly: GCA_013820755.1. Lineage (GTDB taxonomy): Bacteria > Verrucomicrobiota > Verrucomicrobiia > Chthoniobacterales > UBA10450 > JACCTI01. The sequence goes on from JACDHZ010000041.1 coordinate 16,094, forward strand.
AAGCTCCGGGTTCCCGACGAGATCATGTCGCTCGTGCCGCGTGATATGGCGACGGCGAACAAGCTGATACCCATTGCGCGTTTGAACGGGAAGCTATTCGTGGCGATGGCGGATCCCACGAACGTGCTCGCGCTCGACGACGTGAAGCGACGCACGCAGCTGGACGTGGTGCCGATGATCGCGACCGGGAAGGCCGTGACCAAAGCGCTCGCGGGAATGAACCACGGCGGCGCGAAGATGGCGGATGTGATGCGGAAGGTGGCCGAAGATGTCGCCGCCACCGCGGATGTCGAGGTTGAGGCGAAGAAGGACAACGAGCAGATCGATCTCGATCGGCTGGCGCACGATTCTGACGACGCGCCGGTGATCAAGATCGTGAACCTGATGCTGGTTCAGGCGCTAAAGGAAAAGGCATCGGACATTCACATCGAGCCGTTCCAGCGCTCCGTGAAACTGCGCTATCGGATCGACGGCGAGCTGATCGCCGCCGAGTCACCGCCCAAGGCGCTGCAGCTCGCGATCACGTCGCGCATCAAGATTCTCGCTGGATTGAATATCGCCGAGCGGCGTGTGCCGCAGGATGGCCGTTTCCGCATCAAGGTCACGGGGAAGGAAGTCGATCTGCGTATCTCGATTCTGCCGACGGCGCATGGCGAAAAGATCGTCATCCGTATCCTCGATAAATCGGCTCTTACCGGCTCGATTGACGAGATGGGAATGGATCAGGGGACGCTCGACAAGTTCAGGAAAGCAATCGACGCGCCGCATGGAATGATCCTTGTCACCGGCCCGACGGGTTCCGGTAAGACGACAACGCTTTACTCGGTGCTGCAGGAGCTGAACAACCCTCAGTACAACATCGTCACAGTCGAGGACCCGATCGAATACGAGCTCGCGGGCATCAACCAGGTGGCCGTGCGCGCGGACATTGGTCTGGATTTCTCTTCCGCGCTGCGATCGATCCTTCGTCAGGATCCGGATATCGTAATGGTGGGTGAAATTCGTGACACCGAAACCGCCGACATCGCGGTAAAGGCGGCGCTCACGGGTCACCAGGTGTTGTCGACGTTGCACACGAACGATGCGGCGGGCGCCATCACGCGACTCGACGACATGGGCATCGAGCCGTTCCTGATCTCGAGCTCGGTCATCATGGCATGCGCGCAACGACTCGTCCGCCGGATTTGCACGAATTGCCGCCAGGAGTTTACCGCGGAGCCGGAAGTGTTCGAGCGACTAGGCATTTCGCCCGACGACGGCGCGGTATTCTACCAGGGCAGCGGCTGCGATCGGTGCAAGGGGCGCGGTTATCTCGGCCGTGTAGCGATCATCGAAGCGCTGCCGGTGAGCGAGACAATCCGCCGTCTGATCGTGAAGCGAGCTTCTGCCGCCGTGATCAAAAACCAGGCAGTAAGTGAGGGGATGAAAACCCTGCGCATGGCCGGCATCGAAAAGGCACTGGAAGGCATAACCACCCTCGAAGAAGTATGGCGGGTGACTGCAGAGGACCACTAGACATGGCGATTCCGTTCCTGAGTTATTTCAAGAAGAAGGCGAAAGTGGAACCTGCGTCCGCGCCGGTCCCGTCGAAGAAGAAAAGCTCTGATCGGCTAAGCAAAACGGTGATGCCAAACGCGCTGCGGAACATCCCGCCGGAGCCGGCATCCGCACCGGCGACTGTGTACGCGCAGACCGCGG
>JACDHZ010000042.1 GCA_013820755.1 Chthoniobacterales bacterium
CCCTAGTCCGGCGTGGCAGGCATTTGTCTGCTCTGCGGCTCAATTGCCATCGCCCAGGACACCTTCACCGAGCGCGGCATCGTCGCCGAGACGGAGCGGGTGATCGTAACCGGAACTAACATTCCGACGGCGGAAACAGAGTCCGCTCTGCCGGTGGTAGGTGAGCTTGAACAAGCGACGGTTCGCCTTCCCGTGCGTCCACGGTGAGTGAGATTTCGCCGTAATCGGCTCTGAGCGCGAGATCCGCTTTGACAGCGCATCCAATCCCGCTAGCTTTCACGACCCGCTCCCCGGAGAGCATCTATTCAGGAGAGCATCGCGCTCGTTTGAACTGATATCATCATGCAAAATAACCGAAGCAAACGTTACCGCGCAGCTGCCGAGCAGGTGGACCGCAATAAGGCTTACAACCTCTCGGAAGCAATCTCTACGCTGAAGAAGCTGACGCCCCCGAAATTCGACCAGACCGTGACGATGTCGTTCCGGCTCGGAGTTGATCCGAAGCAGTCAGATCAAATGGTGCGCGGCACTTGTCCGCTCCCGCACGGCAGTGGCAAACAGGTTCGCGTGTTGGTATTCGCGGAAGGCGACGCCGCTCGCGCCGCGAAAGAGGCGGGCGCTGAATTTGTCGGTTTTAAAGAGATGATCCAGAAGTGCCAGGAAGGGTTCCAGGAATTCGATGTCGCGGTCGCAACTCCTGCGGCCATGGCGGAAGTTCGCAAGCTGGGAAAGGTGCTCGGCCCGCGCGGTTTGATGCCGAATCCGAAGACCGGCACTGTTACCGACGACACGGCGAAGGCGGTGCGCGAGGTGAAAGCCGGCCGCGTTGAGTTCAAACTCGATAAGAATGGCAACATCGCGGTGCCGCTCGGAAAATTTTCGTTCGCGGAAGATCAGCTGGTCGAAAACGGCACGGCGGTGATCGAGGCGGTTGTCCGCGCACGGCCGGCTACGGCGAAGGGTCGGTTCGTCGACGGAATGACGCTTAGCGCGACGATGTCGCCCGGCCTCCACATCGATCCTTCGCCGTATTTGGGCGTCTAAAAAGGGAGCGACTTACAATGAGACCTGAAAAAGCAGATATCGTCTCCGATCTTTCGGAGAAGCTGAACGGCTCGTCGTTCATGCTGGTGACTGATTACCAGAAGATGAAGGTGCCGCAGTTCGGCGAGTTGCGGAATCGGCTGTCGCCAGTCGGCGGAGAGATCCACGTGGTGAAGAATAGCTTTCTCAAACGCGCGATGGCGACCAGCGGTTTGCCGGATGTGGGCGAGCAATTGACGGGGCAGACCGCCGTCGTCACAGGACAGGCCGACGTGGCGCCAATCGCGAAGATCCTCAAAAGTTTTGCAGCTGAATTCAAGATTGCCGCGCTAAAGATTGGCGTCGTCGACAAGTCGGTGCTTTCGACGAAAGATGTCGAAGCGCTGGCCGACTTGCCGCCGCGCGAAGTGCTCCTGGCGCAGTTGCTAGGCTTGCTCCTGTCGCCAATGAGTGGACTCGCACGTTTGCTGAACGAGCCTGGCGCTTCGCTCGCGCGTCTGCTGCAGGCGAAGGCGGATCAGCAAGGCGGCGGCGAGGCACCGGCAGCAGCTTCACCGGCGGCGGCAGTAGCTTAAACAGATTTCGCCCGGCAAAACAGCCGGGCGGGGAACCAAACAACAACTGTCCGGGCTGGCGGCGGCTGGCCTTAATTCTCCGGAAGCTTTCGGAGGCGGCAATTAGAAGGAAAACGAAATGGCGGATACAAACACATTAGTGGATCAACTCAGCGGCCTGACTGTGCTCGAAATCGCTGGTTTGGTGAAACAGCTCGAGGAAAAATGGGGCGTGAGCGCAGCGGCACCAGTCGCAGCGGCGGCTCCAGCAGCGGGCGGCGGTGGCGCGGCGGCCCCTGCAGCTGAAGAGAAGACAACCTTCGATGTCATCCTGGCGGAGATGGGCGCGAACAAGATCGGAGTCATCAAGGAAGTGCGCGGCGCAGTTCCGGGGCTCGGTTTGGCGGAAGCCAAGGCTCTTGTCGAGGGCGCACCAAAGACGCTGAAGGAAGGCGTGACCAAGGCAGAAGCCGAAGAGATCAAGAAGAAGATCGAAGCGGCGGGCGCCAAAGTCGAAATCAAGTAAAAACAACTTTCACACGCTGCGGCGCGCAGGAGAAAATCTCTTGCGCGCCGACGGCGCTGTTGCAACTAATTTGCCCGTAAGCAGTATCGAGAGTTATTTGTAACCCTCCCCACCGCAGTAAAATTTACGATTGGCACCGGGACAGCAGTGGTCGATTTGACGCACAGCTGATTCGATGCCAATTTTGTCGTCTTCGCGTCCGGTCGACGCGATAACCCCATAAACCTGCGGCTCCCGTGCCGGCAGGTTTCACGATCAGGTCCCATCTTATGCCAGCAAGCAGCACCGCAGAGCGTCTCTACTTCGGAACGATCAAAGAAGGCGTTGAGCCACCGAATCTGATCGAGGTTCAGCTCAATTCGTACGTGGATTTCCTCCAGAAGGACGTGCCCGCCTCGAAGCGGAAGGTCTCCGGCCTCCAAGCCGTGTTCAAAGAAGTTTTCCCGATCGAGAGCTACGATGAAAAGGCGACGCTCGATTTCAGCCACTACGAAATCGGCGAACCGAAGTTGAGCGCGATCGAGGCGCAGCGCGAGAGTCAGACGTTCAGCGCGCCCCTCCACGTTACGTTCCAGCTTCGCGAGGAGAAGGGGACGAAAGAGGAGAAGGTTTACATGGGCGAAATTCCCCTCATGACGCCGCAAGGCACGTTCGTCATCAACGGCGCCGAGCGCGTGGTTGTTTCTCAGTTGCACCGCTCGCCGGGTATCGCTTTCGAATCCTCCATTCACTTGAATGGGAAGGTCCTCTACAGCTTCCGGATCATTCCGGATCGCGGTTCGTGGATCGAGGTGCAGTTCGACACCAGCGACCTGCTTTACATCTATCTCGATCGTCGCAAACGGCGCCGGAAGTTCCTGGCGACCACGTTCCTCCGCGCGCTGGGCTACGGCTCAGACGAGGAAGTAATCAAACTCTTCTACAATATCGAGACACTGAAGCTGAGCGAGAAGCTGGGTGAAGAAGAACTCGCAACGAAAGTGCTCATAGCCGACGTACTCGACGGCGAAGCGACTGTAGCGCGCGCGTTTGAGCCGCTTACCGCGGCGACTGTTCGTCAGATCATGACGCTCGGCACGTCCGAGGTGAAGGTGATCGACATTTCAGGCGACGACACTGTCGTGAAGGCGCTGAAGAAAGATCCAGCGCACGACACGGAAGAGGCGCTGAAGGACATCTACCGCAAGCTGCGCCCGGGTGATCCGCCAACAGTCGCGAACGCAAAAGCGTTGCTGAAACGGCTCTTCTTCGATCCGAAGAAGTACGATCTTGGCCGCGTTGGGCGTTACAAGATTAACCAGAAGCTCGGCATCGATGTCGATCTCGGTGAGCGCATCGTAACCGACAAAGATTTCATCGGCGCGATGAAGTATCTCATCAGCCTGCGCCGTGGCGAGGGTACGCTGGATGACATTGATCATCTCGGCAGCCGCCGCGTTCGGACGGTTGGCGAATTGCTCGCCAACCAGTGCCGCGTTGGTCTCGCCCGCACTGAGCGACTTGTAAAAGAGCGAATGACGTTGTTCGACATCAACATCGACGGCATGACGCCGCAGAAGTTGATCAACCCGAAGGCGCTCAGCGCTGTCATCCGCGACTTTTTCGGCCGTTCACAGCTGTCGCAGTTCATGGATCAGACGAACCCGCTCGCGGAGTTGACGCACAAGCGTCGTCTCTCGGCGCTCGGGCCAGGTGGTCTAAGCCGAGATCGCGCTGGATTCGAAGTGCGTGACGTTCATCCGTCGCACTACGGACGCATCTGCCCAATCGAGACGCCGGAAGGTCCGAACATCGGGCTGATCAGCTCGATGTCGACGTTTGCGCGCATCAACGAATTCGGGTTCATCGAGACGCCGTATCGAAAGGTGGAGAAAGGCCGTGTGCTCGAGCAGGTCGACTATCTGACCGGTGATCGCGAAGAGAATTTCCTCGTGGCGCAGGCGAACGCGACGATGGATGCAAAGGGCCACCTGACGCAGGAGAAGGTCTCAGTCCGTTATCGTGGTGACTTCCTCGAAGTAGAACCGGAGAAGGTCCACTACATGGACGTCTCGCCGAAGCAGCTCGTCTCGGTCGCGGCCGGTTTGATTCCGTTCCTCGAGCACGATGATGCGAACCGCGCGCTGATGGGTTCGAACATGCAGCGGCAAGGTGTTCCGCTGATCGTCTCGGAGTCACCACTCGTTGGTACTGGCCTCGAAGGCAAAGTTGCTCGCGACTCTCACGCAGTCGTTGTCGCAACCGACAGCGGCAAGGTAGCATCGGTTACGGCCGATCAGATTGTCGTCACTAGAGACGGCCACATGCCGGAAGGCCGGAAGAAGCTGAAAACGGATCACGAAGCAGGCGTGCACGTGTATGAACTACGCAAGTTCATGCGCTCAAACGCCGGCACGTGCGTGAACCAGAAGCCCATCGTGAAGAAGGGGCAGTCGGTGAAGAAGGGTCAGGTCATCGCAGATGGACCAAACACGGAGAAGGGCGAACTTGCCCTCGGCCGCAACGTGCTCGTGGCGTTCATGCCGTGGAACGGCTACAACTTCGAAGATGCGATCATGATCTCCGAGAAGGTCGTGAAGGAGGACATTTACACCTCCATTCACATCGACGAGTTCGAAATCGGTGCTCGCGACACGAAGCTCGGACCGGAAGAAATCACTCGCGATATTCCGAACGTCAGCGAAGAAGCGCTGCGGAATCTCGGGTCGGACGGTGTCGTGCGCGTTGGTGCGGAAGTGAAGCCGGGCGACATCCTCGTCGGCAAGATCACTCCGAAATCCGAGACAGAACTCGCGCCGGAAGAGCGCCTCCTGCGCGCCATTTTCGGCGAGAAGGCGGCGGACGTGAAAGATACATCGCTCACGGTTCCCTCCGGGACCTACGGCATCGTGATGGATGTAAAGGTTTCCTCGCGTCACGAAGTCGGCGCGCGCGAAAAGCTGACTCCGACCGAAACGAAGCGTCAGCTCAAGACGATTACAGAAGACAACAAGAAGAAGAAGGATGAGCTAACCGAGCAACTGACCGACTCGCTCTCCAATATATTGCTAGGCGAAAAGATTCCGCTCGACGTTGTCAACGCGGAAACCGGCGAGATCATCATCCCGGCGAACCGCAAGATCACCAAGACGCTGCTGCGCAAACTGGCGATGGTTTACGACCATATCGAGATCGATCCGTCACCGATCCGCAACAAGATCAGGGAGATCATCGCTTCATACGAACATAAGTTCGCGGAGCTGGAGCTCGAGCGTGAGCGTTCGATGGATCGCGTTGAAAGCGGCGATGACATCGACCCGGGCATCATCAAGCAGGTGAAGGTTTTCATCGCCTCAAAGCGCAAGCTTAGCGTCGGCGACAAGATGGCAGGACGTCACGGCAACAAGGGTGTTGTCGCGCGCATCGTGCCGGAAGAAGACATGCCGTATCTGCCGGATGGAACGCCGGTGGAAATCTGCCTTAACCCGCTTGGCGTGCCGAGCCGTATGAACGTCGGTCAGGTTCTCGAGACGCACCTCGGTGTAGCCGCGAAAGCCCTCGGTTTCAAAGTTGCGACGCCGGTGTTCGACGGAATTTCGGAAACGAAGATCCGTGAATACCTTAACGAAGCGAAGGAGGTAGAAGGTTTCAAGTGGGTGCAGGAAAGCGGCAAGTCGCGTTTGTTCGACGGACGCACCGGCGACCAGTTCGACCAGGAGGTCGTGGTTGGCTACATCTACATGCTAAAGCTCGGCCACTTGGTCGCGGACAAAATCCATGCTCGCGCGGTCGGTCCTTACTCGCTCGTCACGCAGCAGCCGCTCGGCGGCAAGGCGCAATATGGCGGCCAGCGTTTCGGCGAGATGGAGGTGTGGGCACTCGAAGCCTACGGCGCAGCGTACACGCTGCAGGAGCTTCTAACCGTGAAGTCCGATGACGTGCAGGGACGCACGCGCATCTATGAATCAATTGTGAAAGGCGACAACTCGCTCGAAGCGGGCACGCCGGAAAGTTTCAATGTGCTGATCAAGGAAATGCAGTCGTTAGGCCTCGACGTCAAAGTCGGCGGCTCGGCCCCTGCGCCATTCCTCGAAAACGTCGCGTAGTTTATAACCGAAGAATCTCTTATTTAATGAACGAACATTCCTGGCGTGAGTTAGTGGGTGAAGAACGCGCGGTCGGTTTCGACCAGGTCGCGATTGGCGTGGCTTCCTCCGACACGATGCGGTCGTGGAGCAAAGGCGAGGTGAAGAATCCTGAGACGATTAATTACCGGACCTTCAAGCCTGAAAAGGGTGGTCTCTTCTGCGAGCGGATCTTCGGTCCGACGCGTGACTGGGAGTGCTCTTGCGGCAAGTACAAGCGGATCAAGCACAAGGGCGTCATCTGCGATCGTTGCGGCGTCGAAGTGACGCTTGCGCGCGTGCGCCGTGAGCGCATGGGCCACATCGAGCTGGCGGTGCCCGTCTCGCATATCTGGTTCTACAAGTGCATGCCTTCGCGCCTCGGTCTCATGCTCGACATGAGCGCGCGTCAGCTCGAGCGCGTCATCTATTACGAGGATTACATTGTCATTGATCCGGGTAACACCCCGCTGACTAAGACCCAGCTGCTAAACGAGGCGGAGTACCGCGAAGCGCAGGAGCAATACGGCGAAGCATTCGTTGCGGGCATGGGTGCCGAAGCGGTCAAGCGGCTCCTTTCCGAGATCGATCTCCACAAGCTCAACAAAGAGCTCGAGGAGGCGATGGGTAACACGAAAAGCAAGCAGATCCGTAAGAAACTCGCGAAGCGCTTGAAGCTCGTGCAGGGCTTTGCTTCGTCGCACGCGCGTCCTGACTGGATGGTGCTCGACGTTCTGCCGGTGATTCCACCGGATTTGCGTCCACTGGTTCCCTTGGAAGGCGGTCGCTTCGCGACATCGGATCTGAATGATCTCTATCGGCGCGTGATTAACCGCAACAATCGCCTCAAGAACCTGCTGCAGCTGAAGACACCGGATGTCATCATCCGGAACGAGAAGCGCATGTTGCAGGAGGCGGTCGATGCGTTGTTCGACAACGGCCGTCACGGCCGCGCAGTCACCGGCGCAGGCAATCGCCCGCTGAAGTCACTGAGCGATATGCTGAAGGGCAAGGGCGGGCGTTTCCGTCAGAACTTGTTAGGCAAGCGCGTCGATTACTCCGGTCGTTCCGTCATCGTTATCGGGCCCGAGCTGAAGCTGAACCAGTGCGGTTTGCCGAAGAAGATGGCGCTCGTGTTGTTCGAGCCGTTCATCATCCGTCGACTTAAGGACCTCGGCTACGTCCACACCGTTCGTAGCGCGAAGAAGATGATCGAGCGCCAGACGCCTGAAGTTTGGGACATCCTCGAAGAAGTTACAAAGGGTCACCCCGTTCTTCTGAACCGCGCTCCGACGCTCCACCGTCTTTCGATCCAGGCTTTCGAGCCGCAGCTGATCGAAGGCGAAGCGATCCGCATTCACCCGCTCGTTTGTACCGCTTACAACGCGGATTTCGATGGTGACCAGATGGCTGTGCACGTGCCGCTCTCGGTCGAAGCGCAGATGGAAGCGCGCATGCTGATGCTGGCGCCTAACAACATCTTCTCGCCTTCGAGCGGCAAGCCGATCACCACGCCGTCGCAGGACATTACGCTGGGCTGTTATTACCTGACGCAGAATCCTCGTCGCGCCGCTGGTGCTGGGGTGGAGTCGCGTTTGCCGTTGTTTGCGGACGCGGTGGAAGTCGAGTTCGCAATGGCAGACGGCTCCGTCAAAGTGCACGATCGCATTCGCTACAAGAACCCGGATCACGGCAAAGACACGGTCTATGGCAACTCGACCGAGCGTGTGATCGAAACGACTGCCGGTCGCGTCATCTTCAACGGCATCTGGCCGCAGGCGATGGGCTTCTTCAATAAGGCTGCAGGCAAGAAGCAGCTCACCGACATAATCTGGCGCTGCTATCAGGTCGCTGGTCAACAGGGCACCGTCGAGACGCTCGATAAGCTGAAAGAACTAGGCTTTAGCTGGGCGACCAAGGCTGGCGTCTCGATCGGGATCAACGACATGATCATCCCGAAAGAAAAGCAGACCGAGCTGGATCATGCCTACAAGGCGATCAAGCAGGTCGAGCAGCAGTATCGCAAGGGCATTATAACCGATGGCGAGCGCTACAACAAGATCATCGATATTTGGACCCACGCGGGCGACGAGATATCGAACGTCATGTTCCGCACGCTAGAGCACAACGAGGGTCGCAAGGAGCTGAACCCAGTGTTCCTCATGGTCGACTCCGGTGCCCGTGGTAACCGTCAGCAGGTCAAACAGCTGGCTGGTATGCGCGGCTTGATGGCGAAGCCTTCAGGCGAGATCATCGAGCGCCCGATCACCTCGAACTTCCGCGAAGGCTTGAGCGTGCTCGAGTATTTCATATCGACACACGGTGCGCGTAAGGGCTTGGCGGATACCGCGCTGAAGACTGCCGACTCCGGCTACCTGACCCGCAAGCTCGTTGACGCGTCTCAGGACGTCATCATCAACGAGTTGGATTGCGGCACCGTCAACGGCATCACGGTTCGCTCAATCTATGAAGGCGACGAAGAGGTCGTCGACCTGTCGACGCGCATTATCGGACGTGTGAGCTGCGAGACGATCGCTGATCCAGTGGCGAAGAAAAAGGTCGTGAAAGCGAACCAGCTAATCGACGAGCAAACTGCTGCGGCGATTGAGAAGATTGGCGTTGAGAGCCTGAAGATTCGATCCGTGCTCACGTGCGAATCCGGACGCGGCGTTTGCGCCCATTGCTACGGCCGCAATCTTGCGACAGGACAGTTTGTAAAACTTGGCGAAGCGGTTGGTATCATCGCGGCGCAGTCGATCGGTGAGCCGGGTACGCAGTTGACGATGCGCACGTTTCACATTGGTGGAACTGCAAGCCAGACGTTCAAGCAGCCGATCATCAAGGCGAAGAACGACGGCACTCTGCAATTCAACGACCTCCGAACGGTGCAGGCGCTGGATGGCAGCTGGATTGTGCTAAACAAGAATGGCTCGATCGGCGTGCATAACGCCGATGGCCGCGAACTGGAGCGTTACAACGTGGTTATCGGTTCGGTTATCGGTAAGGCCAACGGTGCCGTTGTTAAAAAGGGCGAAACTTTCGTGCAATGGGATCCATATAACGTCCCGATTCTCACGGATAAGACCGGTAAGATCGAATTCCGCGACATGATCGCGGGCGTCACGATCAAGCGGGACGTTGACGAAGCGACTGGCTTGATGGGCACTGTCATCATCGAGCACAAGGAGGATCTGCATCCGCAGATCGTGGTCGTGGGAGACAAGAAGGAGATTCTTGCCAGCTACTCGATTCCTGCTGGCGCACACGTCATCGTTGATGAAGGCCAGAAAATTCAGGCGGGCGCCCTGCTCGCCAAGACGCCGCGTAAAGTGGCGAAGACAAAGGACATCACCGGTGGTCTGCCCCGTGTCGCCGAACTGTTCGAAGCGCGGCGTCCGAAAGACTCCGCCGAGATCGCGAAGATTGATGGTGTGGTCGACATGGGCGGCACAGTCCGCGGCAAACGCCGTCTGATTGTGAAGGACACCGAGACCGGAGCGGAGGAAGAACATCTGATCCCGCTTACGAAACACATCATCGCGTTCAAGGGCGACTTCGTGAAGAAGGGCCAGCAGCTAACAGAAGGACCAGTCGTTCCGCACGAGATCCTCGAGGTTTGCGGCCCACAGGATCTGCAGGAGCATTTGGTCAACGAGGTGCAGGAAGTCTACCGCCTGCAAGGCGTAGAGATTAACGACAAGCACATCGAGATCATCGTGCGGCAGATGCTGCGCAAGGTTAAGATCACCGATCCAGGCGACACGTCGTTGCTCTGGGGCGATCAAATCGACCGGCTCGACTTCGAGCGCGAGAATGCGGCCGTTGTGGAGCAAGGCGGCAAGCCCGCCGAAGCCTCACCGGTGTTACTCGGTATCACTAAGGCTTCGCTCGAAACCGACAGTTTCATCTCGGCGGCTTCCTTCCAAGACACGACGCGCGTGCTTACGGAAGCGGCGACACTCGGCAAGGTGGATCGTCTGCGCGGCTTCAAGGAGAACGTCATCATGGGCCACCTGATCCCTGCCGGCACCGGCTTCCCAGCCGTCCGCGAGATCAAGCTCGTTGAGCTCGGTGAGCAGGTGGGCACATCGCTGATGGATGAGCCGGAAGTGCAGCCGGCGCTCGGCTAAAGCCGACGCAGCAGTTGTGAATTCGAAACGCCCGGATCCCGAAAGGTGATCCGGCGTTTTGCGTTCATTGACGATCCCGACCCAAAGCGGGATAACTAGACAATGCTGAATCTACACGGCGACGACGACAGCTCGGAAGAGATCGGCGCGCTGCATATCGTCTCGATCGACAATCCAGTCCCCCAGCAGAGCTCAAACGGAAGTTAGCAGTTGTCGATCGCGACGAAGACAGGTGACGCGGGCGAGACATCGCTCATGTACGGACGGCGCGTTCCCAAAACGGATCCGCGCGTCGATGCATACGGCTGCGTCGATGAGTTGAACGCAGCGCTCGGGTTGGTGCGGGTGACCGCGACTGATGCGTTCATCGGCGAGCAAATCCTCGCAATTCAAAAGGAGCTGATCCTTCTGATGGGCGAAATGGCAACGGCAAGGGAAGATCTGCCGCGCTACACGAAGGACGGGTATCAACTCACCACAGCGGCGATGGTGGATCGCCTAACGGCAGTCATCCACGAGCTTGAAACCGACAAGCTGCTGCACTTTACGGGATGGGCGATCCCGGGCAGCACAATGGTTTCAGCGGCGTTAGATATCGCGCGAACCACCTGCCGCCGTGCCGAGCGGCGGGTCGCAGCGTTGCTCGACGAGAGCGCGGGCTTCAATGGCGAAATCCTGCGTTATCTAAATAGATTATCAGATTTGTGTTGGCTACTCGGCCGTTACGCGGAGAAGGGTCAGCAGGCTGCAACTTGAGCGCTGTCGCAGGAAAAGGCGCTACATGATGCGATCGAGAAGCCGTTCGCCTTCTACAAACCGCCGCAAGTTGTCCAGAAAGTGCCTAACAAAGCGCTCGTGCTCATCGGAGTGACCGCCTGCGGTGTGGGGAGTGATGTAGCACCCTCGGGCGGTCCAGAGTGGATGGTCTGGCGGTAATGGCTCTGGTGCGGTCACGTCGAGGTAAGCGGCGCCGAGACGTTCTGATTCCAAAGCAGCGAGGAGTGCCTCCTGGTCAACGGTGCTGCCACGGCCGACATTGTAAAAGATTGCTCCGGGCTTCATTGCCTGAAACCGGGCTGCGTGGACGAATTTGGCTGTTTCGTCTTTTTCGGGCAGCGTGTTGACCACGTGATCGGCTTCAGCAAGTGCGCCCTCAAGCTCATCTTCAAGGATGATCTGCACACCTTCGTTTCCTGAGCGGCGACTGCGTATTGCGACAATCTTCATCGCGAACGGCTGCAGAAGCTCAACAAGCCTCCGCGCGATTGCCCCGAAACCTAATAACACTACTGTCTGCCCAATTAGCAGTCGCGACGCAACCCGGAGCGGCTCTGTGGGCCACGAGCGCTCTGTCAGTTGAACGCGAGAGGTGAACGGAAGCTGGCGCGCATTCGCCAGCATGAATGCGAGGAGATGTTCCGCACACGGCTCTGCATAGACTTGCGAGCTGTTGGTCAGGATCACCCCGCGTGCAGCGAGCGCAGCGCGAAAGTGCGGCCTATCGTAACGCGCATATCCGGCGCTCGTCAGGTGAATCCAACGCACGGTTTGAGATGTCATGACCGTGGCCGGATCCGGCTGGCCGAAGACGACGTCAGCCTCCAGAAGAGCTGGATCGGGCGGGCCGGCGTGCAGATTGTAAGTGGTTATCGGAGGGAAGATGAGACGATGCGGCCTGGCACCTGTGATAAGCAACTGGCGAGCAGCCTCCGAAATCAGCGGATTACACCAAATCGTCAGAGGCTCCGTCATGGGTGAAAGAATGCTCATCCATTACGTGTGCCACGCTAATTCGTCGCGCAAATTGGAGTTGCGGTCATTAACGCGGTGTAGCATCTTCTCCGTCCGCTGCGCCGGGCGCGGCGTTACGTATTTTTGTATGGCGACATCGACTGAACTAGTTCCCGAACTGCTCGAAGCAGGCGTCCATTTTGGCCACCAGACTAAGCGGTGGAATCCGAAGATGAAGCCGTTCATTTTCGAGCAGCGCAATCAGATATACATCATCAATCTGGACGAGACTGTAAAACAGTTGCAGCGTGCCACCGATTTCCTCCAGGAGGTGACGCGCCGTGGGGGAAAAATCCTTTTCGTCGGGTGCAAAAAGCAGGCACAAGAAGCAGTGAAAGAAGCTGCGACGGCGTGTGGTCAATATTACGTGAACCAGCGTTGGTTGGGCGGTACGCTGACGAACCTCGCCACAATCCGCAAGAGTATCGGACGGCTGAAGTATATCGAAGAGATCGAGCAGTCGGCCGATTTCAGAAAGATGGGTAAGCAAGAGCTTGCTGCGCTCAGCCGCGAAGGCGCCAAACTGCGTCGAAATCTGGATGGAATTCTCGAAATGGCGAAGCTCCCAGACGCAATGGTGGTCATCGACACCACCCGCGAACAAAATGCGGTTTTTGAAGCACGCAGGCTCGGAATCGCGACGGTGGCAGTTGTCGACACGAATGCTGACCCCGAAATCATAGACTATCCGATCGCCGGCAACGACGACGCCATTCGCGCTATTCGAGTGGTGCTGCAGAAGCTCGTCGACGCCATCGTATCCGCCAGCGGCGAAGCACGCATCCGCGAGCAGGTGGAGATGGCAGGCGTTTCCGCGTAGCAGCGGAAGCAGAGATGGAGCTGCGGCAGGTTGAGAAAACCTCCGAGCTTACCTGTCTTCAACCAAATCGATTTTGCAGCTCCTTAACCAGTATGGCCGACATTGACCCGAAACTCGTCAAACAGCTGCGCGAAAAAACGAACGCTGGCATGATGGATTGCAAGCGCGCGCTCGCTGAATCCGGCGGCGATATCGAGAAAGCAGAGGCGTCCCTTCGTACGAAAGGTATCGCGAGCGCCGGGAAGAAATCTTCGCGTGCAACGAAAGAAGGCGTCGTTGCGTCATACATTCACCTGCAGGGCAAAGTCGGCGTGCTCGTCGAGGTGAACTGCGAGACCGACTTCGTCGCGAAAAACGATATATTCCGGGACTTCGTCAAAGACATCACGCTGCACATCGCGGCCGCCCATCCGCTCTATGTCAGTCGCGAGGAAGTTCCCGAACGGGCTGTAGCGTCCGAACGCGCTATTTATGAAGAGCAGATGAAGGGGAAGCCGGAGAATGTGCTGTCGAAGATAGTCGAAGGCAAACTCGACAAGTTCTACAGCACTGTTTGCCTCCTCGAGCAGGGGTTTATCAAAAATCCCGACCAGACAATCAAAGAACTCGTCGCGACAAAGATCGCTGAGCTCGGCGAAAACATGGTGATCAGCCGCTTCACGCGTTATTCGGTAGGCGAGGCAATCTGTGGCGAGGGTGCCGGGCCGCGTGCGGAGGAACAGACTTTGGACGCGTAAGCAGTTCTGCACGCGCATCTGCGCCATCGTGCGCGTTTCTCATTTGGCGCCGCCGCGCTAAAGCCGCACGAATCATTCGTCAGGCTTTCACCACCATAACCGGAGAACACTTAATGAAAATCGAATCACTGGACGAATTGCTGGCCGAAGAACTCAAGGATATCTACAGCGCTGAGAAGCAACTGCTGAAAGCAATGCCGAAGATGGCGAAGAAAGCCTCTTCGCAAGAGCTAAAGAGTGCCTTGCAGGAACACCTGCAGGTAACCGAGGGCCAGGTTCGGCGGCTCGAGCAAGTGTTCGAAGCGCTTGGCAAACCCGCAAAGGCGAAAACCTGCCAGGCAATGAAAGGCCTGCTCGAAGAAGCGAGTGAAATCATGGAAGAAGATGCTACCGATGCCGTCCTCGACGCCGGAATCATCGCAGCCGCGCAGAAGGTGGAACATTACGAAATAGCCAGCTACGGCACAGTCCGCACGTGGGCGCGTCTATGTGGCGAAGAAGATGCTGCGGATCTTCTGCAGCAGACGCTGGACGAAGAGGGAGAGGCCGACAAGCGGCTGAGCGGACTGGCGGAAAGCATCATCAATCCGGAAGCGGAGTCCGGTGCCAGTCAAAGCAGCTCAAGCAAATCTGGCGGGAGCAAACAGAGTAGCTCCGGCGGCAAGAAAGGCAGCTCAAAATCCCGACGCTAATCGCGCGATAGTAATTCAGCGAACGCCACCGCAGTCCGCGCGATTGCGGTGGCGTTTTCGTTTGTAGTGGGACGTCAATTTGTACTAAGCGTGGCGAGGCATGGGCCTGAAAGAATACAAAGCGAAGCGGAATTTCACGGTGACAGCCGAACCGGCGGGCGGGAAGCCCTTGCCGAAAGCCGTGAAAGGCGCCTCGCGTTTCGTCATTCAGAAACACGACGCAACCCGGCTGCATTACGATTTCCGCCTCGAAATGGAAGGGGTGCTGAAATCTTGGGCGGTGCCTAAGGGGCTTCCGTGGGCCAAGGGAGAGAAGCACCTGGCAGTTGAAGTCGAAGATCACCCTATCGAATATGAATCCTTCGAAGGGGTAATCCCGAAGGGACAATATGGTGGTGGGACGGTGATGGTGTGGGATCGCGGCACCTACTATGTCTATGGTGAAGATCCTTGGAACGCGTTGCGCGACGGCAGGATGCACATCGTACTGCACGGTGATAAAACGCACGGCGAATGGGCGCTGATTCGCACTCGAATGGACGCTGCAAAGCCGCAGTGGTTGCTCCTGAAAAGTGGCGAAAGCGCGCAGAGTATATCAAAGGAATTGGACGACCAGTCGGTGAAGACTGGCCGTACAATGCAACAAATCGCCGACGACCGGGATGCGGAGTGGCAATCGAGCCGCGACCGGGCGGATAGCGGCGCTCCCAAGAAGTCGATCGGTTCCACAAAGCGCAAGTCGCGAGGCAAGACCAACGCTCAGCGATCTGAATCGAGACCTGCATCGCTTGATTTAGCGGAGCAGCTCAAAAAGCTGCCTGCAGGCAAGCCGCGGTTCATTGTGCCGATGAAGCCCAAGCTACTCGCGAGCCCCCCGGAATCCGGAGAGTGGATGTACGAGCTCAAGTTCGACGGGATCCGGCTGGTTGCCGTGAAGAACGGAACCAAAGTGGGTCTTACGTCGCGGAATGGGAACGACCTAGCGGCACGATTTCCAGAACTCGCCACCGCAGTTGGAGACCTGCCGGCGCATGACTGCGTCATCGACGGTGAAGTGGTTGCACTGGACGAAGAAGGTCGCTCGTCATTTCAGCTACTCCAATCCCACGAGATGGATGGGCGCAGCTCGCCAATCTCTTATTATGTCTTCGATCTGCTGCAGGCGGAGGGCCGATCGTTACTCAGCGAGCCGTTGGAGATGCGTAAAAACGTGCTGCGAAAGCTATGCGAAAACGCGAACGAGCCGATCCGTTATTCAGGCGAGATAGCGGGCGAACCGGCTGCTCTGATCGCGGAGGTGAAGCGGCATGGCTTGGAAGGCCTCATCGGAAAGCTTCGTAACTCCGTCTATCAACCGGATCGGCGCAGCGGTGCCTGGATCAAACTGAAGGTGCTGAACGAGCAGGAGTTTGTGATCGGCGGTTTCACACCGCCGGCCGGCTCCCGAAAGTATTTTGGCGCGCTGTTAGTTGGCTATTATAAAGGCGGGCGCCTGTTATTCGCCGGGAAGGTCGGCACCGGATTCAATGCAAAGCTGCTTGCCGCGCTGCACAAGCGCTTCGACCAGGAGCGACGTGACGACTGCCCGTTTGCCGATCTTCCGTCGAAACAGGGCGGTCAATGGGTGCAAGGCATCACACCCGCGATGATGCGACGCTGCAGTTGGGTCAATCCGGTGTTCGTATGCCAGCTGAAATTCGCGGAATGGACGCGCGACGCGAAGCTGCGGCAGCCTGTGTTCCTCGGGCTGCGCGAAGACAAAGCGGCAAAGGACGTGAAGCGGGAAGTTGCCGACATCCGCGTGTAGCGGTGCTTGTATAAGCTCGGGCGCAAAATGGATATTCAGCCGATGAATTTCGCGTCGTCATCACGCCGAACGGGCGGTGTTCAACCCAAAGCGGCCACGCGACTCACCGTAGCAGTTTAACTCCTCGCGACTTGCGCTGTCTTAGGCAAGCCGAGCACCTCCAGCGCACGCAACATCGCGGAGGCGCGATTTTCGACGCCGAGCTTCTCGAGAATTGCATTTACGTGTTGATGGATCGTGTGGTGGCTCGCGCCGAGGATGGTCCCGATTTCCGGATTGGTTTTTCCCTGGGCAATCCAATAGAGCACCTGCGCCTGGCGGGGAGTTAAGCCGAGCTCCGTCAATCGCGAAGGGGACGGAGGCGCGTTGGATTCGCGCAAGAGCAGCATCTGACCGTTGCCTTCACAGCGCGCTTGCACCTCAAGCCGGTGACTGCCGCGTTCAGTCACCAGGGGCCCGACTCGTTCTCTGAGGCATCCCTCGCTGGCCAGCAGACGCTCACGATGGCCGAGCCAGCGGCTTATCTCCTCAGGCAAGTGGCCGTCGATTCCTTTGCCAAAGTACTTCTCCAGCAGGCAAAGAGCGCTCGATGTGAGATGACGAACCCGGCCTGTGGCGCTGACCAAGACAACGCCGCGAGCGGGATCGGCACATTGCTCGAGCGCCTTGAATTCCAGTTGCATTCGCATCGTCCGGTGACCAGCGGCGACATGCGGCCGCAGCAGTTCGAGGACGGCGCGGTCCCGCTCCGAGAAATCTCTGTCGGCACGATTCAATGCGATGGCAAAACAAACGTCCCGCGGCGCCGGAAGCGTGAACTCGATTTGAAACCGCGAGTCGAACCGCCGGTAATATTCATTGTAAATCGCCAGCCGCTCGAACTCTCGTTGACTCATCAGATCGCTGGTCCGCACCGACCCGAAGCCACCGGTCTGGCGGTAAAGAGAGACAAACGGATGTTGATCCTGGAATTCGAGAAAACTCTTGCGCGATTGCTCGGTCAAAGCCTCTAGGTTTCTCTGTGGATACTGCTGGCAGAGCAATCCGACCGATTGCATCTCCAGCCGGTTGAAACTGGCGCCTTTCGCCGGCACGAGACTGAGCAGCATCGCCAGCACCTCGAACGCGAACGCGTCCGGCTCATTACAGGCATTCAGCTGCTGGATGGAGGTAAGAATGCAGCTCAAGTCACGCCGGGTGAGCAATCGGATCGCGGAACGTTCATCACGCACGTTTCGAACTCTCGTCTGCGATCGCAGGGGCGGCTTCATCCAGCGAAGTTTACGCCTTTCAGCGGACATAGACAACGTTGGCTATAGCGACCGATGCGCTACGCCGGCATTGTTCTTGGATCAATGGAACTCCTCCGTTTCTCCATTGCACCTGAGCAGCATGTGAAACCCGTAAACCCAGCCTGTCATGGATCCGAGGGTGCGCGCTGCCATTTCCTTTATGCGAGATAATCTGCACCGGACACTTTCG
>JACDHZ010000160.1 GCA_013820755.1 Chthoniobacterales bacterium
CGCCGACGGAATTTTGTGGGAGAAAACGGGTCGACTACTTTTGAACGCCCCCGGGGCGATGTCAGAGTCGCTCTACTTTGCCGGTCCCTATTCGGCGCCGTTTGAGATCACCTCCCCCGACTATACTGGCTGAAGCAGCACCTGTCAGGACCTTTTGCAAAGCGCTGCAATGATATACCTGAATAACGTATATCATTGAACGTCCGGCATTGGTTCATGGCCGCGCTCTTTATCGGTTGGTTAAAGCCCGATACTCGTTCATAGGTCGGTGGATACCGAGTAAGTGAATTTATCGTTTTGCCGATCTCGCCGAAGCCAGGATCTCGTCGAGTCGGTCGTAACTTGCCGCGACGCCGGTTTCCATGCCAGACTTGAGAACCTCGTCGCGCGTCTCGCGGATTTCGTAGCGCGTCGTGACGGACAGGACGGTGCCGTTTTTTTCCGTTAAGGTCCAGGTGTTGAGCGATTCGCCGGCGTACCTCGCTTCATCGAAGAGCTCGGTGTGGACGAGTTTGGCCGGACGCACGATCTCGCGATAGGTGCCGCCCATGCCCATTTCGCGGCCGTCTTCGTTGCGCCAGACATAGCGATACTTGCCGCCGACCTTGAGATCGATCTCGCAGACGGGCATCGACCAGCCAGGCGGGCCAAGGAAGCCAGCGTTTGACCAGATCGGGCTTGGTGAGGGCGTCGAAGACGAGGTCGCGTGGCGCATCGAAGACGCGCGTCATGATAATTTCTCGCTGGCCCGAGGGAGCGATTTTGAAGGTGTCACTAAGTTTCATTTGGGGTTCTTTTTTTTGCGTTTGGGTTTCACGGACGGGGAAGGTTTCTTCCCAGACTTCATTTCTGCGAGCACGGTATCGAGCCGCTGGAAGTTCGTTTCCCAGATCCGGCGATAGCCTTCCGCCCAACCGGCTACCTGCCGGATGGTTTGCGGCTTCAAGGCGCAGAAATTTTGCCGGCCGTCGCGTCGGCGTTCGATGAGGTGCGCGTTCTCAAGGTAAGCGAGGTGCTTGGAGACAGCCTGCTGAGAAATGGAAAAAGGCTCGGCTAATTCGAGGACCGTGGCTGGCCCGGCGGTGAGACGATCGATGAGCGACCGCCGAGTTGGATCAGACAGGGCCGCGAAAGTTGCGCTTAGTACATCCACAACCATATGGTTGTGGTTAGAACGAGAGAGGTCAGCGCGAGTTTTCAGCTGCCGTTCGTAGGCGGCAGTATCGAAGTAGCCTTGCGAGTTGTGAATCAGGCCTTCGCTATGGAGCCGCCAAAGCTCCAGCCGCTGATCCAAACTCGATTCCCTGCGCCGCCCCGTCCGGTGTCTGTGAGCGTCCAGTGGAACCTTGTTCCGTCGGCGTCTGCAGTGAGTCGGTTCATCGTGACAACCATATCCGGGAAGCAGAAAGCCGCGGGCGATTCCCGCGGGGCTGCTCGTCCGACGGCTGGCGGCCCATCGTTGACGGTAAGCGAAGCGTCTTCGTCAAAGAAAGGAGCTTTCCGGGTTCAGGCTACTCGAAGCGCGCGGGACGCGTCGCGAACTCAGCTAAGTCGTTTCCAGGTATTTCGGATTCCTTCTTTCGTGGTAAGGGCTGGTTCGTTCAGCGGCAGCATGATCGCGTCGTCGGAATATAAAGAGAGCGTCTTGTCCAGATGCTTCGCACCCGGCGGCTTGTGACCATGCGGATCCAGGTCGCGCGAGGATTGCTTAATTGACTTAGTCGTATCTGCGGCCGGACTTGGCCCAGGTGAATGGGGAAGAAGTAGAGTACGCAGGCGTTTGTCTTTATTCCGCGAGCAAGGAC
Source organism: Chthoniobacterales bacterium (assembly GCA_013820755.1). Classification (GTDB taxonomy): domain Bacteria; phylum Verrucomicrobiota; class Verrucomicrobiia; order Chthoniobacterales; family UBA10450; genus JACCTI01. The sequence goes on from JACDHZ010000160.1 coordinate 1,806, forward strand.
CGCTTTAGACTCTGCGGTTTATTCGGTTTCCCGCGTGCCATTGGGGCGACCCCGCGATCAACTGTTTCGACAAATCGAGGTTTTTTCGACAGCTTGGCGTCGATGCATCCTGACCGGCTCCTGAACGTCAGCGACTACGCGCGCGTGGCGCGCGGGCGCCTGGCGAAGGATTGCTTCGATTATTACGAAGGCGGGGCGTTGGATGAGATTACGCTGCGGGAAAACACCGCGGGCTGGGACGGGCTCAGGCTTCATTACCGCGTGCTCGCCGGGGTCGGCCCGCGCGACATGCGCACGACGGTGCTTGGTCAACCCACCTCGATGCCGATCGTGGTCGCGCCTACCGCATTTCACAAGCTGGCCTGCGTCGAGGGAGAAATCGCCACCGCCAAAGCAGCCAAGGGTGGCTGGGACTTTGTTCATCCTCAGTTCACTCTCGAACACCGCAATGGAGTCGGTCTTTGCGCAGGCCGGCGGCCCGCGCTGGTTTCAGCTCTACATCTATAAGGAGCGCGCGATCACGCTCGAGCTGGTGCGGCGCGCCGAAGCCGCCGGGTTGGACGCGATCGTTGTGACGGTGGATGCGCCGGCCTTGGGCACGCGAGAACGCGATGCGCGCAATGATTTCGGATTGCCCGACGGTCTGACGGTAGAGAACCTGGCGCCGCTTGGGAAGGGGAAGTTACCGGAAGTAAAGGGGTCGGGCCTGGCGTCGTATGTTCGGGAAAATTTCAAAGCGGACCTCGGCTTTGACGATCTCGACTGGCTCTGTCGCTCCACGCTGGTGGTGAAAGGCCTGTGCCGCGGCGACGATGTACGCCGCGCGGTCGAGCACGGGGCGAAAGCGGTGCTGGTGTCGAATCACGGCGGCGTCAGCTCGATACCGGCGCCCGGCACGCGAAGTGCTGCCGCACGTGGTCGATGCGGTTAGCGATCGTTGCGAGGTTTATGTCGATGGCGGGATTTGGCGCGGGGAGCGACGTGCTCAAAGCGATCGCGCTTGGCGCGCGCGCGCGGTGCTGGTTGGCCGCGCGGTTCTCTGGGGATTGTGCGTCGCCGGCGAAGAAGGCGCTGTGCAGGTCCTGGAGATTCTGCGCCGCGAACTCGACGAAGCCATGCTGCTCTGCGGTTGCACAAAGCTCAGCGATATTGATGGATCGTTGCTTAAACTTTAGTTGAGCAGCCTCCGCTCTATATGACTCACGTGTAGCGACGGAGAGGCGAGACCGACATCAAAGTCAGGTTTGAACGATCTGGCGAACGCGACGCCCACACAATGCCCAAACGCACGAACGCTGCGCTGACGAGTTGTAGGAAGGCGCGCGGTAGCAACGTTCTCTCTTCGTAGTCCTCCGGTTAGAGTAGTCGAACAAGCGTGACGGCGATGCGGCCTCGGAAGCAGTTATCCACGTCCGCTTCCGGGGTCCGGTGGCGCAAGTTGTAGTCGCCCGCGTAGTAAAGCCCACTGGTTTCTTCGTGGCGATAGTTGAGCGGCAACGGCTTCGGATCGAGCGGACACCAGACCACTTCTGGATCAGCAGCGTCGCGCGGAAGCAGCGGCAGGTTCACGTTATAGAAAAGCCCCGGCTCTACCCGCCTCGCGATGACTTCTGAGAGCACAGGTGCAACCCAGCGTGCGGCTCGTTCCCAATCGAACTCGATGCCTGTCTTGCGGTAGTAGGACACGGCGATGCCCGGCCAACCATGGAGGACAGCTTCGCGAACGGCCGCGACTGTGCCTGAGTAGTAGACGTCGGCGCCGAGGTTCGCGCCATGATTGATCCCGCTCAGAATCCAGTTCGCGTCTGGGACAAGGTGAAGCAACCCGAGGCGGGTGCAGTCGGCGGGCGTGCCGTGGATTGCGAAACGCTTTTCACCGCGGGGTTCAATCCGCACGCCTTCTTGCCAGGTGACGGCATGGCTGACGCCCGATTGCGGACGAGCAGGTGCAACCACAACCGGATCACCGAGGGGCCGAACTGCGGTAACCAGCGCCTCAAGTCCGGCGGCGTCGATACCGTCGTCATTGGTGAGGAGGAACTTCATGGAACGTGGAACTGAACGTCCAAGCTTTGAAGGCTCAAGGTCCACTTCGAAGTCGTCACCGCTCGACGAATCCAAGCTCGCTGGCAAGATGTGCGGTCAGGGCTCGGGTCTCGCTATCTCGCGACCAATGCGTTGAACAGCACGCTACAGCAGGTCACGCCCGCTTCAGCTTTTTGCAACTCGGAAACGTCAATCATCCGGACTTCACACCCTCGCTTCTCGAGAACGGCTTGCGTCTGGGGATAAGCAGAGGGCAAGATCACCGTTTTTTCGATCAGAAGCGCGTTCGCGGCGGCGGGTTCTGCCTCGGGAACATCGAGCAAGTCAAACCCGCGGAATCGATCCGAATCGATCCAGGATCGATGTACAAGCATCGTGTTGTTGCCGATGTATGAACAGCCGCTCTTCAGATGCAGACAGCCCCTCACCGGGACCGGCTGCACACGGTAATCGTAAGGCCGCAGGAGCTCAGTGATCTGCCCAATTCCGTCACTGTTCGTGCGCTGCGATAAACCAACAAAGACCGTGCGACCGATTCGGAGGACATCTCCGCCATCCAGAGTTGCCGGTTCAGAGACAAACTTGAGTGGCCGGTAATGTGCCAGCGCAATTGCCAGACTCCGCGCCTCCGGGCGCCTGCTCAGCGCTCCCATGTTCGCGATGATCGCGATCTCGTCCACGACGACAGCTGGATCCTCGACGAAGACGCTGTCTGGAAGTTCCGGCTCGCCGGGAAGAGGAACGACGTGAACCCCGAGCTTGGCGAGACAAACCTGATAGGCCTTGTGCTGGGCAGTTGCTTTCGCCACATCGATGGTCTTCCGCCCATGACACGATAGCACGCAATGGTTGATGCTCGGACTCACGTCGCGAGTGATTGCGATCAGAGGCATGATGGAAAGATCGGACGAATTCGGTCCGCCACGAGTTAGTGAGACTCCAGCGTTTTAGCGGATGGAAACAGTAAAATGGAATCCGTAGCTCTAGCAGGTTAGCAAGACTGAACACGGCTGGGGCCATTCCAATTCGTATTTTTGTGTTGTATCAAACGATAAAAGTCTTCAGATGGTCGCTTCAGATAGATGACGGCGAGTCATCGCGGGATGCGGTTTATGCATCCAGAAAAATGAAAGCCTCCAGCGTTTTATTCCTATGTTCTTTGTCAGTCGCTCTGGCCGAGGACTTCAAAGCGATCAATGGCAAGGAATACAAGAACGCTCGAGTGAGCCGAGTCGAACCCGATGGCATTGTGCTGGTGACGAGTTCGGGAATCTCGAAGGTTTACTTCATCGAATTGCCCCAAGAAGTTCAGGAACGGTTTCATTACGATGCCGCGAAGGCGACCGCATACTCGGTCCAACAAGCTGCTACTCAGGAGGCGTTTCGAAAGCAGCAAGAGGAATTACGACGGACACTGGCCGAACAATCGCAAACAAATCAACCGGGTAAGCTTCAGCCACGTGCTGTGCCCGTCGCTGAACGAGGCCCGGCGGTCGCGGTAATCAGTCACGGTGCCCAGGTGGATATCGCAAAGCATCTCGCACGCGGCAACGTAACCATCGTCGATTTCTATGCCGATTGGTGCGGTCCGTGTCGACAGGTCTCCCCGAACTTGGAGCAGATGGCAAACACCGACCCGGAGATTGCGCTGCGCAAGATCGACATCGTCAATTGGAACACAGCGGTGGCGCGGCAATACAATGTCCACTCCATTCCACAGGTCAGTGTCTACAATCGCGACGGTCGTCTCGTTGGCACCGTCAACGGCGTCAGGGTTGAAGAGATCAGGCGTTTGGTCGCCGAAGCAAAAACCGGCGGCTGATGTTTTCGCCGGGTGTTTGCGGGAAAAGATTGGAGACGCGGAGAGTGATCGATCGGGAAGTGTTCTATGAATCAACAGTTGCAATCAACTGAGCAGGGACGGCTGATCCAGAGTTTCTGCGGGATCTGTGGGAGGAGCACATGCGGTGCGAGTTTGCCACGCATGACACGGAGGATACGCTCGCCACGATGGTGGACGACGCTTACGTCAACCACGTTCCGGTCCTGACAGGCGGTGTGGGCAAAGAGGCGTTACGCGAGTTTTAGTCGAAGCGTTTCATTCCGAAGATGCCCCCCGATACCGAAATCACCCCGTCTCTCGAACGTTCGGCACGGATCAGCTGGTCGATGAGATGATCTTCAAGTTCACTCACACGATTAAGATGGATTGGATGCTGCCCGGAATCGCGCATACGGGGAAACGGGTAGAAATTCCACTGGTCGCGATCGTCCGATTTCGCGGCAGGAAGCTGGCTCATGAACACATTTACTGGGATCAAGCGTCAGTTCTGGTTCAACTAGGTTTGTCAGCGGTCGAGACGCTGCCCGTCGCGGGTGTGGAGAGTGCCCGCAAGGTGCTCGATCCCAATCTGCCGTCGAATCCTTTGACGAATCGGGCGGTTTAGCGCGTAAATGATAAAGGGAAGCAGACGCCGACAACCTCCAGTGACCCGCGTGACGCTGTTCAACTCTGTAGTGTAACATGTCGTGCGGCGAAGGCGCAGTTACGCTGC
>JACDHZ010000161.1 GCA_013820755.1 Chthoniobacterales bacterium
TGACGCAGGCGCTGAAAAATCCCCTGATGGACCGCGGTCGTTTGCTTCAAGATGCAGCAAATCTGCTCGTGCAGGTCGCTGGCGGACCAGCAATGACGTTGTCCGAAGTCGAGATTCTGATGCACGAGCTCAATCGCCACGTGGGCGACAACACGCAGATGCTGTTCGGTACAGTAGTTGATGGGCGGATGGGAAATCGGCTGGCAGTCACGTTGATCAGTTCGCTCTCTGCCGACGGAGTGGTGACGCCAACGGTCATTCGTCGCGAACCGGCCGACGTACCGATCGCAACCGCGCCCGTTGTAGCCGCATCGCCTCGGGAGGCCGAGCCGGCACCGGTCGTTGAACACGCCGCGGAGATCGGGTCCGACAGCTCGGTGGAGGAGGAGTTGCTGCCACCTCCATTTCCGCAGCGGCCACTGCAAACGATTGAGGCGGTGATTCCCGAACCCGAATTGACCGCTGAGTCGCTGCTTGAGGAGGAAGTTGCGTCGCAACCGGAGCCGATGGCCTCTTCAACGTTCGACATCGTAGAAGCGGTCCCCGAGCCCGAGCAGGAAATTCGGCCTGATCCACCGCGTGTGAGTCTGCCGAAAAAGAAACCGCCGTTGATCAAGGAACCGAAACCGTCCGTCGAGCAAGTCGCGCATGCGAAACAGGAAGTGCTGCAGTTCGAATCTGTCACGCGCGGGCGGTTCGAGAAGAGCGAGCCGACTATCGTGGAAGGTCAGGATTTGGACGTGCCGACCTTCCTCCGCAAAAACGTGCGAGTGAAGTAGTGCGCCGTCCGCCTCGATGGCGAGCCGCCACTCTTCTGCCGCGGCGGACGAAGCTACTATGGGGAAGTGAGTGCAACCCGCTGGTCTCTAGCGCTTGGAGAATGGCACGCTTCGTGGTGCATAAACGCGTAATGCGTCGGAATGCAGCATTCACGCTTGTCGAGATCATGATCGTCGTATCAATCATCGCACTGCTCGCCGTGATTGCGGTGCCTTCATTTCTGCGTGCCCGTCAGCAGGCGCAGAATGCGAAGTTCATCAACGCGCTGCGCGTCGCATCGGGCGCCCTCGAGCTCTATGCGATGGAGCACAACGGTGCTTACCCGCCAGATACAAATCGAGGCGTCGTGCCGCCGGCGTTGCTCCAGTACCTGGATCCGACGCTCGACTTCACCGCACAGACGCCAATCGGAGGGAAATGGGACTGGGACTTCAACGTGTTCGGCACGCGGGCAGCTATCTCCGTCGTCGACAGCCGGGCAAGCACCGAGCAGATGACCCAGATCGACGAGAATTACGACGATGGCGACCTGAGCAGCGGCAGATTCCAGGCAAAAGCGAACGGTCGCTACAGCGAAATCATCGAGAAGTAGATTCGCTCGGAAAGTAGAAGTTCAGCCGCAGGCACTGGTTCCTTGCGGCGACTTTCATTTACTTCTTCAGCAGGTCGAGGACTGCGGTTGTCATCCCGACCACGCCAGTGCGAATCGTCGGCTCCGGCAGGGGTGCGAACTTGCTCGAGTGCAGACTCGGTAAAGGCGAGCCGGTTCTCTTACTCTCAGCCGCTTTCGCGGGATCGACCGCTCCGACATTAAACATGAACGCTGGGATCGAGTGGTCCGGCAGACTGTATTCGGAGAAATCTTCGCCGCCCATTGTCGGGTCTTTCAGGATGACGTTTGCGTCGCCGATTGCGCTTTTGAGCGAAGCAGAGACACGGCGCGTCAACTCCGGATTATTGTAGGTTGCAGGTGTGAATTCATCCTGCCGCACGTGCACGTCCGGCATCCTGTCTTCGGGCAATCCGGCAGCGATGGCGCAGCCTTTCGCGATGCGCGCGATCGCTGCGAGCACAACGTCGCGTACTTCCTTCTTATAAGTGCGCACTGTGAGCTGCATCTTGACTTCGTCCGAGATGATGTTGTGCTTCGTGCCGCCTTGGATCGAGCCGACTGTCACAACAACGTCGTCGTGCGGGTTGGTCTCACGGCTCGCGATGGTCTGCCAGCCGTTGATGATCTCCGCGGCGAGCACCACCGGATCCTTTGTCTTGTGCGGATACGCGCCGTGGCCTCCCATCCCTTTCACCGTTACGTCAACTGAATCGACATTTGCGTAGCAGTAGCCTTCGGTTACTCCGATCTGCCCCGCCGCGATCTCCGCGTCATCGTGCAGCCCGAGCACGTAATCCGGCTTCGGCCAGCGGGTGTAGAGTCCATCCTTCAACAACGCCCGCGCGCCGCCAACGGTCTCCTCGGCCGGCTGTCCAATGAAGATGATCGTCCCCTGCCACTTGTCCTTCAGCTTGCCGAGCGCCCGTGCCGTCCCAATCAAGGCAGACATGTGAATGTCGTGCCCGCACGCGTGCATGACGCCGACGTCTTGTCCCGCGTCGTTCTTCACTGAAACGCTGCTCGCATACGGCAGCCCCGTTTCCTCGCGAACTGGAAGGCCGTCGAGGTCGCTCCGGATTGCGACGGTCGGTCCGGCGCCATTTTTCATCACCCCAATCACCCCGAAACAGGTCGAGCCCGGCTTTTCGTACTTGCCAACCCGTTCCGTCACCTCGCACCCTGCCGCCTTCAACTCCTTCGCCACGATGCCGGCGCTGCGTTCCTCGCGCGTGGAAAGCTCCGGATGCGTATGCAGGTCCTTGTAGATGATTAGCAATGACGGCAACTCCGCGTCAGCGATCGACTGTGGCGCTTGCTGGGCGGAGAGCAATGTGGTGGACGCCAGGAGAATCGGCAGCCAAAAGCGAGCGTTCATAGCGTGGAGCATACCGCACATTTTCGAAAGACGAGAACGCGATCGGTGGCCGAATGCGCGCGCGGGTGGAGCCGGTCACGAATCGTAAGCGCGTATTTATGGACACAACTTCTCGCATCCAGACGCCTCAAGGTGTCCAGGTAATCGGCGCGCCCACGGGAGCGGTTGAGGTAATATTGACCGCAGAAGCGCTGGCGTTCGTCGCAAAGTTGCAGCGCGCGCTCGGTGCGCGGCGGGTCGAATGTCTGGAGCGGCGGCAGATGCGCCAGGAATCGCTCGATCGCGGCGAGATGCTCGATTTTCTGCCGGAGACGAAGGAGATCCGCGAGGGCGATTGGACATGCGCGCCCATTCCAGCTGACCTGCGCGATCGACGTGTCGAGATTACCGGCCCCACGGATCGCAAAATGGTGATCAACGCGCTGAACTCCGGCGCGAAGATGTTCATGGCCGATTTCGAGGACGCGAACTCCCCGACGTGGTCAAACATGATTGAAGGGCAGATGAACCTGCGGGACGCAGTCCGCCGCACGATCACGTTCACGAACCCTGACGGAAAGCAATACAAGCTCAAAGACAACAACGTCGCCGTGTTGCTCGTTAGGCCGCGCGGCTGGCACTTGCTCGAGAAGCATGTGCTCGTCGATGGCGCGCCAATCTCCGGCACTCTTTTCGACTTCGGTCTGTTCTTTTTCCACAACGCAAAGGAGCTGATCGCGCGCGGCAGTGGACCATATTTTTATCTGCCGAAGATGGAGAGCAATCTTGAGGCGCGGATATGGAACGACGCGTTTAAACTCGCGCAAGATGAGCTCGGGATTCCACAGGGGACGATCCGCGCGACGGTGTTGATCGAGACGATCCCCGCCGCGTTCGAAATGGACGAAATCCTTTACGAGCTGCGCGAGCACTCAGCGGGACTGAACTGCGGACGTTGGGATTACATTTTCTCGTGCATCAAGCGCTTCCGGAACAAACGCGATTTCCTGCTCGCAGACCGCGCCTTGATCACGATGACGACGCACTTCATGCGCTCGTATTCGCTGCTCTGCATCAAGACCTGTCACCGCCGCAACATCTTCGCGATGGGCGGGATGGCGGCGCAGATTCCGGTCAAAGGCGATGTCGCCGCGAACGAGCAAGCATTTTCCAAAGTTCGCGCGGACAAGGAACGCGAGGCGCGGGACGGCCATGACGGCACCTGGGTCGCGCACCCCGGCATGGTGCAGCTCGCGCTGGACGCGTTTAATGTGGTGATGCCGCAGCCAAACCAGATCGATCGCAAACGCGAAGACGTGAATGTCACCGCGAAAGACCTGCTCGCTTTCGGCCCGCGCGAGCCGATCACCGAAGCCGGATTGCGCCAGAACATCAGTGTGGGCGTACAGTATCTCGAGGCGTGGCTCCGCGGGAATGGGGCGGTCCCGCTGTTCAATCTCATGGAGGACGCGGCGACGGCCGAGATCTCGCGCGCGCAGGTCTGGCAATGGATTCGTCATCCGCGCGGCGTGCTCACAGACGGCCGAAAAGTGACGAATGGACTTTTCCGGAGCGTGCTGGACGAAGAGCTGGCGAAGATACAGGCGGGCGCCGGCAAGTTCGAGGAAGCACGAGAGCTGTTCGACAAGATCACAACGGCCGACGAGTTCGCCGAATTCCTGACGCTCCCGGGGTACGAGAAGTTGAACTAAACGACACTATGAAAACAAAGACCAACACCGGCGATTCAGCCGCGCAAACGGATCGGATAGCTTCGAACCGAACTCCGACTGATTGGGCAAGCGATCCGCGTTGGGACGGCGTCGAACGCACTTACTCGTCAGGCGATGTCCAACGGTTGCAGGGCAGCGTCATTCCGGAGCACACGCTCGCGCGCCGCGGCGCCGAGAAGGTCTGGGAACTGCTGCACACTGAAGCCTTCGTTCCAGCGCTCGGCGCGCTTACGGGAAATCAGGCAGTCCAGCAGGTCAGGGCTGGGTTAAAAGCAATTTACCTCAGCGGCTGGCAGGTGGCCGCCGACGCAAATCTCGCTGGTCAGATGTATCCCGACCAGAGTTTGTATCCGGCAAACAGTGTTCCGGCGGTCGTCAAGCGCATCAATCAAGCTCTGCAACGCGCAGACCAGATCGCGCACTCGGAAGGCAAGAGCGACATTGATTGGTTTGCGCCCATCGTCGCTGATGCCGAAGCAGGATTCGGCGGACCGCTGAATGTGTTCGAGTTGATCAAGGCAATGATAGAAGCCGGCGCCGCTGGCGTGCATCTCGAAGATCAGCTCGCGAGTGAGAAGAAGTGCGGGCATATGGGCGGCAAAGTCCTCGTGCCGACGCGCACTGCGATCACGAATCTAATCGCGGGGCGGCTGGCCGCAGACGTATGCAACGTGCCGACTGTCGTGATCGCTCGCACGGATGCTGGCGGCGCGGCGCTTCTGACCAGCGACGTAGACGAGCGTGATCGCGAATTTCTCACCGGGGAGCGAACGGCCGAAGGGTTTTTCCATGTCCGCCCCGGCATCGATCAGGCGATCTCGCGCGGACTCAGCTACGCGCCGTACGCCGACATGCTCTGGTTTGAAACGTCGAAGCCGGACATCGGCGAAGCGAAGAAGTTCGCTGAGAGCATCCATGAGGAATTTCCAGGCAAGCTACTGGCCTACAATTGCTCGCCGTCTTTCAACTGGCGCGCGAAGCTCGACGAGGAGTCGATCGCCAGATTCCAGCGCGAGCTCGGCGCGATGGGCTACAAATTCCAGTTCGTCACCCTCGCTGGTTTTCACGCGCTCAACTACAGCATGTTCAAGCTCGCGCGCGGTTACCGTGATCGCGGCATGGCGGCTTACTCCGAGTTACAGCAAGAGGAGTTCGCGGCGGAAGCGGCGGGCTACACCGCGACCAAGCATCAGCACGAGGTTGGCACCGGGTACTTCGACGAGGTCGCGCAGGTGATCATGGGCGGCGCATGCTCCACGGCTGCTCTGCAAGGCTCGACCGAGCAAGAGCAGTTTCATTGAACCAAAGCGTTTCGCCTGCGGCTCCGGCGCTGACTGACAGTCGGCTCGCCGCGGTCTGTGCCGAAGAAGCGAGGAACGCACTCGAAGATTATTCGGCCCGGTTTGACGAGATTACGCGCCGGGGGCGGGATCGTTTTCTCGCACGCGACTGGCGCGGCGGCTATGAGGATGCTGCCGAGCGGCTCCGGCTTTATTCCGAAGCGCTCGATCGGCTGACGAACGCCATCAAAGATCTGATGGGCGAACGTTTTCCCGATCGCGCCATCTGGACCGCCATCAAGGCTGTGTATTCGGCTCTCATCGCGCAATCGCTCCGTTCGGAAATCGGCGAAAGCTTCTTCAACTCGCTCACCCGCCGCGTCTTCACGACGGAAGGTGTTGATCAGTCGATCGAGTTCGTCGATACCGACTTTGACGCGCCACCGACAGGTTCGGCGACCGAAGTCTCCCGCGTCTATTCCGGCGCCCCCTTCGCGGATCTCCTCGAGCAGGTACTTTCTGACCCGAATGGCGGAGGGTTCCAGGAGAGTTGCTGGAATGATTTGCCTGCTCGTCTGGCGATCGCATCGGAGCGGCTCGGCTCGATAATTAGAACCAATACCGCCGGACTGGAGATCGTGG
>JACDHZ010000308.1 GCA_013820755.1 Chthoniobacterales bacterium
CATCCAGCAGGCGCAGGCCGAGCTCACCGGGATCGCGAAACAGCTCGAGCAGGCGCACGTGAAGTTCAACACCGGCTGGGGCGTCAACGTCATGTCAATGCATGAGCAGGTGGTCGGCGAGATCCGGCCAATCCTGATCGTGTTGCTGGCGGCGGTCGCATTCGTGCTGCTGATCGCCTGCGCAAATGTCGCGAACCTGCTCCTCTCGCGCGCCGCCGCGCGACAGAAGGAGCTGGCGTTACGCGCGGCGCTGGGCGCCGGCCGGATGCGACTCGTTAGGCAAATGCTCACCGAAAGCGTGTTACTCGCGCTGATGGGCGGCGTGCTTGGCGTGGCTCTCGCCTATTGGGGCATCCAGTTGCTGATCGGGTTCGGCCCCGACAATATCCCGCGTTTGAACGAGATCACGATCGATCCACGCGTCCTCGGTTTCACGTTCGGAATCTCACTGCTGACCGGTGTGCTCTTTGGCTTGATCCCGGCGCTGCAAGCGTCGCGGCCGGATTTGAACGATGCCCTGAAAGAAGGCTCACGCGGATCGAGCGGCGGTCGCAGCCGAGTGTTCCGCAACATGTTCGTCGTCGCCGAAGTCTCGCTCGCGCTAGTGCTCTTGATTGGCGCCGGGCTGATGATTCGCAGTTTCATGCAGCTGCAATCCGTGGAGACGGGCTTCAACGCGGAGAACGTCCTGACGATGCGCGCGCAGCTGCCGAAGAAGAAGTACGCGGAGCCGCACCAGATCGTCGACTTCTTCAAGCAGGCGCAGGACCGCATCGCCGCGCTGCCCGGTGTGCAGGCGGTTGGTGCGATCAGTTATCTGCCGCTCACCGGCCCTGCCGCGCGCGACGGATTCAAAATCGTCGGGCAACCTGAGCCGGCACCGGGCCAGGAACCGGGCGTCGAGGTGCGTGTGATCACACCGACGTATTTCCAAGCCATGGGAATCCCGTTGCTCAAAGGCCGGCTGCTCGATGAGCGCGACGGCAAGGATTCGCGCGTCCTGCTGATCAACGAAACGATGGCGAAGAAGTATTTCCCGAACCAGGACCCGGTCGGGAAGCGGATCGAGGTGACGTGGGGTGACGGAGAGATCGACGAGATCGTCGGCGTCGTCGGGGACATCCGGGAAGGTGCGCTCAATAAGGAACCCGAAACCGCGATCTACTGGCCGCACCCACGCGAGCCGTACTCCGGTATGGCGCTGGTCGTGCGCACCTCAGGCGACGCAACGCGTTTCGGCACGACGGTGGCAAAGGAAATCCGCGCGCTCGATCCAGAGCAACCGGTCGCGGACGTCCGCACGATGAAGCAGGTCATTTCGAAATCGATCGCGCGGCCGCGCTTCAACACAGTGCTGCTCTCAATCTTCGCCGGCGTGGCGCTCGTGCTCGCGTCGGTCGGGCTTTACGGCGTGATGAATTACTCGGCCACGCAACGCACGCACGAGGTCGGCATCCGCATGGCACTTGGCGCCACCCGTGCAGACATCATGCGGCTGGTCGTCGGGAACGGGATGCTGCTGACGCTGATCGGGATTGCGATCGGCGTCGTCGCGTCCTGCGGCCTTACCCGTGTGATGCAGAGATTCCTTTTCGGCGTCGCGCCAACAGATGTCCTCACCTTCGTAGCTGTCTCCCTGCTCCTCATCGCCGTCGCCCTGGTCGCGAACTACATCCCGGCGCGGAAAGCGACGCGCGTGAATCCGGTGATCGCTTTGCGCTACGAATAACGCAGAAGAAAACGCCCGATGAACACGGATCAACGCGGATCAGGGAAAGACAGCATTCGCTCCTATCCGTGTTTCATCCGTGTCCATTCGTGGCCCGAAATCGCTTTTTAGAACGCGCCTTCTATCATGCGCCTGTTGTCCCGGATCGCGAGCCTGTTTCGGAACACCACGCGCAAGAACGAGGTCGAGCGCGACCTGAGCGAAGAGGTCAGCTCATATGTGGAGTTGCTCACGCAGGCCAAGATGCGCGAAGGCTTAAGTGAAACAGACGCGCGTCGTGCCGCAATGGTGGAACTCGGCGGACCGGAACAGGTGAAGGAACAGGTCCGCGAAGTTCGCATGGGGCACTTCCTCGAAACGCGGCTCCAGGATCTGCGCTTCGCTGTCCGGACCTTCCGCAAATCGCCGGCTTTCTCGCTCACCGTCGCGCTCGTGCTCGCGCTCGGGCTCGGCAGCAC
>JACDHZ010000309.1 GCA_013820755.1 Chthoniobacterales bacterium
ACACGATAGCCTCGGCCAGCGCGATCGCCAGAATCGCCTGCACAAGAATCGGGGTCGCAGCGCCGGGGTTGCGGCCGACCGCGGAAGCGGCGCCCATTCCAATCAGACCCACGCCGATCGCCGCGCCGAGCGCTGCGAGTCCTACGTGAATGCTGCCGGTAATCTCTGCCAATAGTGGTAATGTCATAGTTTTTGTTGGGTTGTTTCTTCAGCCACTCCGCGGGATCCACGGTCATATGGCCAAAAATTGTTAATGGTGTGATGCCTCTGGGCCGTCGTGATGCGCGGCAATCAGCAACGTGAACACTGCTGTCAAGAGCATGAAGACGAGGGCCTGCACGAAACCGACCAGCACCTCGAGGAAGTAAAATGGTATTGAGATCAGCCACGCGAATGCTTGCCCCCCTGCGACCGCCATCGACTCCAGCATGATCTCACCAGCGTAAATGTTTCCGAAGAGCCGGAAGCTGAGGGAAATCGGACGGAAGAGAATCGAGACGATTTCCAGCCAGCCGACGATAAAGAAAATGAAGATCATGAGGAACTTCAGCACGCCTTTCGTGTCGCCTTTTGGTGCGAAAAGATGAGTGATCACGCCTCCGAAGCCATTCGCCTGGACGGCCCAAACCATCCAGCAGACGAAGAAGGTACACGCCATGGCAAAGGTCAGATTGAGATCCGCGTTCGCACCGCGCAGCAGTGGCGTCATGACCGCGAATCCGCCATTCGCGGTGCGATGTCCCCAGCCGACGGTGCCAACGCCCGGAATAAGGCCAAACCAGTTCAGGAAAAGAATGAAGATGAAGATTGTGGCAAAGAACCAGAATGTCTTCTTTACCAGGTCGCGGCCGATCATCCCTTCGAGAAAGTTGTAGAGGCTCTCGACCATCCACTCCCAAAAATTCTGCAATCCGGTCGGCACCGGCCTGATGTTACGCGTCGCAAGTTGCGCCAGGAGGATAATCCCCGCCGCGACGAACCAAGTTACCATCATCGAATTCGTGACGGTGAACTTCCCGATGTGAAACAGCTCCGCCGGCTTGAGCGGCAAGGTGTGATGCTCGTCCCCGCCGGGTCCCGCCTCAAGCGCTGCTTCGTGTCCGCTGCCATGCGCGGTCTCCTGCGCAGAAGCCATTTCCGCGCTCGTGCCCACGAACGCGGCGGTCAGCGCCAGGATTAAGAAAAAACGAAACGGCATGTGGTAAAAAGGTCGGGCACGCAAGAGGCCGATGTCTCTCGTACGAGCGGCGACTGCAAAGGTCACCAACTCAACACAAGGGGCGCTTGCGCGGCGATACCAAAGCGGGTTTTCTCCGCCTGACAAGCGACTTTCCGGAAAATTCGCGGCGCCCTAACGAGACGATTCCGGTAGCGCTACTTCGCCGTTGCTCGCTCGGCGAAACTCCCCGATACTTCTGCGCGGGCGCGGTGCGGTGCATTCTCTGTCGCAGCCGTCATTCGGACAGCCTCATCATAATGTGCCTCGAGCTGCCGGATCTGTGCGGATTGCTCGAAATTCGCGGCTACAAATTCGCTGCCAAGCACGCCCATCTCGCGAAAAGCATACGGCGAGCGCGCAATCTCTTCGATTCGGGCGGCAAGCGCTTCGAAATCCCGTTCTTCGACTAGAAATCCTCCGCGGCCTTCCTCGACCGCTTCCGGGATTCCGCCGTGCCGGGTCGCCGCTATCGGCAGGCCGGTGGACATCGCTTCCAGAACCGAGTTGGGGATGCCTTCCTGGTTCTGGTCCGGCGGAGTCTCGCTTGGATGCATGAAGATGTGAGAGCGGGCGTAAAGGTCCATCAGTTGTGGCTGCGAAAGAAAGCCGTGGAAGTGCACCTTGGATGCAATGCCAAGTTCTTCCGCAAGCTCCTCGAGGTGTGCCTGCAGCGGACCTTTTCCGGCAATCGAAAGCTCCGCGTTTGGGAATTCCTTCTGGAAGATGGCGAAAGCGCAGAGCGTAGTTGCCACGCCCTTCTTCGGAATGAGGCGGCATGCTTGTAGCAATCGCCACTTTCCATCGACCGGCGCTTCGCGTTGCACGTAGGGGAAGTCTTTCAGGGGCACTCCGGTTCGGCACAGACGGAGCTTCTCTGCCGGGCAGCCGAGGGAAACCAGGCGATCGCTGAGCGAGCGCGAGCGCGCGAACACGAGCGGAACAGCGCGGAAAAGATCCTTCAAC
>JACDHZ010000162.1 GCA_013820755.1 Chthoniobacterales bacterium
GCGTATCTCGGCTTGCCACTATCGCTCGGACCGGTGAATTGCGCCACGTGTGAGGCAGCGTAGCATGAGCGCCGTGTCTGCCACTTCGCCCGTTTTTACCCTCGGACATTCTCCTGATCCGGATGACGCGTTCATGTTTTACGCGATGGCGGAGAACAAGATCGATCTCCGCGGCTATCGCTTTGAGCACCGGCTCGAGGATATCCAGACGTTAAATGAGCGCGCTCTGCGTGGTGACCTGCGCATCTCCGCGATTCGATCCACGCGTATGCGTACGTGAGCGACCGGTACGCGCTGCTGCCGTGCGGCGCCAGCATGGGAGACGGCTACGGGCCGATGGTCGTGAGCGTTGATGCGCCTCCATGCAGAGCGACAAAGAAATTCGCAAGTGGCTGCGCGGAAAGACGATTGCGATCCCCGGAAGAATGACGAGCGCTTACCTCGCGCTGCAACTTTACCTCGGGGAGTTCGAATTCATCGTGGTACCGTTTGACCAAATTTTTGAGGCGGTGAAAAACGGGAGAGCCACGGCCGGCCTGATCATCCATGAAGGCCAGCTCACTTATGCACGTAGCGGGTTTACGAAGGTGATCGATCTCGGCGAATGGTGGAAAAGGGAGACCGGGCTGCCGCTACCTCTCGGAGGGAATGTGTTGCGAAAAGACATCGCACCGCCTGTGCGCCACGATCTGCTCGAGATTATGCGCGAGAGCATCGATTACGGGCTCTCGCATCGCGCTGAAGCCGTGCGCCACTCGATGCCTTACGCCCGTGACATGGACACGGTTCTCGCGGGCGAGTTCATTGGGATGTACGTGAATCACTACACGCGAGACTTCGGCGAGGCCGGGCGTGCCGCGATTCGGGAGTTTCTGGCGCGGGCCGAACGTGGTGGATATCTTCAGCGCGCTGTCGAGTTGGACTTCGTTTGCTAGCTGCCTGCGCTCCGCGGCGCAGTCACTTCTTCGGCTTGTCGTTCTTCGCCGGCTTTCCAGCCTGCATCACGAACGCCTTCGCTTTTACGAATTCGGTCTTGAAACCATTCGCGAAATCCGCAGTTCCGTACTCGAACAGCACGACGAACGCGAACGTAAAGAAGGCGAACAGGGCAAGCCAAAAAGCCCCGCGGATCAGCGACATGCGGCCGATCGTAGCTTACCGGCCCTCGAAGTCAACGTGCGCGACGCGCGCCAAAGTTCCCGTTGATCGGCTAATCGAAGCTGCCATGCTTGGCGCGCCATGCGCGTGCCCTTGCTGGACCTAAGCGAACAATACCGCACGCTTGTCGAGCCAATCCACGCCGAAATCAGCGAGATCTTTGCAACCCAGGAGTTCATCCTCGGTCCGAAAGTGCGCGCGTTTGAAGCAGCGATCGCCGCCTATTGCGGGGTGCCGCACGCGATCGGCGTTTCGTCTGGGACAGACGCGCTGCTGGCCGTTCTGATGGCACTCGGCATTGGACCTGGCGACGCGGTTATCACCACTCCGTTCACATTCTTCGCCACCGGCGGCTGCATCGCCCGTGTTGGCGCGATGCCCGCGTTTGTCGATATTGATCCCGTCACGTACAACATCTCGCCGCTCGCACTGGAGGAGTATCTTGAGAGCCAGTGTCAGGAGCGGCAAGACGGCTCCATCGTCGATAGCGCCGGGCGAACCGTACGCGCGGTAATGCCGGTTCACCTGTTTGGGTTGTGCTGCGATATGGACCCGATCATCGCGATCGCGCAGCGTTTTCGACTGCAGGTTATCGAAGATGCCGCGCAGGCTATCGGAGCCGAATACCCTGGGAAGAACGGCACCGCACAAGCGGGCACAATGGGACTCTGCGGATGCTTCAGCTTCTATCCATCCAAAAATCTAGGCGCCGCGGGCGATGCCGGATTGCTCATCTGCCGCGACGATACCCTCGCGGAACGGCTCCGGATCTGCCGGCAGCACGGCATGGAGCAGCGATACTTCCACGGCTTTATTGGTGGCAACTTCCGCCTTGATGAGATCCAGGCAGCCGTGTTGAAGGTGAAGCTGCCACACCTTGACGGCTGGTCCGCGGCGCGCCGGGGAGTAGCCGATGTTTATCGTGAGGAATTCAGCCGGCGCGGTCTCGGCGAACATCTCACCTTTCCAGCCGAGCCCTACCGCGCAGCCGGTCTAACGAGCCATCACATCTATCATCAATATGTCGTGCGGACGACAAATCGCGAGGGACTACTTGAACACCTGACCCGTCGCGAAATCGGCACCGCGATCTATTACCCGGTAGGCCTGCACCAGCAGCAATGCTTTCGATATCTTGGCTACCAGGAAGGCGATCTGCCCGGTACGGAAGGCGCTGCCCAAGAGACATTGGCCCTCCCGATTTACCCCGAGCTTACACGCGAGGCACAGGTCGCCGTCGCCGATGCGATTCAAGAATTCTTTGCTGCCCCCAAGGCGCGGTGACTCTCACCCAACAGGCGCGACGAGCGCCAAATGGTAACTTGCGACGTATATCTGCCAAGCCTATATCAACGCTCGCGCTGAACGGGTAGGTACCGAAGTGGCCAAACGGGGCGGACTGTAAATCCGCTGGCTTACGCCTTCGCTGGTTCGAATCCAGCCCTGCCCAGCGCACGCACTATTGTGCAGTGGAAAACGCTAGCGCGGTCTCCGCGACTTCCCGCTGCCCTTACCCGACGACGAAGATCTCGAAGAGGATTTGCCTCCGCCGCTGCTGGACTTCGACGAACGGCCCGAAGCGCCCTTCGCCCGCACGGTGACTGAGACAGTCGCCTTTTTGCTTCCGCCTCTGCCTCCGCCACCTCTACTGCTACCGCCCTTACGCCCGCCGCTCTTGCCGCCGGAGGAACGTCCACCGCTAGACTTAGAACCCCGCGAGCTGCTCTTGCTTGAGGCACCGGAGCTCTTCTTTGAATCGCCTGAGCTTTTGCCGCTCGATTTTCCGCCGCGAGAACCGCCGGAATCTGACTTCTTCGAGCTGGACGACTTCGAACCAGAGCTCTTGCTGCTGCGGCCGGCCGATTTCTGGGCGCCAGATTTTTTCCCGCCGGAAGACTTCCCGCCCGAGGACTTACTGGTGGAAGACGAACGGCTCGAGCTTGACGATTTCGCACCGCGACCTTTTGAGGAGGAAGATTTCTTGCCGCTAGACGAACTACTCTTCGAACTCCCACCGCTGCTCTTGCCGCCTGAGGACTTCCCGCTGCCGCTACTCTGACTCTTCGACGACCCGCTCGACCCCAGCCCAACTGCCCGCCCCGCCGCGCCTACAACTCGCCCGGCTGCACCTGCCGCTGAAGAAAGACCGCTCTTTGCCGACTCCACGTTCTGAGGATTGTCAGACGCTTTTGCGGCTAGTGCTCCAAGCACGCCGCCCACTACTGCACCCACCGGCCCGGCAACGCTGCCTACGACAGCACCTGCCGCAGCACCGGCCTGCGTTTTCGATACAACCGAGACGTCCTCTTCCGTGGAAGAAGCCTCGATTCGAGTTGTCTGCTTGTTTTGTTCGTCAGCCATAAGAGGAATTTGGTGAGGATTGCTTCTTGTTGTTTCACTTATATCGCAAGTCGCACGCCCAATGCGTTCTTTAACGGCTGAAAACTTGTGTGCGGGCACCGTAGAAGCGCAAAGAAACAAAAAAAGCGCCTGACTTTCGTCAGACGCTTTTCGTGAAAAGTTAGTTCGTCGCTACCGGCCGCGTCCGCCGCTGCGTCCGCCGCCATCACGGCGTCCACCGCCGCCGCCTGCGCCGCCGTAGCCGCCACCGCCACCACCATAGCCGCCGCCGCCACCGCCGTAGCCACCACCGCCGCCGCTACGTCCGCCGCCACCGTAGCCACCACCGCCGCCTGGCGGGCGAGCTTCACGTGGGCGAGCTTCGTTTACAGTTAACGGCCGGCCGTCGACGCTCTTGCCATTGAATTCAGAGACTGCCTTCTGCGCATCCTGTTCTGAGGTCATCGTCACAAAGGCGAAGCCGCGCGATTTGCCGGTAAACTTATCCTGCATCAGCGTGACCTCTTGAACTGGTCCCGCTTGAGCGAAAAGATCCTGAAGATCCGTTTCGGTCGTGTTGAAGGAAAGGTTTCCTACGTATAATTTAGTTCCCATCTGAGTTTATTGTGGAAAACGCCGCCAGGTTACTGTTCCCGCTCATCGGATTTCAAATCGCCACTGATAAACTCAACTGACAATCCACCAACTACCCGAGCTACCGTTTTCTTTGCGCGTGATGCCTAGACCTTGTCGGGCGCAAAAGCAAGTGGAATCGGGTGCACGCACGCTAGGGAATGCCTGACATTCATGCTAATGGACGCCCGCGGGATGTTCGCGTCGCTGTCGTCGCAGCGGGGATACTCAGTCCGCTCGGCCGTGGTCTTGAACCTACCGTGACATCGTTACGTCAGGCGCGCGACTGCATCAGCGCAGTCGAACGTTTTGCGGTGGACCAATGCCGTTGCCAAACCGCGGGCCAGATACCTGATGAGGATCTCGATGTCGGGGAAGTTGCAAGTCCTAAGCGACGGCGGCTGCATCGCGCTGCAAAAATGATGATTACCGCGCTGCGAGAAGCATTGGAGCAGGAGCCCGCGTTTAAACCGCAGCTCACCGTCGTCGGCACGACTAGCGGCGGGATGACATTCGGCGAGGAGTACTACCGGTCGCTACACACCCGCGGCCGGATGCGGCGCTCAGCGTCCATGATCGCGAACTACACGCCGCAAAAGCCGGTCATGGATGCGCAGGACGCAGTTGGGCTTTCCGCCCCGTGTCAGGTAATCGCGAATGCCTGCGCTTCGGGCACCAACGCGATCGGCCATGCATTTGAGTGCATCCGCTCCGGCCGATATCAACAGGTCCTTACCGGCGGATATGATGCGATTTCGGAGCTGGTATTCGTCGGATTCGACTCGTTACAAGCCGCGACGCCTGAGAAATGCCGGCCGTTTGATAGCCGTCGCACGGGGTTGATTCTAGGCGAAGGCGCGGCCGTTCTTGCGTTAGAGAATTTCGAAAGCGCGAAGGCGCGTGGCGCGAACATTCTTGCAGAAGTCGTCGGATACGGCCTCTCCACCGATAACCATCACCTGACCCAGCCAAATCCTTCCGGCAGCGGCGCACGTCAGGCAATGGAACGGGCACTCCAGAGCGCCAACCTTGGAGCCGACGCCGTCGATTACATTAACGCCCACGGCACGGCGACTCCGTTCAATGATGCGGCTGAAGGGAAGGCGATCGCGGAACTCTTCGGACATGTCCCGGTAAGCTCCACAAAGGGAATGATGGGTCACGCGCTTGGTGCAGCTGGCGCCATCGAAGCCGTCATCAGCATTCTAGCTGTCCGCGATCAGATGCTGCCGCCAAACATCAACTTCCGCGACTCCGATCCGGCTCTCGACCTCAATATTGTTGCGAACGAGGCACGCCCTGCCACCGTGCACATCGTGCTTTCCAATTCCTTCGGGTTCGGCGGCACAAACGCATCCGTCATTTTTCGCGCGCCAGTTGCATGAGTCTGCGGATCGGCGGCATGGGCTGGGTCACGCCGCTCGGCAGTGGCTTGGCGGAAGTTTGGCAACGCCTGCTCGACGGAGAAACTGCCGAATCGGAGGAAATCGCGAGTACGCTCGATGGGCGCACATTTCCGGTGTTCCGCATTCGTCCGGCAGCAATCGGAGAGCTACCGCCTCATTCCCGCTTACGCCGTTCGAGTGCAATCTCCCGTTTTGCTGCGGCAGCCGGCCTGGCTGCGCTGCGACAAGCGAACGTAACCCTCGATCCGGAAAGCGCTAAGCGGACAGCTGTTATTTTTGCAGTTTCTAACGGCGGCGTTATCTACACGAAGCGCTTCTATCACGATGTCGTGGAATCCGGCGCGCAAGCTGCAAGTCCGCTGCTCTTTCCCGAAACCGTGTTCAATGCGCCGGCCAGTCATCTCGCCGCAATCCTCGGCCTCACTGGCGCAACTTACACTCTCGTCGGAGATGGTGCGGTGGGCGTGCTGGCGTTGAAAATGGCGGAGGACTTGATGCTTGGTCCCGACGTTGATCGCTGCCTGGTAGTCGGCGCTGAAGAAGCCGATTGGCTGCTGTGCGACGCCTATCAACGCTGGCGTCTGCTCCGTGCCGCGCCGCCAATTGAGCCGTTCGGTGCACAGCCACGCGGCACCATCCTTAGCGAAGGAGCCGGGGCGGTGTTGCTCGATCGCGAGGGACTGGTCATCATCGAACGAATCGAGCCTGGTTGCAATTTCGAGCGACAACGCGACGCCGCACGGTGCGTTGATCAGGTCTTTGAGCAGCTAAGTCCAGCTAACGATGACCTAATTGTCGTGAGCGCAAACGGCACCTTTATCGATGGCGCAGAACGCG
>JACDHZ010000043.1 GCA_013820755.1 Chthoniobacterales bacterium
GCGATCTGCTCGATACTGGCTTTCCGCAGCCGGCTCACGGAGCCGAAGCGGCGCAGCAGCAGGCTCTTCCGGTTCTGGCTCACGCCGGGGCAGTCATCAAGAATGCTCTCGCCGACGCGCTTCTTCATCAAAAGCTGATGATATGTATTAGCGAACCGATGCGCTTCGTCCCGGATGCGTTGGAGTAACCGCAGCGCATCCGAATCGACCGGCAGCTGCAACGGCAATGCACGACCTGGTCGATAGATCTCCTCGTATTCCTTCGCCAGCCCAATGATCGGCAGTTCATGCAGTCCCAGCCGCTGAAGCTCGCGACACGCGGATGAGAGTTGCCCTTTGCCGCCATCGACGATGACTAAATCCGGCAGTCGCACGGCAACAAACTTCGATGCAGCGGTGCTCCCCTCACCCGCATCCACCTGCAGCCGTTCGAGTGCTTCGTTCGCGTTTTCCTGTGAGAACTCCGCTGCATCCGGATGCGCCTCACGTGCCTGCAGCAGTACGCGCGAGTAGCGCCGCCGCACGACTTCGGCCATGCTCGCAAAGTCGTCCTGTCCCTCTACCGTTCTGATTCGGTAGCGCCGGTAATTATCCTTGTCCGGCGCGCCGTTCCGGAAGCAGACCATGGATGCGACAACATGCGTCGTGGAGATGTTCGAGATGTCGAAACACTCCATCACTGCAGGCGCTCGCGGCAGTTGAAGCGCATCCTTGAGCGAGTCGACATCCGCCGCGGGATCAATCGCGCTCGGCAGACTGTGCCGCGTGAAGCGCCGCATCGGTTTCGTTGTTCGCCGCAGATCGTCGAGCATGTTTCGCAACTCGGCGGCCTTTTCGAAGTCGAGCTTCTCCGCCGCTTTGCGCATCTCGTCTTCCAGAGCGCCGATCAGCTCGAGGGATTGCCCTTCGAGGAAATCGCACGCCTGCAGCACACGCGCGCGATATTGCTCCGCGTTGATCTCACTCAGACGGAACGGCACCTGGTAAGTAGACGACTTAAGCTCGCGCTCCGCTGGAGAGCCGCGGCCGAACGTCAGCACGCCAAACTTCTTGCGCATGAAATTCAGAGTCTGCCGCAGCGCACCGGCATGTGCATACGGGCCGAAGTAACGCGCGCCGTCATCCTTCTTGAACCGCGCCAGACGAAATCGCGGCCATTCTTCCGTCGGGTCGACTTTGACGAGCAGAAAACGTTTGTCATCCCGGAACGAGACGTTGTACCGCGGCCGGTATTCCTTGATCAGCTTCCCTTCGAGGAGCAACGATTCCGGTTCGCTTGCGACGGTGTGGAACTCAAAGTCCCACACCGCATCAAGCATCGCGCGCGTCTTCAGGTCCGCCTGGACCATCTTCGACGGTATGAAATACGAGCCGACACGCTTTCGCAGGTCGCGCGCCTTTCCCACGTAGATCACGCGATTGAACCGGTCGCGCATCAGGTACACACCGGGCTTATGTGGCACGTCGTGAACGCGCTTTGCAAAATCCGGTTTCTCTTTCGGCAATGCAGACGCCATTGGCGCAAGCAGCGTCCCGCCTCGGGTGGCGATTTGCAACCAGCGCAGCCTGCGGGCTCCAGCTATCGTTTACCTGGTCCCCATACCGCGCGGCCCGGCTTCGCGTTTGTGTGCTCGCCGTCTCTCAGCACCTGCACCCCATTCACGAAGACGTGCTTCATGCCCGTCGCGTACTGATGCGGTTTCTCGAACGTAGCATAATCGTTGATCGTTTCTGGATCGAACACAACGACATCAGCGAACATGCCTTCCTGCAGAAATCCGCGATCGTCCAGCCCGAGATTCGTTGCCGGCAATCCACTCAGCCGCCGCACCGCTTCCGCCAGCGAAATGATCTTCTCCTCGCGCACATATTTCCCGAGCACGCGCGCGAAGTTTCCGTAGGCCCTCGGGTGCGGATTGGATTTCAAGAAAGGACCTTCCGGTGCCTGGGAGGCTTCGTCTGAGCCGAACGAAACCCACGGCTGCGCGATCTCCTTCTTCAGATTCTCTTCCGACATCGTGAAGTAAACGGTGCCGATCCGCGACTCGTCTTCAGCGATTAAATCCATCAGCGTGTCGACAGGGTCGCTGCCGCGCATTTCCGCCACTTGCGCGAGCGTTTTGCCTGTGAGCGGCTTGAGCTTCTCGGACTTGAAGTCGCACAGCAAAATCCGATCGGGCGACGCGGCGGCGATGTACCAGTTCTCCCATTCATTACTTGGTTTGCGAACTTCGGCTGCGATCTTCTCGCGGGTGTCAGGATCGCGCAGGCGCTTGAACAACTCCGGCTTTCCGCCGTCGGCAGTCCATGGCGGCAGACACGCATCGAGGCCGGTGCCCGCTGCGGGGTAGGTGTACATGTCGGCTGTGATTGAAAGTCCCTCGTTGCGCGCGGCTTCCACTCTCTTGAGGACCTCATCCAGCTTCGACCAGTTCGCGCTGCCGGAGGCTTTGATGTGATAAATCTCGGCCGGGATGCGAGCTTCACGGCTGATCCGGATCAGCTCGTCAAGCGCCGGCAGCAATCGCGTTCCTTCGTTCCGTATGTGCGAGATGTATTTGCCGTGATACTTCGCCGCCACTTTGCAAAGCTCGATCAACTCCTCCGTTTTCGCATAGAACGCGGGCGGATAAATCAGCGAGGATCCAATGCCGAGCGCTCCCGCTTCCATCTCCTGCCGCACGAGTTCGCGCATCTGGTTCAGCTGCTCCGGCGTCGGCTGCTTGTCTTCCAAACCGATCACATATTCACGAACCGTGGTCGCGCCGAGGAATGACGCGACATTCGCGCTGACGCCTCGCTCCTCGAGGTAACGCAGATACTCCGAGAGCGTGTTCCACTTAATGTCGTATTTGATATTGGACTGCTCCGCGACGACCCGCTGCTTCATCGCGTCGTTCAACGGGCCCATCGAGTTGCCTTCGCCCATGATCTCGGTCGTGACGCCCTGCTGGATCTCGCTCCGCGACCGGCCGTCTTCGATCAGGGACTCGCCCGACCATGAGAGCATGTTGATGAAGCCGGGCGCCACAGCGAGGCCGGTGGCGTCGATCATCGACTTTGCCTGCGCGTTCCCGAATTCTCCAACACCGATAATCCGGTCGCCTCGCAGCGCGATATCCGCCTGCCGCGCCTGCGCGCCTGTGCCGTCGTACACAGTGCCGCCTTTGATCAGCACATCGAATTCCTGAGACAACTGGTCGGCAAGAACGCTCGTCACAAATGGAAGAAACGGAAGGAGCAGAAGAAAGGCAATGAGGCGCACAGTCGCCAACCGTAACAAGCGGGTTAGCCGAGCGTCACGGCGAAATGAATCGTGCTAAGCAACGCGCCGCCGCGGCAGAGCCGAATGAACCATCATCAGCTCGCTCACGTTCTCGGGAGTAAGCAAGCCGACTAGGCGCTGCATGCCGTCCACTACCGGAACAGCCGGACAATTCGACTCCTGCATGACTCGGAACGCTTCATCAAATGGCGTGCCGGTTGTTACAGTCGGCACGCCGCGTCTGATCACATCGCCGACGCGAATCGCCGGATCGTCCCGGCGTAAAGCCGCAATCAGATCCTGCCTGAGCAACACGCCCGCGATCGTGCCGTCTGCTTTCACCACTGGAAAATCATGCTGCGACGTAGCAAGCAGTGCATCGACCGCCTCCAACAGCGTCGCGTCGACAGAAAGCGTGCGGAACTCGCGCACCATCGCGCTTGAAACCGGCATGCCTCGCGAAACATCGCGCATCTGCGCTACGGCTGCTTCCTGTGAGGCGCCGATGTAGATGAAGAGCGCAATGAATATCAGCATCGGATTTCCAAAGAGCCCGATGAAACCAAAGATGAATGCGCACCCCTGCCCCACCGTCGCCGCAATCTGAGTCGCACGCGCATAGTTGAGCCGCGTCGCGAGTAATGCGCGCAACACACGCCCGCCGTCCATTGGAAACGCAGGGAGCAAGTTGAACAACACGAGCCATACATTGATCACCATCAGTTGCACCATCATGTTCGGTGCCTCAACAGTTGCGGCATCGAGAATCCCGCGGAATCCCACCACGACAAATAAGCCAAGCGCGATCACTACATTTACCGCCGGACCTGCCAGTGCCACGATCAGTTCCGGGCCCGGCTTCTCTGGCATGCGCTCGAGCCGCGCGACGCCGCCTATCGGCAGCAGTGTGATGTCGGGCGTGTTAATCCCGAACGCCTTCGCCGCGAAGGCGTGACCGAACTCGTGCAGCAGAACGCACGCGAAAAGCAGAAGGATAAAGAAGACCCGGCCCGCGGCAGCGGCTGATCCGCCTTGCGAGTAGTAGCCGAAGCCGAGCCACGCCAGCAGCAGCAGGAACGTGACGTGAATCCGAACAAGAATGCCACTGATGCGAAATATTGGGATAGACCAGCTCATGTGTTGCTGCTGCTTACTACGCGCGCGGCTGACGAAGTCGATGCTTCGCGGCCAGATGGTTTGCACGGGAGTCGTGCGCGCGCGCTACACTTGCGGCATTGTGGAGGGTTTCGATGTGGCAATCGTCGGCGGTGGTCCGGCTGGGGCCTGCTGCGCCGCATTCTGCGCGCGGGCAGGATTACGGACGCTCGTTCTGGAGCGCGAAAGATTCCCGCGCGAGAAGGTCTGCGGCGACTGCATCAACCCCGCCGCGGAGCCGGTATTCGAGCGGCTGCAGATCGCCGAGCGGCTACGAACACTGCCGCACGGGAAGCTGCAGCGCATTGATTTCGTCGCGATCGGCGGCAGAACCGTAAGCGTCGAATTGCCGGAAGGCGCCGAAATCGCGGTGAAACGCAGTCTGTTCGACCACTTGCTCGTCACGCGCGCAGCGGAACTCGGCGCCATAGTTTCCGAGGAAACTACCGTCACTGCGATTACACCACCCGCTGGTTCCTCCCAGCACTGGCGGATAACTGCGGGCCGTGTGAATCATGCCGCCCGTATACTCGTAGCGGCGGACGGTCGAAATTCCACGGTCGCGCGTCTGCTTGGGTTGTTGCCGAAGTTTCAACACGAGCGCATTGGATTACAGGCACATGTCCCATTGCCTACTGATTTCGGTGAACGCGTCGTCCTGCAATTTCGGCGGGAGGGTTACTCTGGTCAGGCGCCGATTGGAAATGCAGAGCTGAATCTCTGCCTTGTCAGCAATGCCGCCGGCATCAAATCGCTGCGGGCATGGTCGGAGAAGGAGTTCAAGCTTTCGAGGGAGCAAACGTGGCGAACCATTACGCCGTTGCGCCGCACTGCTTTGCGTCCGGCTCAAAACCGGCTGTTTCTGGTCGGCGATGCAGCTCGCGTGGTCGAGCCGTTTACCGGCGAAGGAATTTTCTACGCCTTGCGCTCTGGAGAAATAGCCGCTGCTTCGATCGCGACACTTGTCAACGGGGCCGACGCACTCGCGACCGCGCAAACCTATGCAGCAGCACACGAGCAGCTATATCGCGGGCGGCTCTGGGTGAACCGCCTCGCACGGACGGCTGTGCTTTCACCGCGTATCACCTCAGCGCTGCTGCGAACCTCGCTGCTGCCGCGGTCTTTGCTGCGGGTGTTAACAGCGAAGATCGTTAGCTGATCTCGCGCACGGAATTTAGCGCGCGGCCTGGCGGCAAGCCTTGACCGTATTCGCCATCAACATCGCAATGGTCATCGGGCCTACTCCGCCTGGCACCGGCGTGATCGCCGACGCCTTTTGTGCGACTTCATCGAACGCAACATCGCCAACAAGCCGACTGCCTCGCGGCACAGATGCATCGTCCACGCGGTTTATACCGACATCGATGACAACCGCGCCATCGCGCACGTGCCCGGCTTTGACGAAATGCGCCTGACCGATGCCAGCAATGATGATGTCCGCCGAGCGTGTAATCTCCTGCAGGTTCCGACTGCGTGAGTGTACTACTGTCACCGTCGCATTCGCATGCCGGGCTTTTTGCATGAGCAGCAACGCGACGGGCTTCCCAACGATCATGCTGCGCCCGAGCACGACAACGTGAGCTCCGTCAATGTCTATACGAGCTTCAACGAGTAAACGCTGACATCCCAGCGGTGTGCATGGGACAAATCCTGAATCATCGCCGAGTGCCAGCTTCGCGACATTCAGGGGATGGAATCCGTCGACGTCTTTCCCGGGATCCAAAGCTCGAATGATCGCGGCTTCATCGATCTGCTTCGGCGGCGGAGATTGTACAAGAATTCCGTGGACGGCATTGTCGCGATTCAATTCATCGACACGCGCGAGCAGTTCTTCCTGCGTGGTGTTCGCCGGCAGCTCGAGCTTGACTGAATGCAGCCCGAGCTCCCGACACATCTTGTCCTTTGACCGCACATAGGCGCGCGACGCCTGGTCATCGCCGACGAGTACAACTGCCAAGCCTGGCGTAATGCCGCGGGCTTTCAGCTCCGCGATTTCACCGCGAAGCTGCCCATAGACGCCCTCCGCGATCGCGCGGCCATCGATTATTCGAGCCATAGAATCAGCGCATCTCCACGACCTGCATCATGGCATTCTGTAAACGCATCCGCTCGGATTCAAAATCGTCTTCGGTGTGCGTCAACAACTGCACTTGATGTGGCACACCGAAGATTACGCGTACTTTGGAAAACGGCCGCGGCAGGACGAAGCGATCCCAGCTCCGCAATCGCCAGTAGCTGGAGTACTCCATGTTGATCGGCACGACGGCGGCCCCGGATTTCTGCGCAAGGAAAACAATCCCTGGCCCGATTTCGTACGCAGGTCCGCGGGGACCATCGGGTGTGATCACAGCGTCACGGCCTTTCGCCATCACGTCGGCGAGTTGCAACATCGCCGTTATGCCCTTTCGAGAACTCGAGCCGCGCACCACGTCGAATCCGAAACGTTGAACGAGATCAGCGAGCAACGCGCCGTCGCGGCTCGCACTGATGAGAGCCGCGCCGTGCCGCTGTGGGAGAAAGCGGCGAATCACATGTGGCAGGAGCAGCAGGCGATTGTGCCACAGTGCGCCGATGTAGCGCGGCATCGGACGAGTGCCGATAAGGTCCGCACGATCTTCAATCTCGAACCGGAGAGTGCGCGCCCAGAGTTGCAGCAGGCGAAACCCCACCGCGATGACAACTCGCGCGCGCCAGCCTTCGAGTTTCAACTTTGCGTTCCGAACTCTGCTGCGCTGTCCGTCTTCCAGCGGTAGGCGCGCGGGTTCGGCAGCCCCAGTTGATCGATGATCCGCCAGACCACCGTATCGACGACGTCGTCCACTGACCGGGGGCGATTGTAGAACGAGGGCACCGCCGGCAGCACAACCGCTCCCGCTTCGAGCAAGGTAACGACGTTCCGCGCGTGGACTAAACTCCATGGTGTCTCGCGCGGCACAACGATCAGTTTGCGCCGCTCCTTGAGGAACACGTCGGCCGCGCGCAGAATTGCGTTCTCGCCCGAGCCGCTCGCCAGCCGTCCTAGTGTGGACATCGAGCAGGGCACAATCACCATCGCATCGAATCGTGCGGAACCGCTGACATACGGCACATTTAGGTCATTTTCCGGATGTCTCATCACCCCGGGCGGGACGTTCAAGCTGTCCGTCTCCTGCGCCGCGACTTGTTTTGCATGACCGCTCAGGACGAGGTGAATATCGTTGGTCGTTGCGTCGATCTGGTCGAGCAGTCGCTGCAGGTAAACCGTGCCGCTGGCCCCAGTTGCGGCAATCACGAGCTTCATTGGATTGAAGGAATCACAATCGCTGAACGAACACTAGGCACGATATCAGCTTGGTTCTGGTTGGTTGGACTTCCAAGAAGCCGCGCTAGAGTCCGCTCCATGATCAAACGCCTCCTGCACACGCGCTACCGTGTCTCAGATCTAGAGAAGACCGTTTCATTCTATAAAGAGGTTCTGGGTCTGGAAGAAACACGACGCCACACTTCGGGACGCGGCTCGCAGCTAGTGTTTTTCAAAGCGCCTGGCGGCGAGGAAGAAGTCGAGCTCTGCAAGTTTGATGGGAGCGGTCCCGTCGTGATTGGACCGGATCTGACACATCTCGCGTTCGAAGTAGACGACATCGAGGAGTTCGCTAAGCACTCGGCGGCGAAAGGTTACCCGCTCTCCGATGGGCCGCACAAGAACAGCAGCGGCGGTGCGATCGCGTTCATCGACGCGCCGGAAGGCTACGAGATAGAGCTGATCCAGCGCGGCCCGGATGGTAGCGCTTTGGAGCGGCCTTGCGAACAACACACGCATACCGCAATTTCAGCGCCGTGAAACGTCTGCGCCATTCCGTCCTGCGTAAACCGCAGCTCTGGATCGCGCTGCTGTGTTGTATCTGCGCGACCGCTGTCGCCGCTCCGACTAAAAAGAAGAAATCGAGCACACCGGTCAAGCGTGCCGAAGCAGTCGAGCGCGAACCCGAGCCGTCAACATTGCCGGACGGCGTGCCGAACACGCGCGCAGCCGCCGTGATCGTGATCGATGCGAGATCGGGCGATGTGTTGTACGAGAAAAACGCCGACGCACCGAGAGCCGCGGCGAGTACTCAGAAGTTGCTCACTGCGCTGATCGTCGCAGAGCGCGGCTATCTCGACCGCTCGGTGGCCGTGGCGCCGGTAGATACATACGCCGAGCCCACGAAGCTCAACATCAAGGCCGGTGAAACGTACCAGCGCATCGATCTTCTGCGTGCCTTGCTCGTAAAAAGCTGTAACGACGTCGCCCGTTGCCTCGCGCGCGACGCCGGCGGCAGTCTCGACGGGTTCGCCGACGTGATGAACGAGAAGGCACGTTCATTGGGAGCCATGAATTCTCACTTCGTTAACCCGAACGGCTTGCCTGTGCCAGGCCAATACTCCACCGCCCGTGATTTATCGATCATCGCGCGCGCGGCGTACGCGAATCCGACGATCCGCTCGATTGTTTGCCTGCCGCAGATCGTCTTCCGCTACTCGGACGGACGCACACGTGAGCTCGAGAACACCAATAAAGTCCTCAGGCGCCTGCCGTATTGTAACGGCATGAAAACCGGCTACACGGATGCAGCCGGCCACTGTCTTATCTCTAGCGGTGCTCGCCCCGGGCGCGACGTCATTGCAGTAGTCCTCGGCGACCCAAAACCTAACGTCTGGTCTGATTCCGCGGCGCTTCTTACTTGGGCGCTCCGAATCTAAACTGGAGCCGCTAAACGCGGCGATATGAGCGATCTTTTCAACGCGGAGCTGCACGAATTGCGCGCGCAATCGCTGCACCGGAAGCTGCGCGAGATCGGCAGCGCCCAGGCGCCGGAGGTGCAGATCGTCGGCCGGCGGCTGGTAAACTTCTCTTCGAACGACTATCTCGGCCTTGCGAGTGATCCTCTCTTATGCGAAGCGGCGACGGCAGCCATCGCGGAATACGGAGTTGGCGCCGGCGCTTCGCGCATAGTAAGCGGCACATTTTCGCCGCATGTGCGTCTCGAGGCTGCGCTTGCGAAGTGGAAAGGAACACAGGCGGCGCTTTCCTTCAGCAGTGGTTACGCCGCGGCCGTAGGGACGCTGCAGGCAATCGCCGGGAAAAACGACGTTGTGCTCCTCGATAAGCTTTCTCACGCCTCCCTCGTCGACGGAGCAAAGCTGAGCGGTGCGACAATCCGCGTGTTCCCGCACAATCATCTCGGCAAGCTGGAGAGCCACCTCGAAGGGGCACGACGTGAGAACCCGGACGGCAGGATAGTGATTGTCACTGAAGCTGTTTTTTCCACGGATGGTGACCGCGCACCGCTCCGTCAGCTCGTCGGCCTGAAGAAGCGGTTTGCCGCGGTGCTCGTGCTGGACGAAGCACATTCCATCGGAGTGATAGGTCCGAACGGACGCGGTCTGGCGGCTGATGAAGGCCTGACAAAACACGTCGATATCCACATCGGCACACTCGGTAAGGCGCTGGGAGCGAGTGGCGGCTACGTTTGCGGCTCGCGTAGTTTAATCGATTGGCTGATTAATCGCGCCCGCGCTTTTATTTTCACGACGGCGCCACCTCCTGCCCTTGCTGCTGCGGCACAGGCCGCGATCGATTTCGTCTCATCACAAGCAGGGGACGAATGCCGCCTGCTGCTATGGCAACGGATTGCTACCCTGCGCAGCGGCTTGGACGGCGGTGTGCAAACGGAACTGGACGCGATCCAAGCGGGCAGCGCGATCCACCCGATCGTCATCGGCGATGAAATTGAAGCGGTAGAGTTATCGCGCGCGCTCTATGCCGAGGGCTTCCTCGTCCCTGCAGTCCGCTATCCTGCCGTAGCTAAGGGCGCTGCGCGACTGCGCATTGCTGTGACGGCCGCGCATAGTGAGAAGCAAATCAGTGGACTCGCGGAGGCAGTAAACCGGCTCCGGGCGGATGTGACACTCGCGGCTTAGAGGCTGCCCGCCGCGTTTCCGCGCAGCAGTGGCGTAGGGAGCAACCCGGGATTCCGTCTCGGATCTGCAGGACCCTCTCCGGGTATATTATCGGGTCCTTCGGCAGGTGTGGCGGATCGCCAATGGAGTTCCGGTCAGTCGCAGCATTCTGCGCGAGCATCCGCTGCTCCAAAGTTTGACGATTCGAGCTGGCGGTTGGTTCGGTAGTCTGGCGGGCTGTGAAGACCGACCGATAGCGCCAGGAGGCATGTGGCGGTTTTGATCATGTTCTGGCTCGGTTTTACCAGCAGCAGTCTTTTCACTGCCAACGTCTATAATTACTGTACTTCATTCTGTAGTGCAAGGACGATCTTTAGCACCCGAACTCTGAGACTCACATGTGCTAAACACAGCTCGCTGCAGCCCGTTCCCAAGAAAATCTGCCGCTGCCGTTCTCCTCGGCTCAAAAGCGCGCGAGAACAGGCCCAAGTGTGCGCAGCGTCCCCGGCGGCCACAGCTTTCGCTCGGTTATCAGAGCACTATCGAGTGCCGAGTGCTCCGGCCAATTGGGCTCCGCCGGGACACGCGGAATGGCGTTCGCCAATATTTTCTTCGCTGCCTCTGCGTTCGCCACCAGATGGCCGAAAACTGTCTGCGCCGACACCGGCTCTTCTTCCACTTTCCAGCAATCGTAGTCGGTGATCATCGACATCGTGGCTAGCGCAATCTCTGCTTCGCGTGCGAGCTTCGCCTCGGGCAGATTCGTCATGCCGATGACATCGAAGCCGTTGCGGCGGTTCAACTCCGACTCTGCCCGCGTCGAGAATGCCGGCCCGTCCATGTTCACATAGGTGCCGCCGTCATGGACTGTCGCGCCCGCCTCGATGGCCGCTTCCT
This sequence comes from Chthoniobacterales bacterium, assembly GCA_013820755.1. Lineage (GTDB taxonomy): Bacteria > Verrucomicrobiota > Verrucomicrobiia > Chthoniobacterales > UBA10450 > JACCTI01. The sequence continues at coordinate 11,237 of JACDHZ010000043.1, forward strand.
TTAAGATTGCGCGCAGCTCGGTGCTGATGGGGTCCGCGAACGTCACGTGCGCGGCGATCCCGTTGCCGAAAAAAGTATGTTCCGCCCTCCGGCTGGTCCTGTCGTAGAACTGCGAAGGCAACAGCACATCGCGCGGCGCATATTTCTCCTGCAGGCTTCCCACTGCCGTGACACAGATGATCCACCGGACGTTCAGCGAACGCAGCGCCCATATGTTCGCACGGTGATTCAGCTCGTGCGGCAGCAATCGATGCCCCCGCCCATGCCGCGGCAAAAAGTAGATTTGCCGTCCATGCATCTTTCCGCCGATCAGCATATCCGAAGGGTCGCCGAATGGCGTCTCAACCCGCTGATCTGTGGGTTCTTCGACACCTTCCATCCGATACAATCCACTGCCACCAATGATGCCGATCGCCGGCGCCTGTTCACTCATCGCGCGAATAAACTGGAAAACGCCGCCTATGGGAAACGGATAATCGGAAAGCCGCTTCTTTTGGTTCGCGGTCGCTGTCGCGGCGCCGTAGAAACACGGTTATGACAACGGTCCGCGCGCTGATTTGCGCCATCGCGCTGGTGGCGCTCACGTCGTGTATGACGCCCGCGCCTCAGAGTAGCAGGGCGAGATGGCCTGGATGTGCTCGATGGGCGGAAAGCTTCGTTCGCCAAGCGAGGGTATGTCATTCGGCCGGATAGCGAGCTGACGGTAGACGGCTTTCGGCGCAGCACGGAGGCAGTCGCCGCGTTCCGCTTCAGCTCGGTGCACGTATGCGAACCAGAAACACGCCGATACGCGGAACGTCGGCGTGATCGGCATCGCGATTTTCCACGAGTACGGAACTGATCCATTTGATCATGAGCGAAGCTGAACGGCGCCTGCGCGCGAATCCGTTCCCCGGCTGTTTGCGACACCGCCGGAACGATGCCGGTGCCACGCCGGCCGTAGCGCGCGCGGCACGGCTGTGCCACTGTTGCGCGCGCCAGATGCCGAAATTTTACATCAAGACGTACGGCTGCCAGATGAACGAGCGCGACTCGGAACAGGTTGCGCATTCTTTGATCGAACGCGGCTATCGACCGGTCGCTCGCGAAAGCGAAGCAGATGTAGTGCTCCTGAATACTTGCAGCGTCCGCGACATGGCCGACCAGAAGGCGCTTGGCAAGATGGGCATGATGGGCCGGCTGGCGAAGCGGAGACCGGAAATCGTGTTCGGGTTCCTTGGCTGCATGGCGCAGGCGCGTGGAGACTCTTTGTTCAATGGCCTGTCGCACCTCGATCTCGTCGTAGGAACACAAAAGTTTCACCGCGTCGCTGATTATGTAGAGGAGTTGGTGGAAAAGAAGACGTCGCGTCGCATGGACGACCTGCGGTTTTCGATCTCCGACACGGCAGAAGAAGCGGGATCACAGGCGACGATCCGCGAGCAGCGACTGGCTCCGCGCCAGACAACGGCGTTCGTCTCGATCATGCAAGGCTGCAACATGCATTGCACATTTTGCATCGTGCCGCGTACCCGTGGTGCGGAGCGAAGCCGCTCGATTCCGGAGATCGTTCGCGAAGTCGGCGGGCTCGTCGCGCGTGGCGTGAAGGAGGTCACCCTTCTCGGGCAAATCGTGAATCTCTATGGACGCCACGAGTTCCCGAAGATCGGCGGCAAAAGCCCATTCGTGCAGCTGCTCGAGGCGGTGCACGCTGTCGACGGTCTGGAACGGCTTAGATTCACTTCGCCTCATCCGATCGGATTTCGCGACGACTTGATCAGCGCGTTAGGCGAGCTGCCGAAGCTAGCTGAACATGTGCACCTGCCGCTGCAATCCGGGTCGAACCGCGTGTTGAAGGCGATGCACCGGCCTTACACTGCCGCGAAATATTCCGCCCTCGTTGAATGCATCCGCGCGACAAAACCGGAGATCGCGATCACCTCCGACGTTATCGTCGGGTTCCCTGGCGAGGAGGAGAGCGACTACATGGCCACGCGCGAGCTGGTCGAGCATGTCCAATTCGATAACGCATTCATCTTTCGATATTCGACACGCGCTGAAACCCCCGCCGCAGTGATGCCAAACCAGGTCCCGGAGAGTGTGAAGGAAGCACGGAATCAGGATCTGTTACGCGTCGTTGACGAATCGGCGCGCCGTGCGAACGAGCGACTGGTCGGGCAGGAAGTGGAGGTTCTATGCGAAGGAGCGAGCCGTCACAATGCCGCGCGTCTGATGGGCCGCACTCGGACGAACAAAATCGTCGTCTTTGAAGACAAAGCCGAACGTGCGGGCGAAATCATGAATGTTCACGTGCACCAGGCTAACGGTTTCAGCTTGTATGGCACGCCTGTCGTGTAACTCTCCCCGTCGCGTTACCAATGATTTACCACCTGTCGCTCAAAACCGCTGGAATCATCGCCGGAGTGCTCCTGCTGGCGTGTTCGCTGCCAGGGCTGTTGATGCCCCAGAAGGTGCGCGGATGGCTTGTGCAGCTCCCCCGGTCATTTCCGGTCGGGGTCGCGCTGCTAACTATCGCGTTTCTCTGGAGCTTCTGGTTGCTGGCGACTATGGAGATGGGCGAATTCGCAAGCTTTCGGCGCCCATTGTTGATCGCAGTTCCAATTGGCTACCTTCTCGTCCTTCGCTTCGTGAACGAGTTCCTCGCCGTTCGCGCTCTTGGTATTCTCGCGCTGCTCGCCGCTGAGCCATTGCTCGATGCCGCATTTTTGCGGTACGAGCAGAGCCGGTTGCTGGTAACGATCTTCGCCTACGTGATCATCGTGCAAGGGCTCTTCTGGGTGACGATGCCCTACATCCTTCGTGACCACATAAACTGGGCGACTCGAACGGCGGGGCGGTGGCGCTCGGTGAATGTGCTCGGTGTGCTTTACGCAGCGGCGCTCCTCGCCTTCGCTTTGACGCGTTACTGACGCAGCACGCGCCAGCCATGCAGCGCATCCTTGTGATTCGCGGCGGCGCAATCGGCGATTTCGTGCTGACGCTGCCGGCGATCGGGCTGCTACGCGAAAATTTCCCGAATTCGCATATCGAGATCCTCGGCTACAAGCACATCATCTCGCTCGCGGAGCAGCGATTCTACGCGAACGCGACTCGATCGATCGAATATGCGGCGTTGGCGAGCTTCTTCGCGAAAGGTGCCGAGCTGGCATCAGAGCTCGCCAATTACTTCGCCAGCTTCGATTTGATCGTCAGCTACCTGTTTGATCCCGACAAAATCTTCGAGACAAACCTCCGAAGATGCGGCGTGCAGACGCTCCTCCTCGGCTCATCAATGATCACTGAAGACTCCCATGCCGCGACTCAGCTTGCGCGGCCGCTTGAGGAACTCGGCCTCTCGTTAGAGCATCCAAGTGCCGCCAGTATCTATCCAAGCGTCGCAGACCGCCAGTTCGCTCACTCCTTTATGGAATCGTCCGCCACGCCAACGTTCGCGCTGCACCCGGGCAGCGGAAGCGCGACAAAGAATTGGCCGCTCGCGCGCTGGCGCTCACTAGCCGGGCATCTCCTCGCATCTGGCCGTCCGCGATCGCTGCTGGTAATCGGTGGAGAGGCTGATCGTGATGGATTAGTGACAATGCAGGAACTGCACGACAACCGAATACAGTTCGCCGCGAACCTGCCGCTTCCGCAGCTCGCCGCTGTATTGGAATTGTGCGCAATGTTCATCGGTCACGACAGTGGCATCTCGCACATAGCCGCAGCCGTTGCGAGTCGATGTGTGCTCTTGTTTGGGCCGACCGACCCGACGGTCTGGGCTCCGGCGAACTCAAATGTCCGCATCTGTCGAGCGCCAAGCCGACGCCTAGCCGACATCACGTCAGCCGACGTGCAGCACGCAGCACTTGCTTTGCTCCAGGCCCGCGGAGAAGCTACGAACTGATGCGCATCGGCATCAGTACGTAAAGAAACGGCGTCTGGATCTTCAACACGCCCGGACTCATCTCGTCGATTAAGTCGAGGAACACCTCGTCTTCTGTGAGATTCCGCAGCGGCGCCATGAAGAACTCCGGATTGAATGCGATCGAGAAATCCCGGCCTTTGTAACCAACAGCAAGCGATTCCTTCGCTTCGCCGACTTCGGGTGTGTTCGCGGTGATGTCGATGTTGTTCTTGCTGAAGTTCAGTTTGATCGAGTTCGACTTGTCGCTTGCGAGCAGTGACACGCGCCGCAGCGAGTTAAGAAAAGTTTCCCGCTCAAGTGTGACGCGTTCCTTCGTCTCAGACGGGATTACCTGGCGATAATTCGGGTAGTTCCCTTCGATCAGTTTTGAGACGAGCAGCGTGTTGTTCAAATCGAAGGCGATCTGGCCGCTGCCAAAACTTACTTTCACGTCGTCTTCATCCGTCAGCAGGCGCTGCAATTCGGTGACAGCTTTCGTCGGCACGATGATGTCCGCCTCATGGCTGCGGGGAAACTCCAGCTCGATGTCCACCATTGCTAACCGGCGACCGTCCGTTGCAACCAGCGTGAGCTTGTTTTCCTTCAGGCTGAACAGGAGGCCGTTGAGCACATAGCGCGTTTCATCCGTCGAAATCGCGTACGAAGTCTTTCGCAGTCCGTCGCGCAGATCCTTCTGCCGAATGGTCACAACCTTTGCGCCCTCAAATTTTGGTAGCGGCGGAAACTCCTCTTCCGGCAGACCGAGGATTTTGAAGAAACTCTGGCCGCTACGAATGGACGCGGCATTCTTTCCATCTACTTCGATTTGGATCTCGCTCGACGGAAGTTCACGGATGATCGTGAACAGGCGGCGTGCTGGCAAAGTCGTGGCGCCTTCGCGATCGACCTTGGCTTCGAAACTTCCCCGGACGCCGACGTCGAGATCGGTTGTCGTGAGATGCACTTCACCACCGCGGGCCTGCAGCAGCACATTCGATAAGATCGGTAGCGTTGTGCGGGTGCTGACAACGTTTTGCACCTGCTGCAAACCTTCGAGCAACTTCTCTTTCGTGACGCTGAATTTCATAGGACCCGGCCGGGCGAGCTAAGATGTAAGGCTTACGATTTTTTTCGGCAACCGCAATCTCGCTGTAACGCGAGAAGTTGTGTCCCCTAACGAGACGACGCCAGATGCTGTGCGTCAGCAGCGCTGCAGCGAGCTGTCGATGAACGTGATGGTCTGCCGGATACTGTCCTGCTCGACCATGCGTTTTTTTACCAACTTGCACGCGTGCAGCACGGTGCCGTGATCGCGGCCGCCGAATGCGTCGCCGATCTCGTTCAGTGAAGCTTTCGTGAGCTCACGCGCGAGATACATCGCGATCTGCCGCGGGAAGGCGATATTCGCCGGTCGCCGCTTGCTCGTCATGTCGGCGATACGGACATCGAAATGCTCCGCAACGCGCCGCTGGATCTGCTCGATCGTGATTGCATGACGCGCCTCTTCGTTCAGGATGTCCTTCAGCAGATGCTCGACGACTTCGTTGGTAAGTTCTTTCCCGCTGAGGGACGCGAATGACGCGACGCGCATCAGCGCACCCTCGAGACGTCGAACGTTCGTGCGGATGCGCGTGGCGAGAAAATCGAATATCTCGTCCCGCAGCTTGATCTGCAGCGTGCGTGCTTTCTTCCGCAGAATCGCGGTCCGTGTTTCGACATCGGGCGGCTGCAACTCGGCGGTGAGTCCCCATTCAAAACGCGAGACAAGGCGATGCTCGAGGTTCGCGATCTCGGACGCAGGCCGGTCGCTGGAGAGCACGATCTGCTTATGGCCGTCAAACAGCGTGTTGAACGTGTGGAAGAACTCTTCCTGGGAACGCTCTTTGCCGCCCAGGAACTGGATGTCATCAATCAAAAGCAAATCCGCCTGACGATAGCGCTTCCGGAATTTCACGAGCGTGCTGTGTTGGATCGCATCGATAAAATCGTTGATGAAAACCTCGCTCGAGAGATACATCACCTTCGCGTTTTTCTTCTTCGAATAGACGTACTGTCCGATCGCCTGCATCAGGTGCGTCTTGCCGAGTCCAACGCCGCCGTAAATGAACAGTGGGTTGTACGTGCGCGCGGGTGATTGCGCGACTGCCAGGCTCGCTGCGTGCGCGATTTCGTTATTTGGGCCGACAACGAACGAATCGAAAGTGTTTCGCGGATTCAATCCGAGCGCGTTACCGCTGCTTCGCCTTTCGCCGTGGTCTTCACCCTCGGGCTCGACCATGTCGATCGGAGTTGCTGGGGCTTCGGCAACAGTGAGTCCCGCCTCGGATGGCATCGCGAATTTTACGGTGCGCGGCGCGTCCAGCGAAGAGACAATGGCCGTCTGAAGCGCG
>JACDHZ010000310.1 GCA_013820755.1 Chthoniobacterales bacterium
GAGCAGGCCTGCTTCAGGAAGGAGTTTCACGAGCGCTTCAACGCCCCACGCCGCAATGAGGATCCCGACCGCTCCGCCGATCGCCGCCAGCAACGCGCTCTCCACCAGAAATTGTCGCAACAACTGCGCGCGACTGGCCCCGATCGCAGCTCGAATCGCGATCTCCCGCTGGCGACCGCTCGCACGCACCAGCAGCAAACCGGCTACGTTCGCGCACGCGACCAAAAGCACGATTGCGACGCCGACTGTGAGCACGACAACCGCCGTGCGAACATTTCCGAGGAGGGCGTCACGCAGAGGCAACGCGGAGAGCGTCCAGCCGGCATACTCCGCGACATTTTGCTGCGTCTGCACGATGCGCGCGGCGACTGTGCGGAGTTCGGCATTCGCCACTGAAACAGAGGCGCCCGCGGCCAGTCTTCCGATCACGCTGTACCAACGCTGCGGCGCGTCGCGGATCTCGAATGGGAATGGGAACCAGAACGCCGTGCCCGCGTACTGAAAGCGCGCAGGCATGACACCGACAACGGTGAACGGCTCGGCATCAAGCTCGATGGTGCGGCCGAGTATTTGCGGGTCCGCGCCGAACCGGGTTTGCCAAAGGCTGTGACCCAGCACCACCACGCGCGGTCTGCCCGTGCCCTGTTCGTTAGGCAACAGAGTGCGGCCGAGCTCCGGCGCGACCCCGAGCAGGGTGAAGAAGTCTTCCGATACCTTGGCACCGGCGACGCGTTCCGGTTGCTGATTCGCGACGGTCACGTTGCGCGACACGGTTTCGATGGCGGCGAGCGACTCGATGCTTTTCGCCTGCTCGCGATAAGCGCCGAACTCGCGACCGCTGTGCAGCGTCTGCACGGTCGCTTCCGCGTGGGGCTTTTGCTGTCGAAGCTGAACAATCCGCGCGTGGTCGCGGTACGGGAACGGATCAAGCAGAAGCGCGTGCACCACGCTGAAGATCGCGGTGTTCATCCCAATCCCGAGCGCAAGCGTCGCGACAGTCAGGAAGGTGAAGCCCGGAGACTTCAAAAGCTGTCGGAGAGCGGAACGGAAATTGGTCATTGCTTAGGGGCCCGGCGGTGGGGTTGGGACCGGTTCGTTTAGTTGCTCAGTTGGATCGAGGTAAAGACGGCCATGCGGCGCATCGAAGGTGAGGATGAAGCGCCGTAGGAGTTCCATTCCAATGGCTGGCCGCGGACCGGCCGGACCCCAGAACTTCTTGAAGGTGAAAGGCCCGATCTTCGCGGAGGTGAACACGCCCGAGTACGACTTGAAGTTGTCCCCCAGCCCACCGCCCAGCGTGCTGGTGCGCACCTCTTCTGATTGCTGCCCAACTTCATCGTTGATCGACGACTCCGAGCCGGTATCGATGCGCAACTTGTGCGTGACGGATTTCCCCGCCGGCACCTCGAGCTTCGCTTCGAGGAAGAGCTTGTCGCCCTCGACGATCAACGGAATGGATTCGGCCTTGGCTTCGTGCCGATACGACGCTGGATCGAAGACGCTCAGCTTCGATGCCACGGGATCGATTCGCACGACGTGAGACTTGAAGATCTCCGCGCCGACCAGGCCAATAGCTCCGGCCGGAAGCGCCGCCTTGCTCAAATCGATCACCCACGGTTCCGGCAACTCGGCGCTGAAGCCATTCATCGTCATCCGGACTGGCTTGGTGATCGACTTCTCGACGTCACCAGTCCCGGTGCCGGTGGTTGGTGGCGCCGGTTTCACTTCGAGTCCCAGCTTCCGCGCTAGCGTTGGGTCGAACACCGTGTGCGAAGCGCCCGTATCAACGACGAACGTGACCGGGTCGGAGCCGTCGATGCTCACCTCTACCAGCATCTCTTTGCCATCGAGTTTGAACGGCACGACCGCGAGCGGTTCGGATGCAGCGCCGGCGGCGTTCGCGATCGCGCACAGGGTCAGAATGAGAGCATGTTTTATTTTCATTCCGCGCGAAGAGTGATCATCGGATCGACCCGCGCCGCACGACGCGCTGGAATCCAACAGGCGAGCGCGGCAGTGATCGCGAGCAGCAGACTAACGAGTAGATAAACCGCGGGATCGCTCGCGTTCACGCCGAAAAGTAGCGACCGCATCACGCGTGAGATTCCGAACGCGCCAATGAATCCGACGGCGAGGCCGA
>JACDHZ010000163.1 GCA_013820755.1 Chthoniobacterales bacterium
GAGCAGTGGCCTGTTTGCCCGCATCGATCGCTTCCCCGAAGCGGCCGATTTTCATCAAGGCCATACCGAGCGCGTGCCATCCATCGAAGAACGCCGGATTCATTTCGACGCAGCGGCGATATTTCTCCACCGCGCTCTCCAGCTCGCCGATCGCGAGGTCGCCGTTCGCGTCGTCGAAAAGCTCCTCGAGCGCTTCCATACGCTGACGCCAGACGATCAGCTGTCGAAGTCGAACGTGGTCGGCGCCTGCTGCTGCGCGACGCCGGCGTCGGTACGCCGTTCCTGCAGCCACTCGCGAAACGCAACTTCCCTCTTATTCCGCAAAAGCTGGCTGGTAAAAATCAATCGCGCTCGCTCGCTTCCCTCTCCTGCTGCCGGTTGTTCGCGCTTTTCCAGCACGGCGACAAATCCGCCATTCTCCGTCGGGACGAAATCACTCCCATCGCCGGCGTTCATTTCGGCGACTGCACCTTTGATGTTGTTCAAATCCGGAGCCTCGGGCTGCGGCTGTTTATCAGGCCCGACGTTCATCCCTGGCTGATCCATAAGTGCGAACGGCGGAATTCTCTCCGGCTGCAATCCAGCCTGCTGTATCGCCTGCTCGGGTGGCGTGCCGGCCTTCAACGCGGCGCGGATCTTCGCGGACGCTTCCGTTCCCTGCGTCGCCACAAGCTGGCTCACGCGCTGCTGTTTCAGCGTGTCGACGATTTTCGGCCGAGCTTCCTCCAACGTTAGCGGTTGCGCGGGCGCGATGCCTTCGAGGTGCAACACCTTGAAATCCTCGGGCGATTGGATCGGGTCGCTGTTCGGCTGCTCGGAGCTTAGCTCGAATGCGTAACTAGCGACCTGCGGATTTGCAGCGAATGCAGGATCAGGCGTCGACTTTGTAAACTCGCCAGTCGACTCAACAGGTACTTCGAACTTCGCAGCGATTTGTGGAAAATCCGCGCCCTTTTCGAGTAGCGCCTGCGTGAAGTCGTTGGCGCGGTCGGCGAGCTTTTGAAGCGGCTCGGTTCGCTCCCTGCCGAGAAGTCCCTTCTGCTCCTGCGTGAGAGCAAACGTCACGAGACTCACTTTCCGTTTCTCTTCGCTCATCAGCTCCGCTTTGTGCGCTTCGTAGTACTTTCCGATCTCTTCGTCGGTTACCCGCACGTCCTTGGCGAGGTCTTCCCTGCGCACCCGGGCGACCACCACGTCCAATTTGCCGTAAGCACGCTCGTAGTTTTCCTGGCTCTCTGTCGCGGGAACCTGGGCCCCGACCCCAACGAGCTCCTTGACCCGGCCGAGAGTGATGGAGTCCGACGCGAGCTCCTCGAGCTGCGCATCTCCGAAGCCCATCGCGGGCAATCTCGCCTTCGTGAACTGGGTGTACTTGTTGATATCGAAACCGGCGTCGCCGCGAAATGGCTGCAGACCGCGGATTACGTCAACGACTTCGTTCTGGAGAGGGCGAATGCCGAGGCGTTTCGCTTCATGCTGCAGGATCAGCCGGTTCCACGTGAACTCGGCATACGCCTCATTCTCCGACTGTGCAGTCGCCACCATGTCCTGCAGGAACTGGAACATGCCGAGCTCCCGCGCGAGATTGAACAACCGCGCGCTTCGCTGCAGTTCGACAGTCGAAACCGGCTTGCCGTAGATGTGTCCGATCTCGTTTTTGCCAACAGCACCGATGTTCGAATTGCTGAAGTAGAAAACAAACGGGATGCACAGTAGCGCGATTACAATCCAGAGACCCTTCTGATTTTTGCGGAGAACGTTGATCATAGGCGGAGACGCGAGCGCACTTGCCGCGAGGGGCGAAGTTAGTTGCTGGCTTTTGCCCACGCCAATGTCTTTTTATCGCTGATGCGCAATGCGCAGCGGTAGCAACCTTGTCGCTGCCTAACCAAAGCAAATTCAGACAGCGGAACGCCATCTAATCTCCCAATGAGATTTCGACGTCTCGTGCTGTCTGCACCATCTCGCCGTCCGGCGGTACTAACCGCAGCCTGTTCACCGCGTCCGCGATGGGCACATGCCGCACCTGGTAGTTCTGATAACTTACCATCGAGCCAAATTGCCGCTCGTGGATCAGGTTCACTGCTTTCACTCCAAATCGGGTGCCGAGAATACGGTCGAGTGTCGTCGGCGCCCCGCCACGTTGGAGGTGTCCTAACACTGTGCACCGTGTCTCCTTGCCGGTGCGCGCGGCGATTTCCGCAGCGACGACGTTACCGATTCCGCCGTAGCGATCCTCGGCACCGTCAGTCCGTCGCATGACTCCTTGGCCTTGAGCGGGGCACGCACCTTCAGCGACGACGATCAGCGAGTAAACGCTGCCGCGGACCTCACGCATGCGTACGGCATTGATAATCTTTTCGTAATCGAAGCGGATCTCCGGGATAAGTATGACATGCGCGCCGCCAGCGATGCCGCCGTGAAGCGCAATCCACCCCGCATGGCGCCCCATCACTTCCAGCAGCATGATTCGTTTGTGGCTCGTTGCGGTGGTGTGTAGTCGATCCAGCGCATCAACGACGCTGGCGACGGCAGAATCAAAGCCGAACGTCATGGCCGTCGCTTCAAGGTCGTTGTCGATCGTCTTCGGCACGCCGATGCAGTCGATGCCTGCTTCCTGCAGCTGTAGCGCCGTGGTCATCGAGCCGTCGCCGCCGACGATGATCAACGCTTCAACGCGCTGCTCGGCGAGGATGCGTTTGGCATTCGCGATCACTTCCGGCGAAACGACTGCTTTCTCCCCTGCGCCGACTTTCGCCACGAAATGTCCCCGGTTGGTTGTGCCGAGGATCGTGCCGCCGCGCGGCATGATGCCGCTCGTCGTCCGGCGATTCAGCGGCATGAACTTACCCGGCGGGAGCAATCCTTCGAAGCCATCGAGAAACCCGAGCACGTCGAAATCGAGCTTGTCTGCGGCAAGGGCGATACCACGGAGCACCGCGTTAAGGCCAGGGCAATCCCCGCCGCTGGTCAGAACACCGATACGCGGCCTCATTCGTTAGGCAGACGCGGAATTACAGAGTCTTCTTCATCGGGCGCCCGTTCGCAGCCCATTGATCGTAAAGCGCCCAGCCGGTGTTGAGCAATTGCTCACCTTCCACGAAGCGACTCTGACTTCCGAGCAACACGATAATCAGGTGCCGCGGCATCACCGTGGCGCTGGTCGGGCTATGTTGAATGATCTCCGACTGTCGCTGCGCTGATAATACGAGGCAATCACCCGCGCGCGCGGTGCGGCCGGTCTTCACACCCTCCACGCCGTTGCGCCCAAGCAGCTCGTTGGTGTTGCGCAGCATGTATGCCATCGGCTTGCCGGCACGGGTGAACGAAATCTGGCGCTCTTTCTGCGATACATAAAAACGAAAGCCCGCCTTGTCCATCGCGTAACGCGTCAGTCGCGCCATATCCAGGGCAGTGGAGTATGGCACGGGCTTCACGTCATCGTGGCCGTGCGGATTCACAAACCGCGTGCGACCCATCTTCAAGTTGATCGCCAGCGCGTTCATCTGGCTCACGAACAACGCCACGGGCGATCCGTTACCTGATGCCGGGACTACGCCTTGCAGCGTCTGGCCCACATGGGCAGCCAGCGTATAGGCGGCGACGTTATCTGATTGCACCAATGCGGCGTACAGCAGGTCACGCAAAGTCGCAGTGTCACCCGGTTGAAAGCCGACATTGTTTTCACTCCCCACAAAGGCGTCAGCTGGGATCGTGGCGACCTGATTGAGATCGCCCGAGCGCTTCTCAGCCCAATCGAGCACCACCATCGCAGTCGCGATTTTTGTGAGGCTTCCGACCTGGCGTTTCTGACGCGACTCGTGTTCCTGCAGCACGTAGCCGCTCTTGGAGTCAACGATGATATACGCCTGTGCGGCCAGCGTTCCGGCAGCGGAAGCTATGAGGCAAGCGACCGAAAGAACAGCGAAAGAAAAGCGATGCAACATTGGAAAGACGTGGATCGCGCTCAGCTTAAGTGTCGGTCATTGATTGGCAACACCAACGGAGCGCCGCGACTGCGGGTCTCCGCGTTTATGCTCCGGGACTAACGGAGCGCGACATCCGCTCGCTTACCGTAGCGGAAAGCGTTCGGCTCGAGAGCGAGGTAGATGCGTTCTGCGGCATTCTCAAGGTCGAACGGAGTAGCGCGGCCGAGCCCGCTCGCACGAATCGTTCCGAGCTTTCCTTGGAGGCGGCTTCCGCCTGCGACATCAAACTCGTAAGCCACTGTGCCTGTCTCGACATCCGTCACGCGCACATGCATCGCGAGAAACGAGCGGCCAACACCGAACTGACCCAGGAAGAAGCGCCCAACAGGGCTGCCACCATCAACGACCCGGAAATCGCCATCGACTAGCCATCCGACGCGCGGTGTTTCATTCGCTTCAAGGATCCGGGCAGGTGCGAGTTTCTCCAGCTGCTCTTTCAGACTGCTCGAGAAGGAGATCGGAACAAGCGCTTTGCGTATCGGCATCTCGCCTTCCGAAGCAGTCTGGTCGCCGGTGAAGATCGCGTCGTCGATGCAGAATGGCCGAATGTAGATCGCTTTCGGATTTGCCGCGCCCACGCCGCAATTCGTGGTGTAGCGGACGCCGTTCATCGAACCGAAGTCTTTCGTATCGATCGCGGCAGCGCTCACCCTGCTGCTGCCGCCAACGGTCGCGTTCGTGACGAACATGTCAGCACAGGAGCAAAGGCAAAGGCTGGGTATGATAGCGAGCAACAGTTTCATATTCGGTAAATCAGACTCCGCTCAGGCCCGCCCTGCGGCGCACTGGACGAATGGTTGCCGATTTCTGCTGCAACTCTCGTGCCGTGCTCGCGGTAAATTAGCGTTCCCTTTAATCGCGTTCTTGCCCGGCATGCACGTTCGCGCCAGCGGAGCGCGTCCGGAAAAGAAACCCGCGCACAAGGAAGTAGAGGATCGTTGCGCTTGGCAACGCAAGGAACAGCGACCCTATCAGTATGGGCTGGCCGACCGTAAAGAACGTCGTCCACTCCATGTAATCGCGGAGGCGTATCGCGCGGAGTTTTGGCCGCTGCGGCGCGGCGCCGTGCAGCGCCCATATTCCCATCTTATATTCCCAGAGGAGAATCACTGGCGCTGCAGGTAAAATCAGGTCGTGCAGTGTCACTGTGATCGCAGCGGCTATCTTGTTACTTTTGAACAGCCACGCGACGAGTATCGATAGCAGCGTCTTGAGGCCAAAAAGCGGCGTGAATCCGAAAAACATGCCGATGGCCGACCCAAGCGCTACCGAGTGTGCTGTATCGTCGATGCTCATGATCCGTGCGCGCTGAGTCAGCGCATGGTCGCGAATCCATCCGATCACGCCGCTGCGCCGGTGGGGCAGCGAATTAAGATCATGCGGCATCACTTCGCGCGTACGGTAGCGCCGCGAAGCCCTTCGAACAGCTCCGTCTGGCGCGGCGGTGCTTTCGCGATCTGCCTCAGCGCCGCACGAAGCCGCAACGCCGCATGTGGGGCGTAATCATGGGTATTGTTGTTGAAGACGATCTGCACCTGCGCTGCGTGCTTCGCCAGCTTCTTTCCCCGGGCCGCGACTTCGTCGATTTCTTCATCGCTATAGTCGTAGTTGAACCGCGCTGCCACCGTCTTGCCGGTCGTGTACGCGTGTGCGTCTCGGCCGTGCAAACGGAGATACGCGATCTCCGGGTTGGTAATTTCGTCGAGGTCTGGCGGCATGATCGTGAAGTGCGTGTCCGCCGGTGCATCCGCCGACACCAGGGCAGCAGAGTGTTCACGAAAGAATCGGAGCATCCGAGGGAGATGCTCGCCTTGCGCCCAGTTACGATTCCGCAGCTCAATGGCGACGCGATAATCGCTCAGCTGTTCCAAAAGCGGCTGCAGCTCGGCGAGCGAATGTTTGCGCGGTGAAAATGCGGGAGACAACTGCAGCAGGAGAACGCCGAGCTTCCCAGCAGTACGCAGAAGTTCCAGGGGGCGTCTAGTTTCCGTGATCATCGCCCGCTCTATGTCGTCGTTGAGCTGCACCTTGCCCTTCGCATCGACTTCAGCGATGCGTTGCAACGCAGAGGGCAGCAGCTTCACCGCTGTGGAGTGGCGCGAGAGTAGCTGATGCAGCTTCACGTTGAAGGTGAATGCATCTGGCGTGCTTCGGCACCAGCGCTCAACCATTCTAAGATCAGGTACCGAGTAGAACGTGGAGTTCACCTCCACCATTTCGAATTGCGCCGCGTACCACGGGAGGCGATCGGCGGCCGGCATTCCTTTCGGGTACCATCGCGCGACGAACCCCGGATC
>JACDHZ010000164.1 GCA_013820755.1 Chthoniobacterales bacterium
ATCATGCGTCGAGCGCTCCTAACGGCTGTGCTGATAAGTGTAGTCCCACCGGTCTACAGCGCCGAGATGAAACCAAACCTCTCAAAGCAAGAGGTGTTAAATCTCATTGCATCGTTCCGCGGTGATCCGTTATCGGAGCGAGGCCGTCTCGCGGGAGCGTTCATCCTCGCGTATGTGAAAACCAATCCCGCTGTAATTGTGCAGTATACGCCAAGGGTGCTGCCCATCTCCGACGATAATGGCCTCGCCGATGAGGATCGCGGCACGCTCATGGCAGCCTATGCGGCTGGTAACGTGCAGTCACAGTTGTCACGAAGGAAAGCAGGCGACGATCCATACACTGGCGATCTCCAACTGATCGAGACCTACCGGAAGCTTCAGCGGCGCAATTCAAAACTGAAGTTGCCTCCGGTCGAGAAGTTGGACGAACTGGAGTGAGAAGGCCGCTCGACGCAGTACGTCAGCTCCTCAAAACGATAAGCTGGTGATCCGCTCAACGGCGGCGTTCTCCGGAGAGTAATGCGTCTGAAGAACCTTAGTGGATGAACCCGTTTTTCCGCATGATGATCCGTGCCCGCGACGCGTTCGACAATTCGATCCGCCAGATCCTGAATTGGAATTTCGACCCCATTGTTTTGCGCATAGTGAGATCATTCAGTCCCCGCCCGGGCGGTTGGTCTCTGAGCGATTGATCGGAACGGCAACTGTTTCGTTCTGTCGGAGACGTCGCTCTGGCGGAGACGGTCCATGTTTGAACGCCTGATACTCGCGGTTGTCTGAGCTTTACTATGATGAATTCCAAAGTTTTAGCTTTCATCGCTGCAAGCCTTTTCGCCGCCTCATCGGTTGCATTTGCCGGCGACAAGGCGTGCTGCGCCAAAACCGCGAGCAACGAATCAAAAAGCGCCTGTTCCGCAACCTTCGCTAAACTTGATCTCACTGCGGATCAGCGGACGAAGATGGAGAAACTCTCGGCAGAGTGCGACAAGGGCGGCTGCATTAAGGAAACGATGGCGAAGATGGAAAAGGGAGCGAAGCGCGTCCTGTCGCCAGCGCAGTTTGCAACGTGGCAAGCGGAGTACAAAGGCAAGACCGCTGAACACACGCACAGCTAAGCTGAGCGATTGACTGCCTCCTCCGGGGGCCCAAACGCGTCCGATTTTCCGTCACCTGTCCTTTCTCAAGGCGTGTGGCGGAACTTCTGCGTACAGAGGAGACGCCGCGCGGTCGTTGCGGTGCAGGCCTAATGAGTAAAGCTGTGCAATGACAGACGAGATCGCCTCCAACCTCGCGCGCGTTCTGGCCACCATTGCAACGGCCACAGCAAAAGCCGGGCGAAAGCGTGACGAGGTGCAGCTAATCGCGGTGTCGAAAAAGCAGGGGACCGAGAAAGTACGCGCCGCTTTCGACGCCGGCCAGCCACTTTTCGGAGAGAGCCGTGTCCAGGAAGCACGTGCAAAAGTCCCACTGCTGCCCGGTGCGGTGAGGTGGCATTTCGTCGGGCATCTGCAGAAAAACAAAATTCGTCACGCTCTGCCGCTGTTTGAAATGTTTCATAGCGTAGATTCCGTAGCTCTGGCCGAGGAGTTGCAGCGGATCGGAGACGAGGACGGAGTCCGTCCACGCGTGCTGCTTGAGGTCAACTCCGCAGGGGAGGCCAGCAAGATTGGCTTCTCCCCCGACGCTCTGCGGACCCACATGGCAGCTTTGCTCGCACTGAGCCGAATCGAAATTGAAGGCTTGATGACGATTCCGCCCCTCGCTCCTGAACCAGAAAATTCGCGACGCTACTTCGCCAGCCTGCGGGAACTGCGCGATCAACTCCAACGCGAATTCAGTGTCCCGCTGCCCCAGCTCTCGATGGGCATGAGTAACGATTACACAGTCGCGATCGAAGAAGGCGCAACGATGGTGCGTGTAGGGACGGCAATCTTCGGCCAGTAGTGATCGGCAGATGCCCCGACTTCAGCTATCTGCGGCACCTTTGTGTTTCGTTGGGTGCGTCATACGTTGGGTTGGTGCCGCTTGAGCCGAAAAACGTGCAGCAGATCGGGAACGAACTCGCGGTTCTTTGGAGCGATGGTGTCGAATCGTATTTGCCACTGGAACTGACGCGTCGCGCGTGCCCTTGCGCATCGTGTGGCGGGGAGCCGGATGTTCTGGGGAATCTCGCCCGCCCGAAGGTGACTTACGGTCCGAATAGCTTCGAGCTTACTGGCTGGGAGTTCGTGGGAGGTTATGCAATCAAGCCCCGATGGCGAGATGGGCACGGTACCGGGCTGTATTCCTATACCTACCTGCGACGCTTGGCTGATTCATATCCATCTGTGTCTTAGCAGGCGTACGCCAGCGGGACGCCGCTCCCGGTTGACGCCGCTGTTAGGCTTCGAGGACAGGAATGTCACGACTCGCGAAAGCTTCACTGCTGTTTTTCTTTTTGTCGCTATGTGCGGTAGCGCTATTTGTCGCACACCACTTCGAAAAGCACGCCCCGCCACCGGCTCCCCGCGAACTTTTCGCGGCGGTGAATGATCAGCTCGCCGCCTTCCGGGCGGCGGATTTTCCGAGCGCATACCGCTGTGCCGCCGCGGGCGTTCAGCATCAACTCACGCTCGCACAGTTTGAATCGATGGTGCGCCGCAACTATGGAGCGATCACACGCGCTAATCGGGTAGAATTCGGGTCGGTGAAGGCGGACGGCAGCAGCGCGGTCGTGCAGGTATTCTTCTTTGGACCGGACGGTGGCGTGCGTTGCTTCCTCTACAGCCTCACCGCCGAAGGTGGTGGCTGGAAGATCGAAGGCGTCGAAGAAATCCGAGCGTACGAATCTGCCGTGCCGTTGGTCGGCTCGCACGCGTAGCTGCTCCGTTGTTACGCCGCCGCTGGTACGGTGATTCGCAACAACTGAGTAGACGGCTCAAGTGGCCGCAATGTGCGGTCAGTGAGTGTTGCGGGCAAAAGGAACAATCCTCCCGACGTCAGCTTTACGCCGGCGCATTCGAGGCTGCCCGCCAGGCAGCAGATGATCGCGAACTGACGCCGCTCCGCACCTTTGCGAGGCAAGTCGAGGCCCCACTTCTCAATGTGAAAAAGCGAATCCTGCACCATTGATTCACCTTTCTGCTTCACGAGTTTCGGCGCGCGGTCATTGAAATCGATCGCGCGCAACGATTCTTCCACGTGCAGCTGCCGAGAGTTGCCGCTGCTGTCGGTGCGGTTCCAATCAAACACGCGATAGGTCGTGTCGCTGTTTTGCTGGATTTCCACAATGACGTTGCCCGCGCCGATCGCGTGCACACGACCGCTCGGCAAAAACATCGCGTCTCCGGCGCTGACCTGCAGACGGTGCAGATGTTCATGCGCATCGCCGTTCGCGATGGCCGCTTCAAACGCGGCGCGCGAACTCTCCGGCGTAAGACCCACGTAGAGCTCCGCGGCCGGCGCGGCTTCCGCGATGTACCAGAATTCCGTCTTCGGCTCTCCGCCCATTTCTGCCGCCGCCGACGCGGGCGGATGCACCTGAACCGAAAGTTTCTCCTGCGCGTCGAGCAACTTGATCAATAGCGGGAAACGGGACGCGTCATCAATGGTGCCGAACACCTGCTGGCGCTCGCTTACCCAGAGATCATGAAGGGTGCGGCCACGCCACGGGCCGACATCAACAACGCTCTGCGCCTCCGGCCGGTCCACGAGCTCCCATGATTCACCGATGGGCGTGCCTTGCGGCAAGCGCTTGCCGTATAGCGATTCGAGACGGCGGCCGCCCCAGATGCGCTCCATAAACAGCGGTTGGAAGACTAACGGCTGGGTGAGGGGGGCGTTCGAGGTCACGGCAATAATTTCAAACTAGGAGCGCGAGTGCTGATTGCAACGTTCGGCGGGCGAGCGGCTTTGCATCTTGCCCAGAGCGAATACGGTGCCCGCGTGGCGCGCGCAGCGAAACTTCTCAAGCATTGGCTCCCGGTTCTCGGATGGATGCTGTTAATCGCAATCGCCTCAACGGACCTCATGTCGGCGGAACACACATCACGGCTCATACGGCCGTTCCTGCGCTTGTGCTTCCCGGATATCTCACCTGCGACCGTTGCCACTGTGCAGATCGGTCTGCGCAAAGCTGCACACCTGGCGGAGTACGCAGTGCTGGCTCTGCTTTTGCGCCGCGCGCTCGTCCTGCCAGCAGGTAGAGTTCGATGGGGGCTGGCGTTTGGAATCGTGGTGGTGTGCTTCTGCTACGCGTCTCTGGACGAATTTCACCAGTCATTCGTCGCCTCACGGACCGGCGCAGCCGCGGACGTGTTGATCGACACGTTTGGTGCGCTGTTTGGTTTGGCAGCCTACGAATTGCTGGCCGTGGCAAGCAGACCTCGCTTGCACTCCGAACGGCTTCGCAGCTGACGAATGCAACCGCTGGGGAACGACACGGCGTACGAACTCGCGATACGATTTCACGGCGATCTACCACTGTTCCTCAGAAAGCCGCACGAGAGCGGCACCGTGCGTCGGGTATTCCGCGAGAAAACGTCCGTAAAGGACGCGATCGAATCCTGCGGAGTGCCGCATCCTGAAATCGATTTGGTCCTGGTCAATCGCGCACCTGTCGATTTCGGGCATCAACTGGTTGCCAACGCTTGCATTGACGTATTTCCGGTGGGGGCAGTTCCACCGGAACACACCGGGCACCTGCTCCAACGCCGCTCGATCGCGCGTTTTGTCGCCGATGGCCACTTGGGAAAGCTCGCGCGCGACCTGCGTCTGCTGGGATTCGATCTCCGCTACGCTGCGGACCCGGAGGACGCGCAACTAGTGGCGATCGCCACAAAAGATGAGCGGGCGCTACTCACGCGGGATCGCCGGTTGTTGATGCACGCTGCGGTTCGGGACGGCTATTGTCCGCGTTCCGATACACCGACCGTGCAAACGTTGGAAGTAATCCGTCGGTTCCAGCTGGCGAGCGCAATTGATCCTTTGACGCGCTGCATACGTTGCAACGGATCGCTTGCCCCAGTTGAGAAGGCGGCGGTGTTCGACCGCCTGGAGCCGCTTACACGAATCTTTTACGACGACTTTCGTGAATGCGAAGAGTGTCGCCAGATCTATTGGCGCGGCACGCATTCCAGCAAATTGAACGCACGGATCGATGCAATCCTGGCTGCAGTGCGTTGAGGCGGGCAGTCCGCTGGCGCGTAGGAGGAGTGGGCCTGACTGGGCTCGAACCAGTGACCCTGCGCTTATCAAGCGCATGCTCTAACCAACTGAGCTACAGGCCCGTTTTCCCGCGGCGGGAAGGAAGTGAATAGTGACGGGTGATTGGTGATTGGTCAAGATCCGCGCGCGATAGGCAGTTCCATTCACCCATCACTTGTCACGATTCACTTGCCGCCAAAATGGCGGCGTGGAGGCAAGGGGATTCGAACCCCTGACATCCAGCTTGCAAAGCTGGCGCTCTACCAACTGAGCTATGCCCCCGTTACTGAACTGCGGACTTTAGATTGGGGATCGGGGATTGCAAATCCCGGTTGGGTGGGCGTCTCGCCCGCCGGTTTCGCGGCCTACCAGGGCAAAACATTCCTGGTTCATATGAAGAGCGGGCTCAAGCCTGATGACACCCAGCCGTGCGTCGCTTTCAACACGGCCGCAGGCCTTGTGCGTAGCGGTTACAAGTTTCCATCTTGATTGATGCGAGGGCGAATGCCGACTTTTTGGCCGATAATCCCGCGACGTCGAAATGGGGGGAATACAAACTTCCGGAGTCCGAAAAGCAGGCGTTGGTCGCGGAACTAAATCTATCCGCTGAACAGATTCCCTCGACCTATCTCGAATATCTCAAGTGGATCGGTGGCCAGGGCGCAAACGTCTATATGAACTCCACCATGAACCTGTTGAATGGGACCGCGACCAAGCTCCAGACGCAACCGAAGGTCCCGCCTTTCATCGTCCGCATGTTCGTCAGAGGCGCGGCAACAGCGATTTATTCCCGCGCAAAGCTGCCGCGCGCGGGGGGGTGACGGTGTGCTCAGTTGTGGCGCTGCGCTAGTCTACTCCCGGGAATAAATTAGCGCTCTGATCCGTCTTGATAGATGGTTATGAACTGCCACCTCATCTTTCGTGTTTCGCTGCTTCTGGTTTCTGCCGCCGCGGCTTTTTTGCCTGCTGTTGCCGCCGAAGAGAAGTCTCTGCCAGCAGCGCCGGCCTGGCAGCTAGTAGATCTCGAGGGCAAGACCGTAAAGGGCGCGGACTTCAAAGGAAAGATTGTGGTCCTGAATTTCTGGGCAACG
>JACDHZ010000311.1 GCA_013820755.1 Chthoniobacterales bacterium
ACATCCCTGCGCAGCGCTGGCCGGATTTCGACGAGCAACTGCTGATCGAAGACGACGTGGAGATTGTCGTGCAGGTAAACGGAAAGGTGCGCGACAAGATCGTGGTCGCCCTCACAGCGACCGACAGCGAGGTCGAAGC
The DNA here is from genome assembly GCA_013820755.1 of Chthoniobacterales bacterium. Taxonomy (GTDB): domain Bacteria; phylum Verrucomicrobiota; class Verrucomicrobiia; order Chthoniobacterales; family UBA10450; genus JACCTI01. The sequence goes on from JACDHZ010000311.1 coordinate 140, forward strand.
GGCCGCGCTCGCCAGCCCGAAAGTGCAGGAACACATAGCCGGCAAGACCATTCGGAAGGTGGTGGTCGTTCCCAAAAAACTTGTCAACATTGTAGCGATCTGAGCTACTCGCGCACTATGTCCATGCTAAAAGAGTTTAAGGAGTTCGCGGTGAAGGGGAACGCGATCGATCTCGCCGTAGGCGTGATCATTGGTGCTGCGTTTGGCGCGGTCATCACCTCCCTCGTTAAAGACATCCTGATGCCGCCGATTGGTTTGCTGACCGGGGGTTTGGATTTCTCTAACAAGTTCATGATCCTGAAAGACGCACCAGGTGGTGGCGTGTTTGCAACGCCCGCCGACGCAGTGAAAGCGGGCGCGATCACATGGAACTACGGAAACTTCACGACGCTGATCATCAACTTCCTCATTGTAGCGTTGTGTATCTTCATGCTGGTGCGCGCCCTGAATAAAATGAAACGGCCGAGCCCGACGGCGGCGCCCGTATCGAAGGATTGTCCCTATTGCTCGATGACAATCCCGATCAAGGCGACGCGCTGTCCGCATTGCACCTCCGAAATGGCGGAGAGTGCGCGCGCTTAATCAGCGATTGCGGGAGCGGGGTCTGGCAGCCGCAAGATCCTTGAGGGCGTGCAGAGCCAGACTCGGCTGTCCGGCGCGTCGTGCCATGTCGCGCCAGCTGCCCAAGGCGAGAATGCCGGCAGAATCCAGCAATTTCCCTCTTGGACGAAAGCCGGCAGCTTCAGCCGTAATCCCGCGCCGTCGCGCACGGTCGCGGCAGGGTGGTGATGTCCGATGATCTGCGTTTTTCCCGGAGCTTCCGCTTCACAGTGGCCGTGGTGAAAGTAGAACCCTTCGCTCTCCCATGAAGCGCGAAAGTTTATCGCACCGGCGAGCTGCCGGTCGTGATTACCGGAAAGCACAACGACGTCGCACAGCGCGCGGAGTTGTTGCAAAAGCTCGCTAGCCTCGGCCGTCGCAGATCTATCGTGCGCCAGGTCACCGACGATAATCAGATGCAACGGCTGATGCTCGCGAATCAATGCCGTCAGCCGATCGTGAATGGAGGCCATCCCCCACAGCGGCATCAGCCTACCAGCAACGCGCTGGCTGATCTCGTAGCCGAAGTGAAGGTCGGCTACCGCGAGCCACCGCTGTTCTGCGTGGAATAACGCCAACCGCCCATCGAGCACCACGTCGGGAGCGATCAGCGTTTTTGCAGCAGAGGATGAAGTCATCGGCAAACGGCCGCGGAAATTATCGCTTGCCAGGTACCCCTTCAATCGGTATCTGACGCGTTTTTACAAATGGCCAACTTTCTGAGACTTACAGGTCTAGTCTTCGCAGCCAGCCTTCTGGTCAGCTGCGCCACGTCGCCGAATACCTCAGCGACCGCGAAGGTAGCGCCCGACCGATTCCGCAAGGTGCGCACCACTGCATATTCGCATAACGAAGGCAGCGGATCGAAGAATGCGATTGGCAGGCGACTCTCTGGCGCCGGCATCAAGAGCGCGGCCTCGGATTGGTCGCGCTACCCGCTTGGCACGCGATTCCGGATCGCCGGAACCAACGATGAATACGTCATTGATGACTACGGTGGTGCACTCGTCGGCACCAACACAATTGACCTCTATAAGCCGTCGATGCTCGAAATGCGCCGGTGGGGCGTTCGGCATATAGACATCGAGGTGTTGCGCTGGGGTTCTGAGAACGAGAGTTTGCGTGTGCTCCGCCCAAGGAAGAGCACACGTCTGGCGCGGCGAATGATCGCGAGCCTGGAGAGTAAGAAGTCGCTCTAATCGGCAGTTTCCTTTTTGACCCGCGGCGGCGCGAGTCCACCTTGGGGCGTGAGAATTCTGGTCGTCGGCGGGGCGGGTTACATCGGCAGCATCTGCACGGAGTTGTTGCTGGATGAGGGGCATCGCGTCGCTGTCTTCGACAATCTGACGGAAGGCCACCGCCGCGCTGTCGATCAGCGGGCTGAGCTGTTTAAAGG
>JACDHZ010000312.1 GCA_013820755.1 Chthoniobacterales bacterium
CCACGGGGAATAGGTGCCGCTCTGCGGGTTGATGCGCGTGGCGAATCGCGGGCGGACGCGATTTCAAGGGCGCAAAACCGCGGCGAAATGCGAAGTAATCCGTATGAAACTGGATGGGAAATGTCCGTGAAACCTGACGCGTAAATCAAACGGACGTGGAGAATTGAGTAGGCCAACCCGGGCTCAAATAAGCGAAGATGCGCAAACGCTCGCGCTGCGAAAATCCGAGTTGCGCTATCGCTGTTTGTTCGAGACCGCGCAGGACGGCATCCTGATCCTCGACGGCGCGACCGGCGAGATCATGGATGTAAATCCGTTCCTCCTCGATTTGCTCGATTATCCTTTTGCTCAGCTTGTGGGGAAGAAACTCTGGGAGATCGGCCAGTTCAAAGACATCGCCGCCAACCGCGCCGCCTTCCGAGTCCTGGAAGAAACCGAGTACATCCGCTACGAAAACCTCCCGCTGGAGACGAGAAGCGGAACGAAAATCCAAGTCGAATTCGTCAGCAACGTGTACTGGGTCGAGACCGACAAGGTCATCCAGTGCAATATCCGGGTGAGCCGCCCTCGCGCCAAAGACGAAGAGGCGGCAGAGAAACCGGCGAGCGCTTTGGAGCCTCGGTCCCCCGTGGAACAGAGTGCCACCGCCGGTGACGAGAGCGGAGCAGTCAATCTTGATTTCGAGGGCTTGGTCGCTCGATTTTACTCGCCCCTTTATCGGTTCGCGCTGTCGTTAAGCCGAAACGAAACCGATGCTTTTGATCTCACACAGCAGACCTTTTTGCTGTGGGCTTCCAAAGGGCATCAACTGCGTGAGGCATCGAAAGTGAAGACGTGGCTCTTCAACACCCTGTATCGGGAATTTCTCGCGAGCAAACGCCACGACGCCCATTTTGCGGAGATGGAAGATGATCCGCACTTTATCGAGCCGCCGCAACTCTCTCCGTCGATCGTGAATGCGGTCGATGCGGCGATTGTGCGGGAGGCCTTGCATGGGCTGGCCGAGCGTTATCGCGCGCCGGTCAGTTTATTTTATATGCGGCAACTTTCGTATCGTGAAATTGCCTCCATTCTCGATATTCCGATCGGCACCGTCATGTCGCGCGTCTCCCGTGGGAAAGCGGAACTGCGCCGGCGCCTGGGCGAAATCACCGCAGAAGCGGCGCGGAAAGTGGTCCCGCCGCACGAGGGCCCGCGAGATGGATGACGTCGAGATGCGCTCCATCTTGGGAGCTTATCGAGCCGGAGAGGACGCGCGTTTCCAAGAAGCCATCAAACGGGCGGAAGCAGATCCGGACCTCGCCCGCTGGTGGGCGGATGAACAGGCACTCGACCGGATCATAGAAGCAAAACTCCTGAGCACGGAAGCGCCCTCCGATTTGGAGGAGCGTCTGCTCTCTCGAGGAAAGATTGGCGGGGCGCGCTGGAACAACCGTAGGCGTCTGATCACTCTGGCGGTCGCGGCCGTGGTCGTGCTAGCGGCTTTTTTCGGGTCCTGGAAGGGCCCCTTCCAGCCAGCCGCCTCTCTGGCCGACTACCGCGATGAGATGATCAGTTTTGTCAAAGTGGAGCCAACGCTCGAATTGCAGTCCACGCAGCTTTCGCATGTCACCGACTGGCTCCAAAAATCCGGGGCAGCGTCACAGCTCGAGATTCCGAAAGAGCTCCAGAAGCTGACTCCGCTCGGAAGCCGGATTCTGCGATTCCGCGGTCATGACGTTGCGCTGATTTGCTTCCGCCGGCCCGAGGGGGATTTGGTGCACCTGTTTGTGATCGATCGGGCCGCCTTGCCGAAGTTTTCGCGCGCGGGAGGCCACCAAGTTTCCTCGGAAGAAAAGTGGACCGCAGCGGCTTGGCCGGAAGACGACAAGGTATATCTCCTGGTCGTAGAGGGCGATCATGAACTCCTGGAGCGCTTCCTCACGACGGCGTGAGCGGCAAGGCAACCACGCCGATCAGGAGAATGAATACTTTGTGCGTGCCGCACGCACATAGGAGATTGCTTCGATAAAGGATGCTTTCGCAGAACTTCGCTGACCATCGGGGCACGCCCGGCAACGGTGAAGGCAGACGATAAGAGCAAGACCTATGGGAACCTGAACCCGGCGCTGACAGCCATGGTTGCGGGCACGGT
>JACDHZ010000165.1:0-5053 GCA_013820755.1 Chthoniobacterales bacterium
CACCCGCGGGTGGCGGTTCTCATTCGATCTCGAAACTGTTGCCCCAATCGTTACCCCCGAAGGGAAGATGCGTGACAACGCCGGCGGCGCTGACTCCCGGTAACGTGCGGATCTTCGCGAGCGAGTCGCGATAGAACCGGATCATGGTCGCGGCATCGGCATACGGACCCTTCATCAGGCCTGCGTTCGCGGTGACCACGTTCTCCGCTCGAAACCCGGGATCGACGTGCATCAAGGCGACGAAGCTGCGCAACATCAGCGCGCAGCCGATGAGAAGCAGTGAAGCGAGCGCCACTTCCGCGAAGACTAACGCGTGTCGTGTCCGCTCGGCACCGGCGCCAGTGGATGAGCGGGTTCCGCCTTTCAATGCTTCCTGGAAAGTTGCGCGCGAAGCGATGAAAGCAGGCCCGAGTCCGAAGAGAATGCCGGAGAGCGCGGAGATCAAAAAGACAAAGGAGAGCACGCTGCGATCAAGCCGCGCGTGTGCCAGCTCGGGGATGCTGCCTGCGCCGAAGAATTTCAAGAGATCCAGCCCCCACACCGCTACGGCCAGACCGAGCAATCCGCCGGTGCACGCCAGCAGCGTGGCTTCCGTGAGCAGTTGCGCGATGAGCCGGCTTCGGCTTGCGCCCAGCGCCGCGCGGATCGCGATTTCGCCCTGCCGCGCGGTCGCTCGGGCGAGCATCAGGTTGGCCACATTCGCGCACGCGATCAGCAAGAGGAAACCGACTGCCGAAAACAGAACAAGCAGCGGCGTGCGTATCTTACCGGTCGTCACTTCCTTCAAACTCACGGCGAAGTAGCGCCGGCTCGTCGTGTCATCGGGCGCGTCCACACGTTTGCCGAGAAGATCGACCTCCGCTTGCAAGCGCTGCGGCGTGACGCCCTCCTTCAGCCGGCCGATAACACGCAGCAGATGCGCATCGGGATGCTGTTGCAGGAACGGACCATCGACGACCGCCGGGACCCAGAGCTTGGTATCGGCTTGCGGGAAATCGAAGCTCTCCGGCATCACGCCGACGACCGTATGCGCTTCGCCATTGAGGATGAGCGATTGGCCGAGAACGTCAGGCCGCATCCCGAACTTCTCGCGCCAGAGGCCGTGGCTTAGAATCACAACCTGCTCCTGGCCGGTTGTTCCCTCGGTTTCGAGGAAAACACGGCCGAGTGCGGGCGCGGCGCCGAGCGTCGCGAAGAGTGAGGGCGTAACCAAATGCCCGAAGAGCAGCTCGGGTTCGCCGCGGCCGGTGAGGACGAAGCCGTTGCCCATGTGCATCGAAAAGCTTTCGAAAACTTCCGTCTGCTTTTTCCAGGCGTTGAATTCGCGCGGCGAAAATGTGACGTGATCTTCCTGCGGAATTTGCTGCCAGAGCATGTAAAGGCGATCCGCCTGCGGGAACGGCGGCCCCTTGAGCAGAACCGAGTTTACGATCGTGAACATGAGCGCCGTGCTGCCGAGCCCGAGCGCGAGCACGAGCGCGACGGTGAGCGAGAAAGCCGGCGATTTACGGAGTGTCCGAAAAGCGAAGCGCAGATCCTGGAGCCGCGTTTCGAGGAAGTGCCCCATGCGGACGTCGCGGACCTGTTCCTTCACCTGCTCTGCGCCGCCCAGCTCCAGCAACGCGGCGCGACGCGCGTCTGTTTCACTCAAGCCTTCGCGCATGTTTGCCTGCGTGAGCAGCTCCACATAAGAGCTGACCTCTTCGCTCAGGTCGCGCTCAACTTCCTTCTTGCGCGTAGTGTTGCGAAACAAGCTCGCGATCCGGGAAAGCAGGCGCATCATTTTAAACGCGTTCTACGAAGCGGTTGCGCGCCACTGATGAACACGGTGAAACACGGATAGGAGCGAATGCTGTCTTCCCCTGATCCGTTGTAAATCCGTGTTCATCCGTGGCTGTTTTCGTCTGCGTTATTCGTAGCGCAACGCGAGCACGGGATTGACGCGCGTCGCTTTCCGCGCCGGGATGTAGTTCGCCACGAGTGCCACGGCTACGAGCAACGCAGAAACAGCAGTGAACGTGACCGCATCTGTTGCACCGACGCCAAAGAGGAAGCTCTGCATCACGCGTGTGAGCCCCCACGAGGCGACGACTCCGATGACGATGCCGATGAGTGTGAGCAACATGCCGTTTCCGACCACGAGCCGCATGATGTCGGCGCGTGTGGCGCCTAACGCCATCCGAATGCCCACCTCATGGGTACGTTGCGTGGCGGAGTAATTCATCACGCCGTAGAGCCCAACCGACGCGAGGACGAGCGCGATGCCGGCGAAAATCGTGAGCAGCAACGTATTGAAACGCGGCCGCGCGATCGACTTCGCGATGACCTGCTTCATCGTGCGCACATTCGCGACCGGCTGGTCGGGATCGATCGCGCGGATCTCCTTTTGCACCGCGCCGGCGAGCGGCATCGGATCGGTGGACGCGCGCACGATCAGGTTCATGAACTGATACGGCTCGCGCGGGTGCGGCCAATATATTGCGGGATTCGCGTCGCGATCGAGCGCGTATTCCTTGATGTCCGCGACCACGCCGACGATCTCGTCCGCGACCTTCGGATCCCAGGAGACGATGAGTCGCTTCCCGATCGGATCTTCGTTCGGAAAGAATTTCTTCGCCATGGTTTCGTTGATCACGAGCACGCGCGAGTCGGCGCCATCGTGCTCGTCCAGCACTCGGCCCTTGAGCAGGGGAATGCCCATGGCGGTGAAGTAGTTCGGTGTCACCACGCGCACTTCCGTGCCAGGCGCTTCTCCCGCGTCAGCTTCGGGACGGCCCTCGACGTTGAAACTCGTCGATGACGCGAGACCGGTGAGCGGGAGAAAGTTGATCGCGCCGACCGCTTTCACTCCCGGAAGCGTCGCGACACGTTCCCGCGCTTGCTCGAAGAACTGAGCGCGCTGCTGTGCTTCGGGATACTTCGCCATCGGAAGCTGCACGCGCATGGTGAGGACATTTTCGGCGCTGAATCCGGCTTGCACTTTGTGAAGTTGAAGAAAGCTGCGGATCATCAGTCCAGCGCCGACGAGCAGGACAAGCGCGAGCGAAACTTCAGCCACGACAAAGATGTTCCGAAAAGCGCGGCCCCCTCCGGTGCTCGATCCGCGGGCGCCTTCCTTTAATGCATCGTTCAGATCCGCCCGCGACGCTTGCAACGCAGGCAGCAATCCGAAAAGCACACCGGTGACGAGGGAGACAAAAAAAGTGAAGCCGAGGACGCGCGGATCGATCGTGATCTCACGCAGGCGCGGGATGTTATCGGGACCGAACGCGATCAGCAGTTGGATTCCCCCATAAGCGAGGGCTACACCCACGACGCCGCCCATCAGCGACAGCAACACGCTTTCGGTGAGCATCTGCCTAACGAGTCGCGTGCGGCTTGCCCCGAGCGCGGCGCGCAGAGCTAGCTCCTTATGTCTGGCCGCGGCGCGCGCAAGCACCAGGTTAGCGACGTTCGCGCACGCAATCAGCAGCACAAACGCCACGGCTCCAAGCAACACGATCAGGATCGGCCGGATATCGCCGACAATCTGCTCATGCACCGGAACCACATTCACGCCCCAGCCTTTGTTGAACGAGGGATATGCCTCCTCGAGTTGCTTCGCGATTCCGTTCAACTCCGCCTGCGCTTGTTGCAATGGAACACCCGGCTTCAGACGTGCGACCGTGCGCAGAAAACGTCCCGACTGTCGGTAGTCGATCGCTGGATCGAGCGCCAACGGCGTCCATGCCTGCACCTGCGTGTTGAGGAAGTAAAAGTCCGGCGGCATCACGCCGACGACGGTGAATGTCCGTCCGCTGATCGTCGCCTGCTTCCCAATGATCGCGGGGTCGCCGGCGAAGCGACTTTGCCACAGGCCATGACTAAGAACGACAACGAGATTGCCGCCCGGCCTGTCTTCGTCGGCAACAAACGAACGGCCCAAGAGCGGTTGAACGCCGAGGACTGAAATGAACGGCGCGCTGACGCGTTGCGCTTCGATCTCTTCCGGCTCACCACCGCCGCCCGTGATGTTGAGGCGTGTATCCCACGCCGCGGCCATGTATTCGAACGATGTGCTCGCCTTCTGCCAGTCGAGAAAGTTCGCGGGCGAGACGACGTTTTGAGCCCGTGCGCGCGCGACATTCCCCTCCCACAGCATCACGATCTTCTCCGGGTTCGCGTAGGAAAGTGACCGGAGCAGCACGCCATTGATCACACTGAAGATCGCGGTGTTCGCGCCGATGCCGAGCGCGAGCGCGATCACTGCCGTAAGCGTGAAGCCCGGCTTCTTCAAAAGGGATCGCATTCCGTAGCGGAGATCCATGACGAAGCTTTCGATGCCGGAGCCCGCCCGGCTCGCACGTACCTCTTCCTTCACTTGCTCCACGCCGCCGAGTTCCAGCAACGCCGCGCGCTGCGCTTCTCTTTCACTCATTCCATCTTTCATATTTTTCTCCGTGAGCAGCTCGACGTATGAGCTGAGTTCTTCCGACAGCTCGCGCTCCACAGCTTCCTTGCGGGCGAAATTCCGCAGCAGACTTCCCGCACGTGACAGCAGCCTCGTCATCGAACGGGAAGGCCAGTTGCGCCACGGATTGATACGGATGAAACACGGATTCGGAGGGGTTGTTTTTGTCCCTTCTTCATCCGTGTAAATCCGTGTCCATCCGAGGCTGAGAAGAGCGTTCGTGAGACAAAGGTTCACAGATGAAACACAGATGAAGAATGCGCGGCTTTTTCTCCCATCTGTGAAAATCTGTGTCCAAAAAAATTCTGAAAGGAGTCAGCTACGTCGCCCGGAGCGCGCTCGTCATTGCCATCGCGATGCGCTGCCAATCCTCGGTCTCCGTCTCGAGCTGACGCCGCCCCGCTTTCGTGAGGCTGTAAAACTTCGCCCGCCGGTTGTTCTCCGATTCGCCCCACTCCGCTTTGAGCCAGCCCGCCTCTTCCATGCGGTGAAGCGCCGGAAAGAGCGACCCCGGTTTCACGTCGAAGGTCCCCCTCGTGATCTGTTTGATCCGATTCGAGACTCCGAGGCCATGGAGCGCCTGCGCGGAGAGCGCTTTCAGCA
>JACDHZ010000165.1:5063-6252 GCA_013820755.1 Chthoniobacterales bacterium
AGCAAGTCGAGCGTCCCCTGCAAAAGATCAGCTTTAAAATCATCATCTCGTGCGCTCATATAGATAATCTGTAGGAGTAGTGTGGCGACTCTCCTATAGACTGTCAACAGGAGAATTTATCGGGAGAGCGTTTCGACCCGTTGGGTCACGATCTCCGCTACTCGGCGCGTAATGCTTCCACCGGATTCAGCAGGGTTGCTTTTCGCGCCGGAAACAGACAGGCGAGGAGCGCGGCCAGTCCGAGGAGGGCTGCGGTGGCCCCGAGCAGCAGCGGATTGTGCGGAGAAATTTGGTAGAGCTGCGCGGTAAGCAGGCGACCGAGCGCAAGCGCCGCGCCGATCCCGACGACCAGGCCTAGGATGACTGGTGTCATGCCCTGTTTCAGGACGAGGCGGAGGACGTCCATTGTTTGGGCGCCGAGCGCCATCCGCACTCCGATCTCGCCAGTGCGTTGCTCGACGCTGTAGGCGACTGCACCGTAGATGCCGACCGTCGCCAGCAGCAACGCGACCGCGGCGAAGACGCCGAGCAGAGTCATCATCAGGCGCGCCTGGCCGAGCGACTGCGCGACGATGGCGTCCATGGGACCTGGCTGAACGAGCGCGAGCCCCGGATCGATAGTTTTCAACGCCGACTGCACGAGCTTCGTGACCGCGTCGGGTTGCATCCGGCTGCGGACGCTGACGGTGACGAATGGGAAGTTCTCCTGCGCCCAAGGACGGTAAAATTCCATGTCGTTAGTTTCGGCGAGCTGCACCGAGCGGATATCACCGACCACGCCGACGATCTCGACTGGCACGCTGCCGCTCGTGACCAGGAGGGTCTTGCCAAGCGGATTCTCGTCACCGAACACCTTCTTCGCGCCGGACTTGCTGATCAGGATGACGTTTGGGCGATGGGCGATGTCGTGCTCAGTGAAGTCGCGCCCGGCCAGGAGCGGGATGCCCCAGGTGCGGATCCAGCCCGGCGTGATGTCATGCGACGGGGCTCCCTGCCGCTGGGGGACGGGCGGGACCTCGCCATCGGCACGCGCGTAGAGGGTCGCGCCCGCGCCGCCCGCCAGCGGGAAATCGCCGCTGATCGAGACGTTCTCGACGCCGGGCAGAGCACGCAAGGCGTTCATCGTTTGCTCCGCGAAACGATGGCGAGCGCCGACATCCGGATATTGCCCCTGGGGCAGCGTCATGCC
>JACDHZ010000044.1:0-11658 GCA_013820755.1 Chthoniobacterales bacterium
GTCCATACTTACGCAAGCCGATACGGGAGATAGCAGATGCGGCGCGCTTCCTCGATGCGGCGGTTACTGCGCACCTCATTGGCAAGGGTGACGTGGCGACTACACTGAGTCGCTTTGGGGCGCCAAGAGTCCTTACGTACAGGTTCGCACCGTCGCTAACGCGCCGGCGCACTCGGTGAATCCTCGCGATGCAAAAGAGCGAATGCCCACGCCGGCCGAAAAAAACGCACTGTTTCAGCGTGACGGCTACCATTGCAGGTTCTGCGGGATACCCGTCATTCGCAGAGAGGTCAGAGACCGCATTCGCAAGGTTTATCCTGACGCGCTGCGCTGGGCAGCAAAGAACGCGGAGCAGCATGCGACGTTTCAGCTCATGTGGGCTACCTGCGATCACGTTCTCCCTCACTCCCGCGGCGGCACCAGCGACCTCGACAACACGATCATTGTTTGTCAGCCCTGCAATTGCGCTCGATGGCATTACACGCTCGACGAGGTTGGCCTCGCCGACCCTCGACTTCGTGAGCCTACTCGCTCGTCATGGGATGGACTTGAGCGCTTTCGCTGAAGCCACGCCAACGCCTAACCAGGCGATGCAGCGAACCGCTGGCCGCTCCGCGTTCTAGCTTCTGATGACTTCCACACTAAAACTTGCAGCCACGCGCGCGAGCGCCAGCGGTCGCCGATCTTGGGTTTCGATAGGCGATTTCCCATGCCACAGTTTCTCGCCGGCTTAGCCATCATCGCAGTCGCCGCAATGCTGGGATTCTACGGGACTCAGCTCGCGCGAGAGGCCTGGACGAAGATGGGAAGGGACTTGACGACCAACAACCCAACACCTGCTGCCACTCCGCAAGCCCCGGTAACCATTATACCGTCGGACGAGTTTTCACTTGGTGACGAACACTGGGCGCCTCGAACTACATTATTCGTTTCCAATACTACGGCGAAGCCGCTTTATTCTGTCTCAGTAAAGGTCACTGCGACCAACTTCAACCTCGATTGGAATAAGCTTAAGTTGCAGCCAGATCATCGCGACTCTGCTCCGAAGCTGGAGATGAAGGAGCCCTCCGGCTCGGTCATCTGGGATCCAGATAGCTTTGCCACCTACGGCTTTGACAACTCAACGCACGCCGCAATCGGGGAGGTTCACTTTTACGTAATTCGGCCTGGGGAGACAAGGCAGGTTACGGTGTGGAGCGACGCACGAACGAAATCTAATGCTCGCGCGACGGTCACTCATTACAGCGAGGTGCAATCACCCCCTGGCGAATTCTTTCCTGATCAGAAACCAACCAGTGGATTGGGAAATGCGACGCTTGGTCCGTAAAGGAAACCCCGTGTGATCGTGTGAGTCTCGCGCCTAACCAGGCGCTGCGACTGGCGACCGATTATCGGCAGAGTTGCGTAGCACGATTCGGACGCTGGTCATGAAGCTACGTCAACCATCTAACCAGGCGATGCAGCCAACCGCTGGACGGCGTACTGCCTCACTTTACTGTATAAAAAAACGTGCGTTGCAGGCCACGCGCGCTCTCGCCAGCGGTAGCTGCTTTTTGGGTCTCGTTAGATGGTAAAGCTCGCCCAAACTGACCCGGACCACACAGCATAAAAGGAAATCTATTATGAGAGACGTTGAAACAAAAAAGGAGTTGTCACCAGAACAACGTGAACAACTACTCCGAACGTTGAAAGTTCGTTTTGAGAAAAATATGAACCGCCATAACGGTCTCGAATGGGCTAACGTAAAAGCAAGACTGGAAGCTAATACCGAAAAACTGTGGTCACTCAATGAAATGGAAAGAACCGGCGGTGAACCGGATGTTGTTGCTCAGGATAAAAAGACCGGCGAATACATTGTTTTTGATTGTTCAGCGGAAAGTCCTAAAGGCCGCACAAGTGTTTGTTACGACCGTGAAGGGCTGGATTCGAGGAAAGAACATAAACCAAACAATAACGCTATGGATATGGCTGCGGCCATGGGCATTGAGCTTTTGACGGAAGAACAATATGGAGAGCTGCAGAAACTTGGAGATTTCGATACGAAGACGTCGAGCTGGGTGAAAGCACCTGCTGATATTAGAAAACTCGGCGGCGCCCTCTATTGTGATCGCCGCTACGGCCGTGTCTTCGTGGGTCACAACGGTGCACAGTCTTGCTATAGCGCCAGAGCGTTCCGTGGTTGGCTTAGGGTCTGATATGGACTTTGAATTTGTTTCAGCCTGGAGTCCTCGTAATTGAAGACTCTAACGTGAGGTTGAGAAAGTTTGTCGTCTGGAACAACTGCTTTCAGATCCCTGTCGATTGGGAAGTGGATAGAGAATTAGTGAAGGATTCGGTTCGGGCCAGCTAGCCGAGCTGGATTAGTTCCCCTCGAGTGTTTAAATTCGCGATAGCATTGTCTGAGTTCTTCTTTACGTGGTGAACATCCTCGCCATCTTCGACTGGGCTCTTACACCTACCGTTTTCCGGCCGATGTTTCACGAGCTGATGCCACGGCACTTGGTCGCATCTGTTACGGATGCAGAGTCGTTACGACTCGCGCGGCGCTGGCTTCTCTGGGATTCCTTCCGTGTCGCTCTGATTGCCATCGGGTTTACTGCCTCGGTGCGGGCGATTAGTGTTCCCGCAGCTACCAAAGAGGTTTAGCCTGTAGGTAGTACTCAAGCGCAGTGGCGGGTTGAGTTGGTTTGCGTTCATTGATTCGTCGATTGCGCGTTGGTGTTGGTCTTCGGCAGCGCTTCTTCTTCCCGGTAGCTCGTTTGGTTCAGTGTTCCAGCAGCTCTTATTGGCTCCTTCGCCGCCCGCTTAGTCGGCGTCGCGGCCTGCTCGACTATGTCGCGCCTCCACGAGGCGCTCCATTCCTACGGTGCATGTCGCTGCGAGGCGACAGCAGCAATTGATCAATGTGATCCGGTGGAAGAGGAACTTTGCGGCGGTCCGACTGCAGCCAGGATAGCTGCGATGCGGACGTGCCGCCCTGAGGCCGACACAACGGGAGGTGACGGAGCCAATTTACGTCGAACAAGGAATAGATTGACGTTTATTCACACGCTGCCGGCAGAGTGGTCCTACAGCATCTCGAGGGTGCGGCGTGGACCTTTGTGCGAGTGGACCGCTACAATTCCTGGGCTGATTTCGCGAAAGAGGAAGCCGCCGCCATTGCGCAGATGGATAAAAAAGACGCAGGCTGGTTCAAGGTGCGCGGACTCGTGTCGTTTCATACCGATACGCTCTGCGATCGGATCGCGCCGTAGCTTATCTCTTTAGCACGCTCGGCGGCGGTCAGCGCAACGGCCGCCGCCGAGTTACGGCTGTAGCAGCGCCTCCTGGGCGACGCGCAGCGAAGTGGTTGCGGAGCGGCAATTGCGACAACGATTAGATTAGCGACGCAGCGCCCCATCTGAGCAGCGCGGCGGTCGCGGCTTCCGCAGCAAGGCCGATGACGGCCCCACCGGCAATGTCGAGCGGCCAATGCGCGCCTTTTGCCACCCGGCTCGCGCCGATCGCGATGGCAGCGACGCCCGCGACAGCGCCGGTTCCGGGGTAGTTGCGAGAGAGAGAGCGCGCGACCGCAACGCTGCCCGCCATGTGGCCGGATGGAAAGGATTGCTCGGGCTTTGCGTCGGAGCCGCCGGTATCGGTCTCGTAGCGCCTCTCATCGAGCAACACCTGCGGGCGGGTCCGGCTGACGAGACGTTTCGTAAGGCGTTTGCTCAGATCCGCGGCGCCGAGCGCGGCTAGCATGGAGACGCCGCTGCCGGCGAGGCGGCGGTCGCGCGATGCGAGGCCGACGATCAGTAATCCGGCGGATAAGGCGTAGAGCGGCGCCTGGTCGCCGAGCTTGCCCGCGTACCCCGCGGCTTTGACGAGCGGATCGTCACGGTGGCTCGCCATCTTTTGCCCAAGATCGACGTCGGCCTTCTCAACAGCCGACGCCTCCGGCAGATCGGCGTCATCCCTGTCGACATTCGGATTTGGCTCGTTGGGCATGGCTGGACACGATGCGCCTGAACGGCAGCGGCGTCGAGGAGGAGTCTCGGCGGCTTGCCGAGGGGCTGGATGCGGGAAGCAAATATCAGGTCGATCTCTGCCCAAGCCCCTGATACAAAGGCGAGCGGTTCCGGCTTCATGAAATCCTTCTTCGCGGAACTAAAACGCGCAACGTCTACAAAGTCGCGGTCGCGTATGCGGTCGTTGCGTGGCTGTTGCTTCAGGCGCTGTCGATCCTGCTTCCTGCATTTGAAGCGTCGGCGTGGGTGATCAGGGTCTTCATCGTCGCAATCGTCGCCGGGTTTCCGCTGGCGTTGATTTTTGCGTGGGCATTTGAGATTAACGCCGGAAGGCATCAAGCGGGCAGAAGAGGTCACGCCTCAGGAGTCGATTACACATCGCACTGGCCGGAAGCTGATCGGGATAACGATCGCGCTCGCGGTCATTGCGGCGGGGTTGCTGGTGTTCCGATTTACGCTCCCAAAACCACCGCCGAGCGCAGGTCGCTCCGTAACGTCAACTCCGGCTCCGGCAGCAGCCTCGCCAGCGATCGCAGAGAAAAGTATCGCGGTGCTGCCATTCGAAAACCTCAGCGAGGACGTCCATCGGATCAGCGGAACTTATCCTGAGCGCACGCGGCTAGCATGTGCGCTCCCGTTCCAAAGTTAGGGGCGGGTGGCCCCGCTTAGAGTGCAAGCTGGATCCTTGCATTTCCCGCGGCTCAATGGTTTCCGCCTTTCACTTGGACGGCAATGATCTGGCCCGTCAGTTCAGCAATGTAAACTTTGCCGGTTCGGTCATCGAGGGTCATGGAAGTGGGGGCAATCAGGCAGTTGGCGAGCAGCCGCGGTGCGCTCGTCGCGCTGTCGAATTCCAGCAGCAATCCCGGCGGGCTCAGGAACGGCGCGGAGGCGAATTGCAGGACAAGATATCTCGCGTCCTGGTCGTTGCGGCTGGAGTTCCTGGTAATGGGAAGCACATCAATTGCATCGGTTAGCCCTCTGATCAGTGGAGCGTGCTGACCGGTTGTAGGATCAACTTGCGCGACCACTGAGAGGCCAGGCACGAAGGGGAAGCCACGGAATAAGGTGACGAGCAATTTGCCGTCGGCATAAGCGATGCCGGTTGGCACTGCTTCCACCACCGGTCCACCGACATTCGGGAAGAGCGGATTCGGAATAGGCGCGAACGTCACCAGGACGGAGGATGTGCCACGCGCAAGGTCAACCTCTTTTACCGAGTTCTGGCCGCCATCGGTGACATAAAGATGGTTGCCGAGTGCGAGAAGATCGAATGGATTGGATTGACGCACATTCCCGGCAAAGTTCGGTCTCGGATCTGGAATATAGTTCCGGAAGTTAACTACCAAATCGATCGTCATACGGTCACCCTGCCCATTCCATAGAGTGACGGTCTCGCCTGCGGCCAGCGCATGCTGTTGCGCGGCAGTGAGGGTAAAACCGGCGGTGGTTGCCTCGACGTGGGCACTGAAATGAATTGCCAACACCGAACTAAACAGTGGCGATGCGGGAGTCGGGTTTGGCGCAATCAAACCCGGGCCGGGTCCTGCAACGACCGAATTGCCTACGCCGATCGTGACATAGAGCGTGCGGCCACGCAGGAACACGCCGTTCGGTCCGGAGGCCCCGTTTGTTTCGAAGTAAACACCGGAAGGCAGACCATCCACCAGCGTGCGACGTTCCCCTTCCGTCGTCACGATCGAGATACGACCGCTATTCGGCGTGACGGGCCCAGCTTCGGCGACGAGCAGATTGCCTTTGTTCGATTGCGTGATTCCAGTCGGACCATGCAGGCCGGAAACAATTTCGGTGCACTGCGCGTGGCTCTGACCTCCAGCGAGGAAGGTAAAAGCCATTGCCAATGCGGCTCCGGTCAGGAACCGGCTTTTTGGAGACTTCGAGTTTGTTTTCATAGGATTGTGGGGGTGTTTGGGGTCTGGAGCGATATTGTCTTTCCTTTTTCAAAAGCATTAGTGAGCTAGTGCTGCAGGAAATCGTAGCGATTCTAAGGGCTTGCCGGTTCAGAACGGTTCTATTACACCTTTTCGGTGCAAACTCTGTCGGAGCCGGTCTCTGATCGGAGCGACCCTTTCGTCCAGACCCAATGGAGCGTGGTCCTGGCGGCCGGGAGGAGCCAGATTGACCCTGAGATCGCTCATGCCGCGCTTGCTCAGCTCTGCCAGACATACTGGCCACCGCTCTATGCATTTGTCCGCAGCCGCGGCTATTCCTTGCACGACGCTCAGGATCTGACGCAGAGTTTTTTCGAGCACCTGATCGAGCACAAAATTTACGCGCGCGCTGACCGACAGAAGGGCAGGTTTCGCTCGTTCCTGCTCGCTTCACTGAAAAACTTCCTCGCCAACGCGCATGATCGCGAACAAACGCTCAAGCGCGGAGGGGGGCAGAATTTTCTCCCTCTCCACGAACAACAGGCCAAAGAGGCGGAGTTCCTTTTCCAGACCCACGGCGCCAGCAACAACGAAATCGCCACGGACCGGCTTTTCGAGCGAAGCTGGGCCGATACGCTGGTGATGCGGTCCTCGCCGAACTCTCGGCAGCTTACCAGGCGGCGGGCAAGGATAGCCTGTTTGAGGAATTTCGAACCTTCCTCACAGTGGACGAATCGCTGCCCAGCTACGAGCAGCTTGCTTCTCGTCTCCACGTTCCAGCATCAACTCTTCGGAGCCATGTCACACGTCTGCGGGCGCATTATCGTAAAGCGTTGCGGGCAGAGGTGCGCAGAACTGTAGAGAGCGAGGCGGAAGTGGACGGAGAGCTGCGCGAGCTGCTGCGCGTGTTAACGACCGGGTAAGGGCGATGGCAGGTTTACCGGCGTCCGCTGCGGTCTGCCCGAGATGCGGGGAGCGGTTGAACGCCAAAGGCGACTGCCTCCGCTGCCTGCTCCAGGCAGGGCTTGAAGCAGACCCGGAGAACGTGCCGGAGCAGGCAAAGGCCTTTGGCGATTTCGAGATTGCGCGGCGCGAAGATGGCACCTTCTGGGAACTGGGACGCGGTGCGATGGGAGTCACCTATCGCGCGCGAGACAGGGTGCTACATCGCAGCGTCGCGTTAAAAGTAATCGAGACGCCGTCGGCGGTGGCAGATTCTCACGCGGTGCGCGAACGCTTTCTGCGCGAGGCGCGCGCCGCGGCCGCGTTGCGGCATCCGAACGTGGCCGGCGTGTTTCAGTTCGGCACTTTGCCCGAGGGCGATCGCTGCTATTACGCGATGGAGCTGGTTGAAGGCGAAACCTTGGAAGCGCGGGTTCGGCGAGAGGGTCCGCTGAAGGCGGAGGAGACTCTGGAGATCGCGACGCAGGTCACGCGGGCGCTGATCGCCGCCGCGGCGCACCGTTTGATCCATCGCGACCTGAAGCCCGGCAACATTATGCTAACGCGGGGTGACAATTCAACGTCGCCCCTGGAAGTAAAAGTCATCGATTTCGGACTGGCCAAGGCGGCGGCTGAGACACTGGGAGAGATGGACCTGACGCACGGCGGATTTGTGGGCACACCAAGTTATGCCAGCCCCGAGCAGTTCGGCGGTGGCAGGGTCGATGCTCGATCGGACATTTATTCGCTCGGCGCCGCGCTTTGGTATGCGCTCACGGCGCGTCTGCCCTGCTCCGGTAATACGATTGAAGAGATTCGTCAGTGTCAGACCCGGGCCGCGCTGCCGGTCGAGCAATTGGTCGCGCGCAAAATTCCTGCGCCAGTGATAGAGCTGCTGCGCAACACCCTGGCGGTGGACCCCGGCGAACGGCCGGCCTCGCCCCGCGAGTTGCTGGAAGCGATTGAGGCTTGCCGCCGAAAGCTGGCTCTGGGCGCCGCCGGCAGCTTTTTCACCGAGCTCAGGCGTCGCAACGTCTACAAGGTGGCCGTCGCCTACGCGATCGTCGCCTGGCTCCTGATCCAGGTTGCGACGCAGACATTCCCGTTTTTTGAAATCCCAACCTGGGCCGTCCGGCTCGTTATCTTGCTCCTGATTCTGGGTTTCCCGGTGGCGCTCGTGCTTGCGTGGGCTTTTGAGCTCACGCCGGAAGGAATCAGGCGGGCGGAAGAGGTCACGCCGGAGGAATCCATCACGCGTGAAGGAATCGCGCGCGCTCAGCCGCAATCCATTCTGGCGCGGAAACGCGTTTTGTTTCCCGCGGCGATTCTGCTCCTCGTCGCGCTGGGGATTGGCTTCTTTATTTTTCATCGCCAAACCGCACCAGAAGAAGCGGGCGAGACAGGGCTGCCCCCCGCGCAAATAAACAGCAAGTCGATTGCGGTATTACCGTTCGAAAACCTCAGCCGCGATCCGGAGAACGCTTATTTCGCGGATGGAATTCAGGAAGAAATTCTCACGCGCTTGTCCAGGATCGCGAACCTGAAAGTGATCTCGCGGAGTTCGACGCAGCGTTACAAAAGCGCGCCGGCTAATTTGTCAGAGATCGTGAATCAGCTTGGCGTCGCGCATGTCCTCGAAGGCAGCGTGCAAAAGTCAGCCGATCAAGTGCGCGTAAGCGTTCAGCTCATCGACGCGCAAAACGATTCGCATCTCTGGGCCGATAAATTCGATCGCAAACTGACCGATATTTTCGCGGTGGAAAGTGAGATCGCGACGAAGATTGCGGAAACGTTGCAGGCAAAACTGACGGGCGCGGAACAAAAGGCGATCGCGAGCCGGCCCACAGACAACATCGAGGCGCATCAGCTCTATCTGAAGGGCAGGTATCACTGGAACAAATTCATGGCGCCAGGTTTCGAAAAGAGCCGTGAGTATTATCAGCAAGCGATCGATCTCGATCCGACTTACGCGCTGGCTTATGCCGGTCTAGCCGATTACTACGGCTTCGCCTTTGCCAATGGCCTCCTGCCGCCGGAGGAAAAATGGGCCAGGGCGGCAGAAGACAACGCGAATAAGGCGCTCTCGCTCGATCCGACTTTGGGCGAAGCCTATAATCCGCTCGCCGCCGTCAGGCTGTATTACTATCGCGACTGGCCCGGTGCCGAAAGCTACTTCCGTCGCGGAATCGCATTGAGTCCCGGCTTCGCTGAAATTCACCATCACTATGCGCTGTGTCTGGTTTTGTTCGGTCGCAATGACGAAGCGTTCGCGGAATTGCGTCGCGCCCTCGAACTCGATCCGCTCTCCGTCCGTTTTCACCTGACCTGGGCGCGGCTCCTCTTCTTCACCCGCCAGTATGAAGCGGCCATAGAACAGTTCCGCGAGACCATCGAGTTAGAGCCAAATTATGCGGTGCCGCACGAATGGCTCGGTTATGCGTACGAGAAAACCGAAAAGCGGAAGGAAGCAGTCGCCGAGTGGTCGAAGGCTCTCGTTTTGAGCGATGAGGGCGGCGAGGCCTTAATCCTCGAACGGACTCTTGTCACGTCAGCTTTTGATGCGGCGCTGCGCGCCTGGGCGCAAAAGAGGCTCGAACAGTTGGATGGAAAAACAGCTCGTGGTGAATATGTTCCCACCGTCGACTACCTCGTAGCCTACATGCGATTGGGAGACAAGGAACGGGCTCTGGCCTCGCTGCAAAAGGCCGTCGCAGAATCCACTCGCCTGGCACTCGAAATCAAGATCAATCCACTGTTTGAGTCGCTTCGCCGCGATGCGGGAAGCGACAAAGTCGCGCCGGAAGATCCGAAGTAATCCAGTTGCTTCCGTCAACACTCGGGACGCTACCAACTTCCCCTATAATCCGGAATCCGGGCTCCGCTGGCCCTACTTCTTCCCCTGGCCCGGCCGGTAGTCTTCCTCGGCCGCTTCGAAGGCTTTCTCCAGGCCGACCATGTCTTCGCCGGGGCGGAGATTGTCGAACGCTTCGGATTCGCGCTTGAGGTCTTCTTCCGAGTAGTTCGCGGCCTTGATCGAGAGACCAATCCGGCGCTCGACCTTGTCTACCTTGATCACTCGCGCTTCGACTTCCTGAACCGACCTTGAGGAAATCCTTCACCTTCGCGACGTGGTCCTCGCTCATCTGCGAGATGTGCACGAGGCCGTCGATCTCATCCTGCAACTGGACGAACGCACCAAAGCTGGCCAGCTTCGTGACCTTGCCCGTGACCAGATCACCGATTTTGTATTTCTGATCGATGTTCTTCCAGGGATCGTCGCTCAGCTGTTTGATGCCGAGACTGATTCGCTGGTTGGTCTTGTCGATGTCGATCACTTCCGCTTCGACTTCCTCGTTTTTCTTAAACACTTCGCTCGGATGATTGATCTTACGGGTCCAGCTCAAGTCGGAGACGTGAATCATTCCATCAATGCCGTCTTCGAGTCTTAGCGAAGACAAGGCGAACGCCTACTTCGCGGATGGCATCCAGGACGAAATTCTGACGCGCCTCGCGAAGGTTGCCGACCTGAAGGTCATCTCCCGGACGTCGACGCAGCAATTCAGAGCAAGCCTGGGAATCTCTCCGAGATCGCGAAGCAGCTCGGTGTCGCGCATATCCTCGAAGGTAGCGTGCAGAAGGCTGGCGACGCCGTGCGCGTGAATGTGCAGCTGATCAGGGCCGAGAACGACGCGCATCTTTGGGCGGACACTTACGACCGCAAGCTGACCGACATCTTCGCCGTCGAAAGCGAAGTCGCCCAACGAA
This sequence comes from Chthoniobacterales bacterium, assembly GCA_013820755.1. Taxonomy (GTDB): domain Bacteria; phylum Verrucomicrobiota; class Verrucomicrobiia; order Chthoniobacterales; family UBA10450; genus JACCTI01. The sequence continues at coordinate 10,610 of JACDHZ010000044.1, forward strand.
TCGCGAGTTCGCTCGAGGCGCACCTGAGCGGGCGCGAGCAACAGCAAATCGCGGTCGTCCCAACAAAGAACCCGCAAGCTTATGATACGTATCTGCGGGGGCTCGCCCTCATCATCCGCGAATCGCCGGATGACGTGCGGAAAGCGCGTGATTTCTTCCGGCAGGCGGTTGAGCTGGACCCGAGCTATGCGCAGGCGTGGTCGCAGCTTTCTATCGCGAATTCCGAGCTTTATTTCAGCGATGAGCGGACGCCGGCGGCCCTGGAAAACTCGCGGCACGCCGCGGAGACCGCGGTTCGTCTGCAACCCGACCTGAGCGACGCGCACAGCGCGCTGGCGTTATACTACTATTTTTGTTTGCAGGATTTCGACCGTCCTTGCTCGAGCTGGAGGAAGCGCGCCGGCGGTCACCGAATGATGGCAACGTGATCTTCTACACCGGGCTCGTGAAGCGGCGGCAGGGCAAACTCGATGAAGCGATCGAGCTGCAGAAGAAGGCGACCATCTCCGACCCGCGCAATCCCGATATGTGGGCAAACCTTGGCCGCAGCTATCGCGGAAAGCGGGACTTTCGCGCCGCGCGCGAGATGTTCGACTCGAGCAACGCGGCGCGTTGCTCCGGCGATGCTTTCTCGTCGATTATCGCTGGCCTGACGCACCCGTGATCCGCCTTTGTTCTCCTCAATTCGTTTGAGCAGCGCCTGCACCGCCTCATCAAACCGGCGTCGGTAGACGGAATTTCTCCGTGAATCCCAGCGCGACTTATGGTCCGGCCCGTCGTCGCAGGAGGCGGTCGCCAGTCGCGATTGAGAAAATCGTTCCGCGCGACCGATGGATCAGCTCGGGGACAGGCGCGATCCTAATCGCGTGGGGAATTGTGGTAATCAGCGGCGTTGCGCGCATTCAGCCGTGAGAATCATCGGCCCCCAGCTCAATTAACAGCTACGCGACGACGCCTCACGCCTCCGCGACTTTGCTAGAAGAATCGCGACGGGAGGCGATCGCGCTGCGCCAGGAAGGCAATACGGCAAGGTGGCTTGAAACTAGCCT
>JACDHZ010000044.1:11668-17113 GCA_013820755.1 Chthoniobacterales bacterium
CACGGGCAGTGAGCACGGAGCATTTTGCACCGGGTGCTGCTGGGCATCGATGAGGCGGACGGAGAACGTTTCGCCCGAAGAGAAGCTCCCTTACTGGAGCAAGCATAAGTTCGCGGCGCTGATTGCGGGCGTGGCTCTGCTCGCGGCGGGGTTACTCGTCTATCAACTGTTGCGCGCGCGAGGGTCAGGGACGGAATCGGACCCGAACAACAAATTGATCGCGGTGCTGCCGTTCGCCAACCTCAGCGACGACAAAGGCAATGCCTACTTCGTTGACGGAATGCAGGACGAAGTGATCACGCGGCTGGCGAAGATCGGCGAGCTGCGCGTGATCTCGCGGACGTCGACGCAGCGATACAAAGCACAACCGACGAATCTCGCCGAGATCGCGCGGGAGCTGGGGGTCGCGCATCTCGTGGAAGGCTCCGTGCAACGCGTCGGTGACCGCGTACGCATAAACGTGCAGCTGGTGCGCGCCGCCAATGAAGGTCATCTCTGGGCTGAAATCTACGATCGCAACCTGACCGATATCTTTGCCGTGCAGAGCGAGCTCGCGACCGCGATCGCCCGCTCGTTGCAGGCGAAGCTGACAGGACGAGAGCAGCAGGCGATGGCGGAGAAGCCGACGAGCAACCTCGCTGCCTACGACGCATATCTGCGCGGGATCGACTTCGACTCGCGCCCAGGGCAGACGCCTGAAGACCAGAAGAAAGCGGTGGAGGCATTTGAAGAAGCGCTCCGGTTGGACCCGCAATTCACAGTCGCGTGGGCAGCTCTCGCGAAGGCGGATGCCAGTCTCTATTTTCAGCAGATCGACGCGTCTCCGGGCCGTAAGGAGGCAGCGCGGAAAGCCACTGACGCAGCGACACGGCTCGATCCGGCGAGCGCGGAGACGCTGCTGGCGAACGCCTATTACCGCTACCACGTCGAGCGTGATTACAACGGCGCGCGCGAATTGTTCGAGACGATCCGGCGCGAGATGCCGAGCAGCAGCGAAGCGGTGGAAGGGGGTTTCTCGTCGTCGAGGTACGGCGTTCCTTTGGAATCCTGAAACCAGCAGGCGCCGGGCGGCACTCTTTGCAGCTGCCACGACGACAGCGGAGCTGGCGCACGCGAATGGCGCGAACGGTGCTGCCACCGACGCGCTTGATGTTTCTACTAAAGGCTGGCCAGCCAAACCGTGGCCTGATAGAATGATCTGGATTCGTAGCGGCGAATTCCCATGGGACCGGACGAGCCGGAGTTTGAGGATGCGCGGCCCTGGCATCGGCTTTGATGGACGGCTTCTGGATCTACGGGAAGTAACTAACGAGCAGTTCGAACAGTTCGTCCAAGCGGCGGGTCACCGGTCGCAGAGAGAAAAAAACGAAGGAAGAGTTTCCTATCGCGCGGGAAGAGGATCTCGTCGCCGGCTCTGTCGTGTTCACGCCACCTGACCGAGCCGTGCCGTTGAACAAGTTTCTTCGCTGGTGGCACTACGTGAAAGGGGGCGAACTGGCGTCGCCCCGAGCGTTCGGCTAGCGAAAGGCAAAGAGAAACACCCTGTCGTGCAGATCGGCTACGATGCGCGCTCGCTTATTGCAACTGGGCCGGTAAACGGCTGCCGAGCGAAGCGGAGTTCGACTTCGCGGCGCGCGGCGGGCTGGAACGCAAACCGTATGCTTGGACCGGCAACGAGTTCAGGCCGGGAGGCGAGTGGATGGTAAACACGTTTCAAAGACATTTCCCAGAGAGAAATAGCCTTGAAGATGGCTTTGTCGGCACGGCGCCTGTCGGTTCTTTTCCGGCCAACGGCTACGGTCTTTACGACATGTCCGGCAACGTCTGGGAGTGGTGCAGCGATTGGTATCGGCCGGATTACTATTAAACGCTCGCCGACTCCGGCGGTGTCGCGCACGATCCCCAAGGGGCCGCTCGACAGTGTCGATCCCTCAGAGCGGGAGACGGCGAAGCGCTTCCACAAAGGATTCGTACCTCTGCACCGATCAGTACGGGAAATGCTATATGCCTGGCGCTCGCGGCAAAGGCGAACCGGGCACCGACGGAGGTGGAACACTTTACACGCTTGGCCGCACCTCAGGATCATCGTTTGGAGGTTCTATCGGTGCCGAGGGTGTTCTATCGACCGGTCGCTCCGGTCGCAATGATTCAGAAGTGCGGGCTGAAGGAGCTGGCTGCCTCGGTTGTGCGACAGGCGATCTTTCTGCAGCGTCATCTCGTCTACTCCAGACGCTGCGCCGCTCCCGCCCCGGATCTGCACTCCATGTCTCCACTGGAATATTCTTCTCTGGTGTTGGCGCTGTGCGGTCGTCGCTCTCGCGCGTGGCGGGTTCTCCTTCGATCAGCGCATCATCCGGCACCACGATGAGGTCATTACCTACCTGGAGGTCAGCATCAGCTCGCACGTAACCGCGGACGCGCCCTTTATCGGGGCTGAAGACCTTCTCCAGTTTGCTTTTCACTCCCTCGCCCAGAGCAAAACCTTTAATGGCTCCATTGCTCTCCTCGATTAATACATCATCGATCGAACCGAGCAGCCGACCGCTTTGCGTGACCATCTTGTGGCCGATGATATCGGACATGCGCGGCAGCGAATCGAGGTCGGGAATTTCCTTGATGGCGCCGCCGCGCACGGTGATTACGTCTGGCCCGATCGCATTCAGTGCCGAGGCCGGAATAATGCGACGCGTGCCACCGCTACCGAGCAAGTTTTCACCGTGCGCTACTACGAACCCCGCAACGCGTTCGCCATCACGCTGTACAATAATTTCCTTGATCTTTCCGAGCCTCACCGCCGCATCCATATCGACGACAGGTCGGCCTAGCAGATGACGTCCCCTGATCATGTTCGTAACCTCCAGCGTTGTTGTGGCTTCCGTGGTTTTGCAGACGTGCCGCCGCAGTCCGGCGGGGACGCGCCTCCTCTTCACCATTCGTAAATGGCGAACGCGCCGATTGGGTGCGCTGGTATTCCTTCAAGAGCTGCAGCCCGCAAGACGAGCTCCCGAGGCTGCGTCCATGTGGCACCATTCCCTCCAGAGAAGTATTCCGACAGGCGACCACCAAAGGCCGGTGGGTCCCTTTTAAGCAAAAAACGCAGAACGCGTCGCCAACGGCACTATTTCGACGAGGCGAAACTATCGCTCTTTTATCGCTGTGCTGATACAGAACGGCAGACCGGACCCATGAAATCGTTATTTCGCGAGCTGAAGCGGCGGAATGTCTACAGGGTAGCAGTCGCGTATGCGGTGGTGGCGTGGCTACTCCTGCAGGCGCTCTCGATCTTGCTGCCAGCGTTTGAAGCGCCGGCTTGGGTGCTCCGCGTCTTCATCGCCGCGATTACGGCTGGCTTGCCGCTCGCATTGGTCTTCGCGTGGGCCTTTGAGCTCACGCCCCAGGGCATCAAGCGCGCCGACGAAGTGCCGGCGGAACAATCGATCGCGCACGACACCGGGCGGAAGCTTGTGGCTGTTGTCGTTGTGATCGCAGCTATTGCTGCCGGGTTGCTCGTGTATCAGCTCACCCGATCGAGTGGGTCTATGCTTAACGAGAGCAGGTCCGCGCCAGCGACTGCACTGCCGGAGAAGAGCATCGCGGTTCTGCCATTTGCCAGTCTCAGCGAGGACAAGGCAAACAGTTATTTTGCCGATGGCATTCAGGATGAAATCCTGACGCGCCTGTCAAAAATCGGAGAGCTGAAAGTGATCTCGCGCACATCAACGCAGCAGTATCAAAGCAAACCAGGGAACTTATCGGAGATCGCGAAGCAGCTCGGCGTCGCGCACATCCTGGAAGGCAACGTGCAGAAGGCCGGCGAATCCGTGCGGGTGAATGTGCAGTTAATCAAAGCGGAAGGGGACTCACACCTGTGGGCGGAAACGTACGACCGCAAACTGACCGACATCTTCGCCGTCGAAAGCGAAGTCGCGCAACGCATCGCAGATTCGCTTCAGGCGAAGCTCACCGGTCGCGAGAAGGCTGCGATCAATTATGTCGGCACAAAAGTACCGGCCGCCTACGACGCCTACCTCCGCGGTATCGCGCTTCGCAACTCCCAATCACGCGAGGATCAAAATCGACTGATCGCGTATTGCCGTGAAGCGGTCGCGCTCGATCCAAACTACGCCGCGGCCTGGACTGACATTGCGGTCGCTGAAGGATTGAGATTCATCCAGGGCGAGCAGACCGACGCGCAAAAGGCGCTTGTCAAAGAAGCGGCGGAAAATGCGCTCCGCCTTGATCCCGATCACGGCTACGGCCACGCCGCCATGGGCATGTATCTTTATTACTGCCTGCAGGATTATGACAACGCGCTCATCGAGTTGCAGCAGGCACATGAGCAAGCGCCAAGCGACGCGAATACGCTCCTCGCGGTTGGCTTAGTGAAGCGGCGGCAGGGCAAGCTCGACGAGGCGATCGAGCTGCAACTTCAGGCTGCGCAGCGCGATCCGCTGAGTCAGGACATCTGGGTCAATATCGCGTGGAGTTATCGCGGGATGCGCAGGTTCACCGATGCCCGCGCCATGCTGGACCGGGGGCTCTCAATTGCGCCGCAGGATCCATTCATCGTCGCTCGCAAAGCAGAGAGCTACATCGCGGAGGGCGATCTCGAGATGGCCGCGCGGCTTTACGACGAGGTGAAGCCGCACTTCGACAGCGAGGGCTACGGTGATCAGATAGGCATGCTGGCGCTTCAAAGAAGATACGACGACGCAATCGCAAAGGTCACCAGTGACTTCGAACAGACGCAATCGCCTTCGCCGATGGCAGTCGCTCACGTTCATCTCGCTCTCGGTAAGTTGCACGTGACCGCAGGACGGTCTGCCGAGGCGCAGGCCTTTCTCCTCCAGGCCGAGGCGGAACTCAGCGCGATCAAAAAACAAGGGAATCGGAGCCCGGATTGTCTGGCGGCGTTGCTCGCGGTCCACGCTTTGTTAGGCCGCCGCGAGGAGGTCGAACGCGACGCAGCCGAGCACATTGGCCAACTGGCGAAGGACCGCTGGGCAGGGCCGCGCGCCGAAGAAGATGCCGCCCGCGCTTATTTCATTGTCGGCGACCACGATCGCGCGCTGTCGATGATCGAGCGTCTCCTCGTCGGACCATCGGCCGACGCGCTCACCCCCGCGCTGCTGCGGATCGACCCGATGTGGGATCCCGTTCGCAACGAGCCGCGATTTCAAAAGATGGCGAACGGCAACCCATAGATTGCGAGAGGGGATGAGCAACGACAAACACGTCTTCACTCTTGGAATCGAAGAGGAGTTCCAGATTGTCGATCCGGAGACGCGTGAGCTGCGGCCGCACAGCCGCGAACTGCTGGCAGGAGGCAAAGAGAACCTCGAGGGCAACCTGAAGCCCGAGATGCATCAGTCGGTCGTGGAGCTCCGCACGGAAGTTTGCCCCGACATCCATGACGCGCGTCGTCAGGTCGTCAGCCTCCGGAGC
>JACDHZ010000166.1 GCA_013820755.1 Chthoniobacterales bacterium
CGTCACTACCGGAGCACAAACGTCGACGAACTGGACCAGCTAAAAGGATGACGTCCTGGATCGTTGATTATCTTTGGCTGATCCCAGCGGCTCCGCTTGCTGTGTCGCTGTTGATCCTGAACTTGTCGCCGGCGCAACGCAGAGGAGCGGCCCTGGTCGCTGTCTTCGGCCAGGTCGCCGCGCTGCTCCTGGCACTGCTCGCATTCATACAAACGCTCGGTACGCCCGGCTTCCGCGCGGTTCACAATTTCACCTGGTTTACGTTCGGAGACCAGGCACTCCGCATTGGCTGGTTGCTCGATCCACTCACCGCCGCGATGCTTGTGATGATCACATTCGTAGCCCTGTGGATCTTCGTGTTCAGCATCGGCTACATGGCGGCCGACAAGAATTTTGGGCGCTTCTTTGCCTACCTCTCGTTCTTCACCGCAGCAATGCTCGGCGTGGTCATCGCGAACAGCTTGCTTCTGCTTTTCGTCTGCTGGGAGCTGGTTGGGCTCGCGTCTTATCTCCTCATCGGGTTCTGGATCGAGAGGCCGAGCGCAGCCGCCGCTGCGAAGAAGGCGTTCATCACGACACGCATCGGTGACATCGGATTTTTCCTTGGCCTTTTGTGGTTGTACGGCCGCAGCGGAACGACCCTTTTCTTCGATAACGGGGCCGGTTGTTTTGAAGATGCCGCGCTCGTGGCGGTTGGGGCCACCTCGACTGCCATCGCGCTGTTGATCTTCTGCGGCACAGTCGGCAAGTCCGGTCAATTCCCGCTCCACGTCTGGCTGCCCGACGCCATGGAAGGCCCGACGCCGGTAAGCGCGTTGATTCATGCTGCGACCATGGTTGCAGCTGGCGTGTTCCTCGTGGCGCGCGTCTATCCGCTCTTTTCGTTGGGCGCAATTCACGGCGTTACAACTTCACTCACGGTGGTCGTGTGGATCGGCGTAATCACCGCACTGATGGCGTCGCTCATCGCAGTCGCTCAGTCCGACATCAAACGCATCCTTGCTTACTCCACCGTTTCGCAGCTTGGGCTGATGATGGTTTCGTTAGGCGTCGGCGGCGTGGCAGCCGGTATCATGCACCTGATCGCGCATGGCTTCTTCAAGGCGCTCCTGTTCCTCGGCGCGGGCTCAGTCATTCACGGCACTCATCATGAACAGGACATCCGACGAATGGGTGGCCTGCGCGGCGTGATGCCCGTTACGTTTCTCACCTACGCGATCGGCATGATGGCACTGAGCGGCGTGCCACTCTTCTTCGCGGGCGCGTGGACGAAAGAAGAGGTTCTCCACGCCACAGCGCATTGGCCCGGCTCTCCTGTGCCGCATTACCTCACGATGGCAGGCGTCGTTTTGACGGCGTTCTACATGACACGCCAAATGATCTACGTGTTCTTCGGAAGCGGCCGCGCTGCCTCGGAACACGTGCACGAAAGCCCGCGCGTAATGACATTGCCGCTCGTCGTGCTCGCCGTCTGCACGGTTTTGTTGAGCGTGTTCATCACGCCAGCATGGCCGTGGCTCCACGATTATTTGAGCGGAACTGCGGCGCACGTGGAGTTCGGAAGTCTCATTCAGCCGATGCTGTTCATCTCCCTGGCACTTGTGGCTGTCGGCATAGCGGCAGGCGTGTTGATCTACCGAAACACCGCCGCTCGGGACCCATTCGAATGCGCGCAGCCGGCGCTCTTCCGGTTCGTCGAAAACCGGATGTGGCTCGACGAGCTCTATTCGCACACGGTGATCGCCGTCAGCCGGACGGCGGCCCGCGTAGCCGACTGGATGGATTGCTACGTTTGGGACGCATTGGCCCGAGGCGTCGGCGCAGTCGGCCACCTATTCGGAATTGCCACGAAAAGCTTCGATGAGCGCGGGATTAACGCAGGCATTGACGAAACGAGCGTAGGCACGCGCGCTTTGGGTCGCGGCATGTCCGCGGCGCATTCAGGGCAGGTCCAAACATATCTCGGCGCAATCGGAGTCGCGATGCTCGCGCTGCTCGTTCTTTACGCGTGGCTCGGATGATTACGGCGCTGATTCTGCTCCCGCTTCTGGGCGCGCTTTTCGTTAGTGTCTCACGCGCGCAGCACGCTCGCCGAGTGGCTCTGGGCTTCAACGCGTTGAGTGCAATGCTCGCGTTCGCATCGTGGCGTCATTTCGATACATCGGCAATCGGTCTGCAGCTCGTCGAACGTCATGGGTGGATTCCTTCAATCGGAGCCGAATATCTGGTCGGCATTGACGGATTGAGCCTGCTGCTCGTGCTGCTGACGTCGTTGATTTTCCCGTTTGCGCTCCTCGCGCAACCGGTCAGCCGCGGCCTCTGCGCGCTGATGCTCGTCATGCAAGCCGCGCTCTATGGCACCTTCACCGCGCAGAATTTCGTCCTCTGGTTCCTATTTTTCGAGATGAGCCTGATCCCGTCATTCCTGCTGATCAAGCTCTGGGGCGGCGAGAAGCGCGATCGCGCGGCGACGAAGTTTTTCGTCTACACGTTTCTCGGGAGCGTCGCGATGCTGTTGTCGTTTCTCGGGATCTACTTTGCGCGAGGGACGTTCGACTTCGCTGAACTTGCCGATCTCGGCAGGAACGGCCTCCTCACCGGCAATGCTGCCTGGCTCGCGTTCGCCGGAATCTTCCTCGGGCTCGCGGTGAAGGTACCGTTGTTCCCATTCCACACGTGGCTGCCTGATGTCTACGAGGCGGCGCCGACCGGCGTATCAATGGTGCTCACCGGAACGCTATCGAAGATGGGCGTCTATGGCTTCATCCGTCTCCTGCTGCCCCTGTTCCCTCACGAGATCAGAATTCTCGGCCCATGGCTGCTCGGCCTCGCGGTTTGCTCGATCATCTTCTCTTCGCTCGCTGCGTGGGCGCAGTCGGATCTAAAACGAATGGTTGCCTATCTCTCCATCAACCATCTGGGCTACTGCATGCTTGGTCTGTTCGCGCTCGCCAGCACAACTGCTGGATCTACAATCGACACGCAGGCGGCATTAAGCGGCGTCTTGATGCAAATCTTTAACCACGGCGTCACGGCAGCCGCGCTGTTCTACTACGTCGGGTTGCTGGAACAACGCCGTGGGCTCCGCGGGATCAACGATTTCGGCGGACTGATGCAGCGGACACCATTGCTCTGCGGCTGGATGAGTGTCGCGATATTCTCCTCGTTAGGCCTGCCTGGGTTGAACGGCTTCATCGGCGAGTTCCTGATCTTCAAAGGGGCGTTTGCTGTGGCGGCGGCATTTACCGCTGTGGCGGTCTTCGGCCTGCTGATTACAGCGATTGTCTTTCTCCGTGCGATGCAGGCGCTCTTCAGCGGACCTCTCGCCGATAGCTGCAGCGGATTTCCCGAGCTCCTGCCGACCGAAAAACTTGTCGTCGTTCCCGTTACGCTGCTGATGTTCGCGATCGGTATCGCACCGCAGTTTCTCCTGAACATCTTCAACAGCACGGTCGTTCGAATGGCGCAGTTGTTCGCCTGATTAGACGGATGAGCAAGGACATCATTCCTGTAGAGTCGATCCCTCGAACGATCTTCATACTGCGGGGTCAGAAGGTGATGCTCGATGTCGATCTGGCGCGTCTATACGGCGTCACGACAGGCAATCTGAACAAAGCTGTGAATCGCAATCAAGACCGCTTTCCCGCCGATTTCGTTCTGCAGCTCACCGCCGCAGAAGCGAAAACTTTGATATTCCAATCTGGAATATCAAAACGCCGCGGCGGCCGACGCCATCGACCTTACGCCTTTACCGAAGAAGGTGTGGCGATGCTGTCCAGCGTGCTCCGCAGTGAGCGCGCGGTGCGGGTGAACATTGCGATCATGCGCGCGTTCGTGCGGCTGCGCGACGCCCTCGAGACGAACAGCGCGCTCGCCCGCAAATTCTCGGAGCTCGAGAAGCGCCTCGGCAAACACGACGAGGAGATCGGCTCGATCATCGATGTGATTCGGCAACTGATGGCTCCGCCGGACAAGCCGAAACGCGAGATCGGGTTTCACACTAGCGAATCGGCGCCGCTATATCGCATCCGCAAAACGCGATGATCGCCTGGACGATCTATCTCACCTTTGCTGGCGCGCTCGCGGCACTGCTTGCGCCGGGCGTGCTTGCGCGCTGGGTCGCGATCGTGACCACGACGACGGGCTTTGCGATCAGCCTGCTGGCGCTCGTTGACGCAGTTGATGTCGGGTTGTTCCAAACCATCACGCGTCACGAGTGGGTCCTGACCCTCGGAATGGAGTATCACCTTGCCGCCGACGGTATCAGCCTGACGCTTTGCCTTGTCACCGGTCTCACGGCGCTATGCGCGGTGCTCTTCTCGTGGGGCGTCGACAGGCGGCCTAACGAGTTTTTTTTCTGGCTTCTCCTCGTCGTCGGAGGCTCATACGGCGTGTTCCTCAGTGCGGATCTTTTCCTCTTCTTCGTGTTCTACGAACTGGTGATCGTCCCGAAGTACTTCCTGATCGCGATCTGGGGCTCCACCAACAAGGAGTACGGCGCGATGAAGCTGACGCTTTATTCGTTCCTCGGGGGCGCGCTCGTGATGATCGGCATCATCGCGATCTACGTTACTGCAGGAAAGGAGAGCGTCGCCTCCGCGCTCGACCTGCAACAACTCGCGCAATTCCCGATCGCTCCCTCCGTCCAGGCCTGGATATTTCCAATTCTGTTCCTCGGGTTTGCTACTCTCGCCGGCGTTTGGCCATTGCACACCTGGGCTCCGACAGGTCATGTCGCCGCGCCTACGGCCGGTTCAATGTTGCTCGCCGGTATCGTGATGAAGCTCGGTGCGTACGGTGCCCTCCGGATCGCCATGAATCTCCTGCCGCAAGGTTTCGAAATGTGGCGCAACTGGATCGTCGTTCTCGCGGTGATAGGAATCGTCTATGCCGCGGCAGTCGCTCTGCGGCAGCGTGACCTCAAATTCGTCATCGGCTATTCCAGCGTCAGCCACATGGGATTCGTGTTGCTCGGCCTCGCCTCGGCGACAGCCCTTGGCGCCAGCGGGGCCGTCCTGCAAATGTTCTCGCACGGTGTGATCGGCGCATTGCTCTTCGCGATCGCCGGGATGGTATATCGCCGCACTCACACACGCGATCTCGACGCTCTCTCCGCAGCCGGGCTCGCTCGCGCACTCCCTTTCGCCGCGTTTGCATTCGTCATCGCCTCGGCTGCTTCGATGGGCATTCCGGGATTCAGTGGCTTCGCGGCGGAGATCACGATCCTGATCGGCACCTGGAAGAACTACCCGCTCGCCGTCTGGATCACGGGCGCAGGCATGGTCCTCGTAGCTTCGTTCACCTTGCGCGCGCTAAAGACGGCGTTCTTCGGCGATCAGACTCCTGCACCTGCGATCGCAGAGGCGCTGCCGCCGATTACGACTCCGGAAAAAATCGGCGCCAGCCTGCTCATGTTCAGCACCCTCGCGATCGGCATTTGCCCGAAGTTCCTCCTGGATCGGATCGCGCCTGCTGTTGAAGCGATGAGCTTCTTGAAACCGTGAGCTATCTCGACCTGCTCAAGCTGGCTGCGCCGGAAGCGGTCCTGGTCGTGACCGCGCTGGTCGTGTTGACGGTCGGATTGGCGCGCGCGCGATCGCAAGCAGTCTGCTCCGCAATCGCCGCTGTCGGTCTTGTCGCAGTCGCGGTTGCGATCCTCCTGTTGCCGGAGCAAGCCATCTTCGGAGGCGGCATGCTGGTGGTTTCACCACTGACGTCCCTGTTCCAGCTCATCTGTGTCGCGCTCGCGTTCTTCACCGTTCTCCTTGCGCAAAGCGGCAGCTCCTCGCGTAGCCATCACGCGGAATATCTCGCGCTCATTCTGCTCGGCACGGTCGGCCTTCTGCTGCTCGTAGCCAGCGAGGAGCTGCTCATGATCTTTATCGCTCTCGAGCTCACCGGGCTGTCGCTATACCTGGTCACCGCGTTCGATAAGAGCGACGCCCGATCCGCCGAAGCGGGCCTGAAGTATTTCCTCTTCGGCAGCACGGCGAGCGCGTTCACCCTTTTCGGTTTGAGCTTTGTCTACGGAATGGCTGGCAGCACCGCCTTGGGCGCGATAGGCGAGAAGCTTACCAACGGGGCGGTCGAGCCACTTCTCGCCGCAGGCATCGTGATGACGCTTGTCGGCCTCGCATTCAAAGTCGCTGCGGCGCCGTTTCATCTCTGGGCGCCCGACGCGTACC
>JACDHZ010000167.1 GCA_013820755.1 Chthoniobacterales bacterium
CTTTGGGTGATCTACTTTACGGGCACCTGTGAGATATTGGGCGCCGTTGCTCTCCTACTACCTCGCACCAGGATGTTCGCTGCCGTGGCGCTGATCTTATTTCTGATCGCTGTGCTTCCGGCAAACATCCGTGCAGCCAAGGCGAATATCAGACTACGAGGGAAACCGGCGACGCCTTTGATCATTCGGATTCCAATTCAACTGCTGTTTATCGTGCTGACGTGGTGGTCCGGGATCCTTCATTCCACATGATGCGCTGAGCGTGCCGGCGCCAGCGCGCTGACGCTATGGCCGGCTTTGAGTCAGGAAGAGCGGCTACGTCAGCATCGAGCTGCGAACCGACGTGTCTGCCTGCAATTCATTCCCTAAGTCGTTAATGGACGGTGGCCGGCGGTCGGCGGGATCGATCAGGGAACCTTCTGAATGAGTTCTATCTATGCGCCTGCCCCTTTTGGCATGCCTACAGGAACAGCATCTTGCTGAGGCTCGTGCCGGTGTTTGCCGAATCCAATACAAATGGCGACGCCTGCCAGCGCTATAGCGCCGCCGACAAGCGAGAGCCACGATGGAATTTCGTGGAGCCAAATGAAGGCGATCACAATCGCAACCACCGGGACGATAAATAGGAAACTAGATGCTTTGGAAGCACCCATCTTCGACAACCCGTGGGACCAGCAAAGATAGGCAATTGCGGAAGGAAACACGCCCAGGTAAACAATCGCCAGGGTGCTCGGTAACGGGGCGAACCTTACCTGAGCCGCTAGGCCAGGGAGAAAAACGATCAGGCTTATCGTCCCAGCCCAGATCGCATAGCAGACTACACTCAGGACGCTGTATTTTCGCAGCAATGGTTTCTGCAAGACGAAATAGAGGCTTTGACACACAGCCGCAGCCAAGATCGCGAAAGCTCCTTTGTCGAAATGAAGTTGATCCGTCTCCCCAAGCGCGATCAGGCAGACGCCAGAGAAGCTGACCAGCATTCCGAGCCACCCGAGTAGTCGGACGCGCTCATTGAGGAACACGATCGAGAGCAGAGTGGTAAAGATTGGGACAGTGTTGACGATGAAGCTGGCAGCGCCCGCGGAGACCGTCATCTCGCCGAAGTTGAGGGCTATGTGATATAGGGTGATACCGACAAACCCGGTAAGGATAATCCGCGGCGTATCCCTCCAGTCAGGGAAACGTGTCTGTTTCCACACTGCGACAACAGCCAAGATGCTCGATGCGACGAGGAACCGGCCGAGTGCCAGATGAGCAGGAGAATAATCTCGCAGCGCTGCACGAATCCCGGCAAAGGCTGAGGCCCAAAGAAGCAGAGTGACACCGATAGCTAACGCTGTTTTACGATCCATAGTGCCCGAACTGTAGAGACCGAGGTGCGACGCTGACAGAGTCAGAATGCCTGATTGCGTGCCCGTACAGTTTCCTATCCGGCAGACCTAACGTACGGCGTCGCGTTCGAAGCGGCGCGAGCGGGCGTCGCAAAGAGCGCGAACAAGCCGGACGCCCCACGCTAAACTGTACCTTATGAGAGAACGCAGCTCTGCATCTGTCCGGGTTTCGTCGAGCGCGCCAAGATGTCGGCATGAAAGCACTCATCATCATTGACGCACAAAACGAATTCTCAGCCCGCGGCAAGCGGCCTGTTCCGAATCACTCCGACGCGCTCGAAGTGATCAAGCAACGAGCGGAGGAGGCTCGTCGCGAAAACCGCCCGATCGCCTGGGTACGCCACCACAACCGGCCGGACGAATCGGCTGCATTCGTCCCAAACACGTGGGGCACTGAGTTCTCCCCAGGACTGGGACCAAAGCCAGATTCTGATCGTGAGGTTGAACTGGTCAAACACGTTTACGGAGCGTTCACGGGCACAGACATCGGCGCGTGGTTGAAAAGTAAGTCTGTCGACGAGGTCCTGATCGTCGGCTTCTACACGCACGGTTGCGTTTCAACGACGGCACGTGAGGCGATCATGGCCGGCCTGGACGTACACATCGATCCGAACGGAACCGGTGCTTGCGACATGGCGCATGAATCTCTGGGCGAATTGACCGCGGACGAAGTGCGTCGCTCAGCGCTACTGCAACTCGCAAATATGGGCGTGCATATTACCCCTCTTCCGAACGCGCAAACATCGCAGATGCGCGCGGGGGTAGGGCGACTGTTTAACATCGCGAACGAGTCGGCACCGACGCGACGCCCGTGTCGGTGCCGACCTCAAGCGGTTAGCAGATCCCACTAAGCTGTGGCGCGGTGATTGCTGTGATGGGTACCGGCCGGTTGAAGCCGATTCGACCTTCACGAGCAGCGAGCGAACCGCGCCGTCGCCAGTGCGTATCAGCCGGGTCACCACAGCTCTTCGCGAACTAACCGCTGATACTCGCGCCGCCGACCTCATGGAGAGGCGCGCGTATGGTCGCCAAGACTTTCGAAATCCGGCACCGGCGTCGTGCTCGGTGGGTAAAGTGGCAGGAGATTTAGTTTAGCGACGGCGCCACGTCTCCCGCACGTGCCGCGATCGACCGAGCATATTGAACGAGTGACAACAGCACCTTGCCCGGTTCTTCGCTCATGACCTCGTGCGCGGAGTTCTCGAACCATACGAAGCGTTTTTGAGGTGCTCGGACGCGTTGAAACCACTCATGAGCAACTCCGGAGTTTACGGAATGATCGTGCCGTCCTGCCATAACGAGCAGCGGGCATCGAAGTTCCTTCACTCCGCTCAGGTCCGCACCCAACACCGGACTGAACAGGAAGTCTTGCGAGTAGCTGTTCCCTTCGTAAACGCGGACTGATTCTTCGTCGGAATAGTCAGGAGACAGGCGCGCTGCGACGCCATCTACCTGGTTGGTGCGGTAGGCCATGACGCCTCCGAAATAGTCAGACCTTCCGCTCGACCGCGATATCCTTGAGCGAAACCGGCTTACCTGGTGCCGCGTAGGGAGCCAAAGCCTCCAGCTCCGAGACGGCTTGCGCGTTGCCCGCCTTCCTCGCGGCCGCCAGCGCGAAGGCGTATCCGCGCCGCTCGCTTTCCGGAGAGTTCACTATCTGACCCATGCCGATATAAGCGTGCAGCCAGTCGGGCTTCCGCCGAGCGAATTCGAGGCCGACGTAGCTGCCCCAGGATGTGCCGAGCACAAATACCTTTTCCTTCGCGAGCTCCTTGCGCAGCCAGCCGACCAACTGCTCGGTGTCCTCAATGAAGCGCTCAGGCTTCATGGTTGGCGCCACCGCTTTGGGATCGTTAATAAGGTAGGTCTTTCCCGATCCGCGCTGATCCCAGTGCACCACCGTAAAGTATTCCTCCAGCGCACGCGTGCTCCACCATGCAATCGGAGCAGTGGGGAAGCCCGGCCCACCATGGAGAATGAGGAGCACTGGATTTCGGCGATCGGCTCCGCGGATGCTGACGAACTGATCGATCCCACCGATGCGCACGAACTCGGTGCGGTCGACCCCGTGGGGAGTCACGATCCTCCGCAGCTCTCGCACGACAGCCGTCGCTCCGGCGCGATCGGTAGGCTTCGCCGCGACGGCCGCCGCTGGCGTATTTTCAGCGCGCTCCGTTTGATTTCCCATCTGGTCGCCCCACGCAGAGGCGCCCGTGAGCGCGATCAGAATGACCGCGGATATCAGGTGGGCGCGCACAAGGTTCTTTCTAGTGAGCGAAGGAGAAGCGTAGCCGTCCGACGTGACTGCAATCCCAAGAGTGGTAGCTCATCGATGTGCGCCGTCGGAGCAGTGACGATTTCAGTTTGATCTGGAGCGAGCCGCTCAGGCAGCTCCCGCCGATCGGTTCAGTCACAGCGCTTGCTTGACGAGTGAGCTCAGGATTCCGATCGCACGCTCGAGCTTTGGCGACCAAGGCTGGCCACAGCTCAGGCGAATGAAGTTGGGGTAGTCCTGATGCGACGAAAACATCGGTCCTGGCGCGATACTGATCTTCGACTCCAAGGCGCGCGCGTGGAGCTCCAGTGCATCCACCTTTCTCGGCAGCTCCACCCACAGCACAAACCCGCCCGCGGGGCGCGTGAGTTTTGTTTCTGGCGGGAAGCTTTCCGACACGGCTTGACTGACCTGCTCGACCTGACGCTTCAACGCCTGCCGCAATCCACGCAGGTGATGATCATACCCGCCATTCGCCACGTAGTCCGCGAGGGCGAGTTGGGGCAATGTCGCAGTCGCGCCCGTGCTCGTGGACTTGAGGATCTTCGCCTTTTCGAAGAAACGGCCCGGAATCATCCAGCCGACGCGATAGCCGGGAGCGAGGGTTTTCGAGAACGAACCGCACAGAATGACCGTGCCTTTGCGATCATAGGCCTTCGCGACCTGCGGCCGCGAGCCGCGAAAGTAGAGATCGCCGTAAAGATCATCTTCGATCAAAGGGATGTCGCGCGCGGCGAGCATCGCGACCAGTCGCTCTTTCCTGTTATCAGGCATCAAACTTCCGATCGGGTTGTTGAAGTTTGGGATGACGAGGCACGCACTCACCCGCCGCTTGCGTAAGGCTCTCTCTAGGCTGTCGAAGCAAATTCCGTAGCCGGGGTCGGTCGCAACTTCCACAACCTTCAATCCGAGTTGCTCAATCGCCTGGAGAACTCCGAAATACGTGGGTGATTCTACCGCGACGGTGTCGCCCGGTTTGGTCACGGCTCGGAGCGAGAGCACGAGGGCTTCCATGCCGCCATTGGTCGTGATGATCTCGTCCGGACTCA
This sequence comes from Chthoniobacterales bacterium, assembly GCA_013820755.1. Lineage (GTDB taxonomy): Bacteria > Verrucomicrobiota > Verrucomicrobiia > Chthoniobacterales > UBA10450 > JACCTI01. The sequence continues at coordinate 4,716 of JACDHZ010000167.1, forward strand.
CGGTTAATCCCCAATCCATCGCGCGGCGCGCGAGGGCTCGCCGAAGCACAGGAGATCCGGGCGGCATGTCGTATTCTAGCGCGGCTGCTCCATGTCGGCGCGCCGCAGAGGAAAGCATTCGATTCAGCTTCTGCACTGGCAGGAGTTCAACGCTTGGACTCCCGGCGCCGAGTTGGACAACATCCCGCGCATTGATCGCATCAAAGACCTGGTTCAGCAGAGGGCGTGGCTCCTTGGGGGAACTCCGTTCGCTCGGCTTTGAGAGCAGCGGGACCGAGAGAACCTGCCGGGGTGAATAGCGGACGAAAAATCCAGAGCGTGGCCTGGCCTCGATCAAGCCCTTGTTTTCGAGCGTGAGATACGCCTGTACTGCAGTCGTGACGCTGACTCTGTTCTGCCGACTCGCCGTGCGCACCGACGGCATCCGATCGCCGGGGCGTAGCGCCCCATTGCTGATGAGTTCGCCTAAATTCGAGGCGATCGACGTGTAGAGTGGTTCACCGTCGAGCAGTTGACCGGAGTGGCGAGAGTGCATTGGGATGAAGGCTAGTCCAACCTGCTCGCGCTGGGTACGAACAGATCAGCAGTATTCGAACCAGTACAGATCAACGATGTCAAACTGACTGTACTGATCCAAAAGCTGTTTGCCTGAATCTGTCCGCAGAGTCCGTCCGCAGTTTCAGTAGCCGGATGAACACGTCCGCCTCTCGACTCTCGGCCACCGCCTCCGGCGTTCCGCCCACGCCAGTCAAGCCTTCGCGGAGGGCGGTGCTGACAGCATTCGCGCTCGTGTATGTGATCTGGGGATCAACGTATCTCGCCATCCGCGTCTCGATAGAGACGATTCCTCCGCTGCTGATGGCAGGCGGGCGCTTCCTGATCGCTGGCTTGCTTCTGTACGTCTGGCAACGGTGCCGCGGGGCGGATGGGCCGCAGCTTCGTGATTGGCGCACAGCCGCCATCGTTGGCTCCTGCCTGCTTTTCGCCGGAAACGGTGCACTCACCTACAGTGAGCAGTTCATCTCTTCCGGACTCGCTGCCGTGCTCATCGCGGTAGTCCCGCTATTTTTCGCACTACTAAGTTGGGGAAGCGGCGCGAGCGAGCGCCCGCGGCTTGTGGTGTGGATAGGCATCGCCGTTGCCACCGCCGGTGTCGCCATCATCGTCAGACCTGGGCTCGTTGCCGCTACCACGCACAACGAAGCGTTTGGCGTTACGATAGTGCTGGTTGGCGCGCTGATCTGGTCAGTGGGATCTCTATACGCCGGTCGCGTTCAGCAGAAGACGCCGCCGTTTTTGATGGCGGCAATGCAGATGATCTGCGCGAGTGTTCTGCTGCTGGCCGCGAGTCTTTTCACCGGCGAGTGGAGCCGCGTTAGGCCGGGAGCGATCACCGCTGCTTCCGCAGGCGCACTGGTCTATCTCATCTTCGCGGGGTCG
>JACDHZ010000168.1 GCA_013820755.1 Chthoniobacterales bacterium
CACGTGGCTTGCCTGCCCCACGCGTCCCCTATGATTTGCGCTATCGAGTCAGGTCGGTAGTGCACTACCGTTTTGGATCGTTCTCCAATGAGGGGAACGTGATTTACGACCTGAACGGCAAAGCACATCCGGATAAGCGTGCTCCTGGGTTGGCCGTGCCGCGCTGGCTTGGCGATCCGTTTCAGCCGACCCGGCGGGTCAAGCGACGTTCCCGCGGGCCGCTCGGGGTCGATTATCTTCCTTTCAGGCTCAGGGATGCAAAGAGGTAAAGGAGGCGTGTACGAGGCGCTCGACCTCACTGTCTCGCCCGCGCGATTGGTAATCATCAAAGAGGGTCGCCGCCATGGCGAAACGGCCTTTGACGGCACCGATGGTTATGCGCGGTTACGGCATGAAGCACGCATCCTGCGGCGCCTGCGGAAGGCTGGCGCTGCCGTTCCAGAGGTACAACGCGAGTTTACGCAAAACGGCAACCGTTATATCGTCCTCGAAAAGCTGGAAGGTCGCCCGCTACTCCCGCCCAAGCGCATTCAGCCTGCGAAACCGTCATGGCATCGCGCGGATAAGATTCTCAACCAGCTAGCGGCTGAACTCGCGCGCGTGCATTCCGCGGGATGGGTTTGGCGCGATTGCAAACCGTCGCACGTTTTCCTGCATCGCGGCCGCCTCACGCTCATCGACTTCGAGGGTGCTTGCCGCATCGGAGACACCAACCTGCTGCCGTGGGGCTCCGCAGAGTACGCGTCCGTCATCTGCCGCAGCACGCCATCGCGATCAGCAGGACTTAACGAAGACTTGTATGCGCTCGGAGTGATTGCCTTTCAATTCACAACCGGAAGTTTTCCCGGCTGCGCGGCTATGAGTCGCGCAAGGTTGTACGCCCGTACCGGGTGCCCCGAGAGCCTACGGAGCCGCATCGAAGAGCTACTCGGCCGATAGCCGCCGCTAGTCCTGCACCTTCAGCAGCAGCACCGCATTTCGACGCTGTGTCGCACTTTCCCCGAATGGGCAAGCTGCGCCAGCGCGCGGATGTGCCGCAAAATCGTCTGGTCGCTCTTCTGATTTTCGACGGAACAAGAATCGTCTTCTTACATAACCTTAGCCGAAAGTCCGGGCGTGGCCCGTCTGCTCCGTTCCACCGACGTAGCGGCTCCAGAGAGTGAACCGTGGATCATCTAACGGCAGCCCATAGTTCAGCTTCCACAGGATGCACCGAAATAGCTGTACCAGGTGTGGCAATGCACCAGGTCGGCATCGATGTCGGCGGCGTTGAAGTCGGTGCGACGCCGCGCGGCAGCAAAGACCGAGCGGAGACGCTCGGGGCAGGTAAAGGATGCCGTGTCCGACTCGAACCCGCGAACGCGCAGGTTACCTGCCTCGACGTCTTGCGCACCGAAGCAGCGAACTTCCACTGCCATTGTTTTCGCGAGTTCACGCGCGAGGTATTCCACATGCACGCCCGCGCCGCCGTAGACATGCGGCGGATATTGATTCGTGAGCAGGAGAGCTTTCATTTTCAGCCGTTCTAAGCGCGTCTGAGTGGAACCGCACGCAGATTCCCTCCGGCTCATCCGAAACAAGATCGGCGGCCGCCAATCATTATTGGCTGTGCAGCCAGACCGCCGGCGATCATGATATGGGCTCGCCTGCTGGCGGGAGGCCCAGTGAATCCGCAACGATTATTCGGTGAGCTGAAGCGACGGAACGTCTACCGCGTCGCAATCGCCTATGGTGTGGTCGCGTGGCTGCTCATCCAGATCGCGACGCAGGTGTTCCCGTTCTTCGAGATCCCGAGTTGGTGCGTCCGCCTGGTCGTGCTGGTGATCGCCTGTGCGTTTCCTCTTGCCCTGATTTGCGCGTGGGCGTTCGAGCTCACGCCGGAAGGTCTGAAGCGGACCGATGAAGTCGCTCCGGCGAAATCCATCACGCGCAGCACAGGGCGGAAGCTCGACTTCGTCATCATCGCCGTCCTGCTCCTGGTCATAGCGGTTTTCGCTTACCAGCGTTTCACGTCCGCTCACAGAGCTTCGGCGACGAGCTTGGATGTGCCGGAGAAAAGTATTGCGGTCCTGCCATTGGAAAATCTGAGCGACGATAAAGAGAACGCCTTTTTCGCGGATGGGCTGCAGGATGACATTCTCACCAGCCTCGCGAAGATCCGCGACTTGAAGGTGATCAGCCGCACTTCCGTGATGGGTTATCGCGGCAATGCGACTCCGCATCTTCCCGCGATCGGTCAGGCGTTGCGCGTCGCGAACGTGCTGGAAGGAAGTGTTCGCCGCGAGAGAGATCGCGTGCTGGTGAATGTAAAACTGATCGATGCGCGGAATGATCGACAGGTGTGGGCGGAGCGCTACGAACGTGATCTGGCGGATGTCCTCACGCTTCAGGGCGAGCTCGCTCGCGAAATCGCAACTGCATTGCGCGCCACGCTTTCGCCAGAAGAAAAGGCGCGGATGGAAACAAAGCCAACCAACAATCCGCAGGCGTATGTGCTATACCTGCAGGCACGCGAATATCAGACGCGCGTGAGTGCGTTGCTCGCTGATCTACAGACCGCGGAGCAGATCTATGAGCAAGCCCTGCGGGTCGACCCAAACTTCGCGCTCGCGCACGCGCGCTTGTCCGACACAGCGAGCCGGATTCATCACTGGTTTCAGCCGACAGACGCTTACAAGACGAAGGCCCGGCTCGAGGCGGAGAAATCGCTGGAGCTCCAGCCGGATCTTGGAGAAGGGCACGTGGCTCTGGCGCTTTGTTTCTATTGGGGTGCGGGGGACTACAACAACGCGCTGCGGGAATTTCAGGCCGCCGCCCGCGCTCTGCCGAACAACGCCGAGATCGGTCTCTACACCGCGAGCATCGCGCGGCGGCAAGGCCGGTGGAGTGAATCGCTCGCGGCGTTTCGCAGCGCGCAAGAGCTCGACCCCCGAAATGCGCAACTCGCCCTCCAGATTGCCAACCTTTATCTCTTCCTTCGCGACTGGCCCGCCGCGGCGCAAGCCTGGGACCGGGTCGTCGAGCTCCAGCCGGGCGTGTTATACCCGCGACGCTTCCGAGCTTACCTCGATGTGTTGTGGAAAGGCGACACGACATCTTCGCGGTCCGTGCTCGCGTCACTTCCTTCAGGAGTCGACGCCGAAGGATTGATCACACTCGAGCGGTGGAACCTCAGTCTGATCGAGCGCGATTTCGATGCGGCGGAACGAGCCGTCGCAGAGTGCCGCGTGGACAGCATTCCCGCCGTGTCAGGGCCGCCTCTTCCGAAGAGCTTTCTTGAAGGCTGCATTAGTTTGGCCCGAGGAGATGCCGCCGGGGCACGGACAAGTCTCGAAGCCGCTAGATCCCACTTCGAACGCGAGCTGCTGGCTGCCCCGGAGGACGCCACGCGACATGCCTACATGGGTTTGGTCGACGCATATCTCGGCCGAAACGAGGAAGCGATTCATGAAGGCCGCCGTGCGACGGAGCTCAAGCCGGAGTCGAAAGACGCGCTCGACGGCGCGCAGATCGCTGGATTTCTCGCACTCATCTACGCGCGCACCGGCGAAACCGAACAGGCCCTCGCGCTGATCCGACGCCTGCTCGCCACCCCGGGCGCGGTGGATAACTTCGTCGAGAGCATCACGCTCAACGATCTGCGGCTGCGCTGGGAATGGGATCCGCTGCGCAACGATCCGCGCTTCCAAAAGCTCATCGCCGGCGCCGAGCCCGCGACTATTCACAAATAAGGATCGCGAACGCCCTTCGCCGCACGGCAGCGTCGTTACTCCTGCACCTTCAGCAGTAGCACCGGCATCTCCACGCTGTGCCGCACTTTGTCCGCCGTGCTGCCGCGCACGATATCGCTGATGAAGCGATGCCCGTGCGTCGTCATTGCGATCAAATCTACCGCTGCGCTGCGCGCGAGCTTGATAATTTCCGTGGCAGGGTCGCCCATTTCCAAGACCGAATTAACTTCGAAGCCTTCGCCCTGAAGCTCGCGTTGCAAGGACGTAGCGGCTCCAGAGAGTGAACCGTGGATCATCTAACGGCAGCCCATAGTTCAGCTTCCACAGGATGCACCGAGATAGCTTTAATAGGTATGACAATGCACAAAGTCCCCATCGATGTTCGTGCTGTTGAAAGCCGTGCAGCGTTGCACCGCGCCAGGAAGGAAGCGGAGTGGTGTGGGCCAGGTGAGCTCCGAGGTCAACCCGAGCACGCGAGGGTTTCCTTCCGTCACATCCTACGCGCCAAAACAACGCACCGTGAGCGGCACTAGCTTCGTGAGCTCCCGCGAGACCTGATCAACGTGCGCCCTGCACCGACACCGATGTACACGTGCGATGGATACTCATTCGTCAGGAAGAGCGCCTTCACCATGATTGATCTGAGCGCGCGGCATCCGGGATGGCACGCACAAATCCCGCATGACCGCGCGTTCCTCCGCGTTTAATATCTCACGCTCAGCCCCACGAACGGGTTCAGATCGTCGGCCGACCGCGTGAGGCCGATGTTCAGGCCCGCATCCAGCTGAATGTTCGGAGTTAACTTGTAGGTGACGCCTAAGTCAGCTGTGCCGATCCATTCCGCGTCGCGCCCGGTGCTGACGGCGCTGAAGAACTCGACGTAACCGGAAAGCTCGCCCGCGATCGCGTGACCGACGGTGATCGAGTTGATGAACTCGGCGTGGTAACTGGAATTGTTCTCGTTCCGCACGGAATCCACTTCCGTCATCGCGCCGAGATCGAACTTCCCCGGCAGTTCGACCGCCAGCGGAAAGATGATTCCGCCTTCCACCGCGGAATTGCCGAGATCGTGCTGGTTGGTCGGGAATTTCACAAACGGCATCACCCCGAAAGCGGTCTTGCCACCGTCGTTCCCCCAGAAATTCACCTTCAGCCTAACGAGCAGATCGCCGAAGCCAGAGATCGTCTCGTGCCGGCCGGCCGCGCGTCCGGGTGTGCGCTGAATGTTGTAGGTTTCCGCGATAACCTGGAGGTCGATATTGTTAAGCAATCCGACTTTGAAATTCGTCGGCGCGATCGCAAAAAGGTCTCCCCCGCCGTCGCGAGTGTAACTGAGCAGGTCCATCTCCAATTGAAAATGTCCCGCATCAACCGTGTAGGGACTTTCGGTTTTGTCAGGGCGATCCGTGGTCAGCTCGCGCAGAAGCTTTTCCGGCGTGGGATGAAATAAGTTGTAGCTGCGTTTATCCTCGCTCCCGGTTTCCGAGAAGAGCTGCGGAAGAAAGCTCAACCCCGCGAGCAGCAGGCCCCACCGGATGCAGGCTCGAACCGCCACCTCCGTCAGCGCTTCACCTTCAAGAGCAACACGGGAATGTCCACGTTGTGCCGGACCTTGTCCGCGGTGCTGCCATAGAGCAGATCACTGATGAAGCGATGCCCGTGGGTCGTCATCGCGATGAGCTCGACGGGATGAGCGCGCGCCAGCTTGATGATCTCCGTGGCCGGCTCTCCCATCGCCAGGACGGAGCTGACTTCAAATCCTTCCGCCCGCAATTCGCTCTCCAGATTCTCCAGGTAGGCGCGGTCTTCTTTCATCTCCGCGCTCTCCTGCAGTTTGAACTGCTCGAAATTCCGAGCCGCCCAGCCGTCGGCGACATGCACCAGCATCAGCTTCGCCTTCGAGAGCCGGGCCAGCGGACGGACATGCTTGAGAATGGTCTGATCCGTCTCGCGATTTTCGACGGGGACAAGAATGGTTTGATACATGCGCGTTCTAGTTTGAGAACCAACTACGGAAAGTTTGCACGAGCAGCCAGGCGTTCAGCGAAGCGATCACGATGGCCACGAACCAGGCGAGACATTTCACCGTCATCCCGTTCACAAATTCACCCATCTTCATTTTGTCGCTCGTAAACATGACCAGCGGAAAGACCGCGAAGCTCAACTGCAAACTCAGAATCACCTGACTCAAGACGAGCAGATTCGTCGTTCCTTTTTCGCCCGAGATCACGGTCACTATGATCGCCGGAATGATCGCGATCCCGCGGGTCAGCAAACGCCGAAGCCACGGCCGAAGCCGGATGTTCAAAAACCCTTCCATCACGATCTGGCCGGCGAGCGTCCCGGTAAGCGTGGAGTTTTGGCCCGAAGCTAGCAACGCCAGCGCGAAAAGCGTGCTCGCGCCGGTCACGCCCAGCATCG
>JACDHZ010000045.1 GCA_013820755.1 Chthoniobacterales bacterium
ACTTGAAGCGGGGGTGCTTCCTGAGCCATCAACGCCATCGGGGCAGCGGAAAGCACGATCAACAGAATCCGCGTTACGAATACACCACGTGTCATTTGAGCGGAAAATGCGCAAGATGGCCGCTGTCGTCAACGCACGGGTCGCCACCCTTACAGCAAAAGAGCCCAGTCCGACGGACCGGGCCTTCGCCGTTTGCAGTGAGTTCGAGACTTACAGGCGGAACTTCCCACGAAGCGTAAACTGCCCGTTTACACTCACACAGCCTATGTCGCCCGCTCGTAATTCGGGCGCGGCGGTGCCACGAATGTCGGTCTCGAAGGTGATGTCGCCGGGGCGGTTCTCCGAGAATCGCAGAAGCGTCCTAAATATCTGCACGCCGTCACGCAGAACGCGCAGTTCGACGACTTCGTCGTTGAACCCGTTTCCCGGAGTGATATCGAGGACGTCGAAATCAGCCTTGGCGATCTCAACCTCTGCGGTGAACCGATCGTTAGCGGATCCGCGCGTACGATCGAGGATGGCCTTTCCACTCGCGTCTACGGAGATGACGGGGTTGAGCTGAGCTTTCAGGTTCGTGGTTTGCGCGAAGCTGAGTGATGGGAGCGCACATGCGGCGCTAATCAATAGTGTAGTAATAAGCTTTTTCATTGGTTGTTCGTTTGATGTTCTCTTTCTGGGCCCTTTATCCCGAACGAGCTCAACCCCGACAACACGTGAAAAGTTACGCGTTTGTTACCTGACGGGCGCACGCGGTAAGGAATTGATGCTACGGCGGTGCGGTGCAGGAAATTCATCGTCGTCCCGAGGTTATCCTGCTTGCGCCCTCCAGACCGAAGTTTGGGTGCCGACCTGCGATTGCACAGGATGAGATCCAATAGCGACCTCTTGAGAGATTTTCCGACTTGTTGCGAAAATAAGTTGACGATCAACAGCTCGTCCCGACATGATCGCGCCATGCATACGGGCGACTACGATAGGAATTCAGGGGAGAGTATTCGGGTTACGCGGCGGTCGTTCCTCGGAACAACGCTGGCGGGCGGGGCGGCGCTGATGGCAGGCGGACTTACCGCTTTCGCGGCGAGACCGCCGTTCATTGAGAAGAGTATTTTGGAGCTGCAAGAGCTGATGACTTCCGGGTCGCTTACCAGCCGGGAGCTCACATCCGACTACCTTTCACGCATCGGCAGTCTCAATCCTTTGCTGCGCGCCGTCATCGAAACGAATCCCGACGCGATGGAGATTGCCGCAAATCGCGACGCTGAACGGCGAGCCGGTCAAATCAGAAGTCGGCTACATGGAATTCCGATTCTGGTGAAAGATAACATCGCGACCGACGATAAAATGGAGACGACCGCGGGGTCACTCGCGCTAGTGGGCAGCAAGGTGCCTGCGGATGCCGTGCTCGTAAAACGTCTTCGCGCAGCCGGCGCGATCATTATCGGCAAAGCGAATCTTTCTGAATGGGCGAACTTCCGCGGCTACGCGCCCTTCAACGGATGGAGCGCGCGAGGCGGCTTTACGCGCGATCCATACTTGCTCGGCTTTGATCCGTGTGGATCGAGTTCCGGTTCCGCCGTAGCCCCAGCGGCGAGCATGTGCGCTGCTGCTGTCGGTACGGAGACGGACGGCTCGATCGTATGCCCATCCGGAAACAATCTTGTTGTCGGCTTGAAGCCCACGGTCGGATTGATCTCGGGGAAAGGCATCATTCCAATCGCACACAGCCAGGATACTGCGGGACCAATGTGCCGCACCATCAGCGACGTGGCAGTCATGATGAATGTGCTTCGCTCGCCGAGTGGCGAAGTGGCTGGTCATCGCCTGCCGGTGGATTACACGAACTATCTGAAGCGAGGCTCACTGCAGGGCAAACGTATCGGCGTCGATGAGAGGTATTTCACCGCAGATTACGGCGGCGAGCGTCCGCTCGTCGCTGTCGCTCGGCAAGGACTTGCAGCAATGGAACGGCTCGGCGCCACTCTGGTGCCGACGGATACCGGCGACCCATTCGCCAACAACTTCAAGTTTTACAACGACGAATACCTCGTGTTGTTGATCGAGTTCAAGAAGCAGATCGCGGAGTATCTCTCCACGCTTAAGAACACGACGATGCGTACCCTCGCGGATCTGATCGCGTTCAACAAAGAGCATTGTGCGGAGGAGATGGAATACTTCGGGCAGCAGGTCTTCAAGCAGTCGCAGGCAACGAGTGGCGATCTGAACGATCCCGACTACATAGCCGCGAGACAGGCCAACCTGGAATTCGCGCGTGGCGGAATCGATGGTGCCATGCAACGTGATAATCTGCACGCCATTGTGGCCCCTACTTACAGCTACGCGTCGTCGCCGGCAGCAGTGGCAGGTTATCCCGACATATCGATCCCGGTGGGCCTCACCCCGATCGGAAAACCAGCAGGGCTCTGGATGTATGCCAGCTTCCTTCAGGAGCCGAGGCTAATTGCATTCGCGTACGATCTCGAGCAAGAGATCCATCCGCGCACGCAGCCGAAGTTCCTTGGTACGGAACCGCCAGAACCGAAGAATGCTGGGATCTGCGCAAAACTGGCAAATCCAGCGATGTCCGCCCAGGCGGAGTCTTCGTCTGGTGACGTGAGTCTGCCCTACCATCTCGGAACGGGGAAACCTTTTCTGCGGTAGAGGCTTCGCTCCCGGCTCGGCTGCTTGCGGGGCGCCGTCCCGTGGCGTTTCCAAGCGTCTTAACAGTCGGCTGGAGACGTCGCGAAGAAGTGTGAGTGGCCGCCGTCCGAGTCGGCGCCACTCGAACACGCAGCCGTTGCCTAAGCGCGCCTATTCGGGACTCCAGCTCTGCGAGGGGTTCGGGCAGCGGCTTAGCGCGCGGGGCGCGGCTCGAGACGCGCGGCCTCCACGCCGCGCTGCGTCGCGACGATCACCTTGTCGACTAGCGCGATCGCCTCCCGGCGATTACCGGCCTTGTCGGTGTTGGCTTTCTCGAGCTCAGCGCGGGCAGCACGGAGGTGTCCCAGCGCCGCTTCCATATGCGGCTGGTCGGCGAACGCGGAGCTGAATGACACCGTGAAGAGAAGAGCCAGCGCTCCCGACAGAATCTTTGTTTTCATCGTTATGGTTTACGTCTGCGTCGTTTCGCATGTCAATGCTGGTGCGTTCAACACATGCCTTCTCTTTCCGTAGCTGTCGGTGGCGGAGGCTGCCCGCGGCCCTACGCCGGACCTCCGCTGCAGCTTAACCCGAACGGTTGCACGGTACTCCTTACCGTCTGATCGTTCAGGCATGACAATCGAAAAAGCGATGTTTGGCGCAGGCTGTTTCTGGGGCGTTGAGACGACCTTTCGAAACATCGGCGGTGTCACTACGGCGGCTGTCGGCTACGCCGGGGGCACAACGGATAACCCGACTTACCAGGATGTTTGCAGCTCCCGGACTGGACATGCAGAGGTGGTGGAGGTGGAGTTCGATTCGGATGCGGTTAGCTATAAAGAGCTGCTGGACGTTTTCTGGGCCAACCACGATCCTACAACGCTGAACCGTCAGGGCCCGGATGCTGGCACGCAGTACCGGTCGGTAATCTTCACTTACTCGCCGGAACAGAAAGCAGCGGCTGAAGCGTCGAAAGCGGAGATGGATTCCAGGGGACGTTTTCGCCGACCTATCGTGACGCAGATCGAGCCGGCGCCGAAATTCCATCGCGCGGAAGAGTATCACCAGCGCTACCTCGAAAAGCGCGGGCTGGCGCATTGCGCAATTTAGAATCGGGGCGCCAGCGCTCATGGCGACCGCGGATGTTCGACGAACAAGCGCCTTTGTACGTGACGCTGCGGAGTTCATTCGGCAGCAGGCGCGAATTGCCCTTGCTGAACGGGGGGAGTTTCGCATCGCGCTTTCGGGAGGGAACACGCCTCGGCCGGTCTACCAGGAGCTGGCACGAATCGCGCGAGATCTGCCGTGGGAGCGCATTTTCGTGACCTTCGGCGACGAGCGCTGTGTCCCGCCCGAGGACGAGCAAAGCAATTATCGGATGGCGCGGGAATCGCTGCTAGTTCCAGCGGCGGTCCCAGACAGATCGGTCGCGCGGTTGCGCGGCGAAATCGATCCGCGGCTGGCCGCGCAGGAGTACGAAGCGCAATTGGACGTTTTAGCGACACAGAAAGGCGAAGTAATTTATCGGCACGATTTGATTCTGCTCGGCCTCGGCGAAGACGGCCATACGGCCTCGTTGTTTCCGGCCACAGCTGCCTTGGAAGAGCAGGCGCGTAGAGTCGTGGCGAACTTCGTGCCGAAGCTGAACGCATGGCGGCTGACCTTTACATTCCCGCTCATCGAGCAGGGACGCCGCATCTGTTTTCTCGTCAACGGAGAGAAGCACCGCGAACTCATCGAGAAAGTGCTGCAAGGCGACCGGGCTTATCCGGCGTCGCGTGTTCGCAGCACGAATGGCCCCGTAACCTGGATCATCGGCGAAGCTGCCGCGGCGTGATTGCGTCGAGAATTTTTCATGACGAGACCGAACACCATTATCGTAACCGGCTCGGCCGGTCTTATCGGCTCGGAAACCGTTAAACATTTCGCGAGCGAAGGCCGGCGGGTGGTCGGTATCGATAATGATATGCGCAGTTGGTTTTTCGGCGCCGAAGCTTCGACGCGCAGCACTCGTGATCAGCTGGTCGCGACAGTCGCGGATTATGAGCATCACGATATAGACATCCGCGATGCCGCGGGTGTAGAGCGAGTGTTCAAGCAGCACGCGGGGAAGATTGCTGCGGTCGTGCATACGGCGGCACAGCCCTCACACGACTGGGCGGCCCGCGATCCGCAGATGGATTTCACTGTTAATGCGAACGGCACGCTAAACGTGCTCGAAGCGACGCGTGAAGTCTGTCCCGAAGCGCCATTCGTTTTCACTTCCACGAACAAGGTTTACGGCGATACGCCGAACCGGTTGCCGCTCCAGGAACTGGAGATGCGATGGGAAATCGCGGCAGGTCACGAATATGAGCCCGGGATATCCGAGACGATGAGCATCGATCACACGAAGCACTCGCTCTTCGGCGCATCGAAGGTAGCGGCAGATGTCCTGGTGCAGGAATACGGGCGCTACTTCGGCATGCCGACAGCGTGTTTCCGCGGCGGCTGCCTCACCGGTCCGGCCCATGCTGGGACGGAGTTGCACGGCTTCCTTTCCTACCTGATGAAATGCACGGTCAACGGTCGGCCGTATCGTGTGTTCGGTTACAATGGCAAACAGGTGCGTGATAACATTCACAGCTTCGACCTGGTCGAGGCATTCGCGGCGTTCATCAAGGCGCCGCGTTCAGGTGAAGTTTACAACCTGGGTGGCGGCCGACACAGCAATTGCTCGATGCTGGAAGCGATCACGCTCTGCGCGGAGATCAGCGGCCGTACATTGACGTGGAAATACGAAGAGGATAACCGCATCGGCGATCACATCTGGTGGATCAGCGATGTGCGGAAGTTCCAGGAACACTATCCCGGCTGGAAATTTCGATACGGCCTCCGAGAAATCCTCGTTGAGATCCACGAAGCAGTTGCGGGCAGCGAAGCAGCGGCGTAACGCCCTCAGTACTGCTCGCCTTCGTCGATTGACGCAACAGCCGCAGATGCAGCGCGATCTTCGATGCCGTACACATGGAACATAACGGCAAACCAAAAGATGGGCAGCAGTCCAATCCCAAACCCGGCGGTGCCGGTCGCGATTAACAGTGCGAGCGCCACCGCCATCGGTGTGCCAACGAATATCAGCAGCATGCCAATGAAGTTGTGGCCTTTGTAGATGTGCCCGAGACCCGGGATAACGCTGAGAAGCACAGCTACGGCGTCGCTCGCCTGGCCTTCGGCAGTATCGGGCTTGCTCGATGACGTTGTTTCAGCGGTTGGCGTCTCGGCTTCAGCTGAAGGTGCATCGGTATATTCCACGAGTAATTTCCTCTTTAAGATGAGGCATCGCCCATCGCGCCAAGCGTCTCAAGACCGGCGGCAGTCGTCAAGCGCAGTCAGCGTGGTTCCAGGCGGATCGATCGCTTAGGCTTGCACTGCCGAAGGCGAGACTGTCTTACTCAATCCGATGGCAGCATTGATCGACATCGTCCGGTACATGGATGAATACCTGCACGTCGCGACGTGTGGCGACTGGTCCAATGCGTTGAATGGCTTGCAGGTGGAGAACTCCGGCACCGTCAGCAAGATCGGTGCGGCAGTCGACGCTTCGACGCGAACGTTTACTGCCGCAGCCGAAGGCGGCGCTGATTTATTAATCGTGCATCACGGACTCTTCTGGCCGGGATTGCAGCCGATCACAGGCGCGTTTCGGCGACAACTAGGGCTCCTGTTCGAGAAAGACATGGCTCTCTATAGCGCGCACCTCCCGCTGGATTTGCATCCGTCGGTTGGCAACAATGCACAGCTCGCTGCGGCGCTTGGGATTCAGAAAACTGAGCCCTTCTTCGAAACCAAAGGACAGTTCATCGGCATCAAGGCGGGAGTTACCGTTGCGCGTGACGAGCTACATGCTCGACTCGAGCATTCGTTAGGGCATCCCGCGCAGATGTTTGCTTTCGGGCCGGCTGAGACACGAAACATCGGGATCGTCACCGGCGGCGCAGGCGGGGAGGTTTATGCGGCGGCGCGAGACGGTATCGATACTTTCATCTCCGGCGAAGCGACACACTCCGGCGCGGTGGCGGCGGAGGAGCTTGGGATAAACTTGTTGCTTGGCGGACATTATGCGACGGAGACGTTCGGCGTCAAAGCGCTCGCTGCGCATATCTCGCAACGGTTTGAATTGCCGTGGGAATTCATCGTCGCACCCACTGGTCTGTGAGTTCGACGATGACAACAAGCCGCCACGCAAGGCTTCGTGCGGTGGAGGCGACAATGCTCGGTTCGGCCAAGGTTGACGAGCAGAGTGTTTAGTCGGGCGTCATTTCTCTCGATTTGAGCAGCGTAGTGGATGCTGCCGAACGCGCAGTTTTCCTTTGCAAACCGGCTGCGCGGCACTTCTCTCTCGTCGCGAAATGGCTGAAAGCGGCAATCAACGGGTAAGCGCCCGCGCGACGGGCGTCGTTGGCATAGCGATCTTGTGCAGCCGCATTCTTGGGCTTGTTCGGGAGATGGTGATCGCCGCGATGTTCGGCGCGAGCGCATACCTCGATGCGTTTCTCACCGCGTTCCGTGCTCCGAACATGCTGCGCGATCTCTTCGCCGAGGGTGCGCTTTCGACCGCTTTCGTGACGACGTTCTCGAAGAAGATTGCGTCGGAGGGCGACCGGTCCGCATGGACGCTGGCGAATAAGATCGCGACGCTGACGACAATTTTCATGAGCATCGTGGTGGTGCTCGGGGTCCTGCTTGCTCCCGTGCTTGTGGCGGCCTTGGCTCCCGGTTTTTCTGCGGAAAAAGCGGCGCTCACCGTGACGCTCGCGCGAGTGATGTACCCATTCATCCTGCTGGTTTCACTCGCAGCGCTCGTAATGGGAATGCTGAACGCGAAGCATGTCTTCGGCGTGCCGGCGATGGCGTCGAGCTTCTTCAATCTCGGCTCGATTGTTGGCGGTGTGGCACTGGCGTGGTGGCTGGATCCGGGCTTCGGCCCGCGCGCGCTCGTCGGCCTCGCGCTCGGGACGCTCATCGGCGGGCTCCTGCAGCTCGCGGTGCAGATTCCTTCGCTCATGAAGGTCGGCTACGTTTTCCATCCGGATTTCCATTGGCGGGACGAAGGCGTGAAAAAAGTCCTGCAGCTGATGGGTCCGGCTGTGATCGCAGCAAGTGCGGTTCAGGTAAACGTGCTGATCAACAGCATCTTCGCGTCATACCTACAGGATGGCGCGGTGAGCTGGCTGAACATCGCGTTCCGCCTCATGCAGCTGCCGCTCGGCATCTTCGGCGTCGCCGTTGCGACCGTGACGTTGCCATTGATCTCGCGCAGCGCAGCGCAAGGCAACACGGCGGAATTCCGCGGTGCGCTTTCCCACGCATTGCGGCTCGTCATGCTGCTGACGATTCCGTCCGCCATTGGGTTGATAATCATGGCTGAGCCGATCATCAGCCTGATCTACCAACACGGACGGTTTACCGCCGCCGCGACGGAGCAAACTGCGGGCGCGCTTCGTTTTTACGCGATCGGCCTGGTTGGCTACTCAGCGGTGAAGGTGCTAGCGCCCGCGTTCTACGCGCTTGATAGACGCAATCTGCCGATGATTGTCAGCCTGGTTTCGATCGCTCTAAATGCCGCATTGAATGGCCTCCTGACATTCCGTCTCGGATTGGGTCACCGCGGCTTGGCCTTATCTACGAGCGTGATTGCGGCGACGAACTTCCTCGCTCTCTACGTCATGATGAGGCACTACGCTGGACGGCTCGAAACCGGCGCTTTGCTGCGCACTTTAGCGAAACTCGCAGCCGCCGGCGCCATGTTGGGCGTCGTCTGCTGGCTCGGCACCCAGTTTTTCTTTCCGGCCGGACAGTCGTTTCGGTTTGGTTGGAAATTGCTTGGCGTCAGCGTCACGATGGCCGCTGGAGCAGCGGTATTCTTCTGCGCCGCGTACCTACTCCGTGTTGCTGAGCTGCACGACATTGTCGTGGTCGCCCAGCGAAAGCTGCGTCGGTAGTACGTATTCGACGCGCGGTACGCCTCAGCCAAGCGCCTGCGCGAGGTCTTCGATCAGGTCATCAGCGTGCTCAAGACCAATGGAGCAACGCAACAACCCCTGCGGCGTGAGCGGGCTTTCGCCGCCGATAGAGGCGCGATGCTCGATCAGGCTTTCGAAGCCGCCGAGGCTCGTAGCGCGTATGAAAATTCGAGTCTTCGAGGCCGCCGCGATCGCGGCCTCGCGTCCGCCTTTTACTTCGAACGAGATCATGCCTCCGAAGGCGCTCATCTGCCGCGTCGCAAGATTATGGCGGGGGTGCGACGGCAGGCCGGGATAATAAACGCGCTCCACGGCAGAGTTGCTTTCGAGAAAGGTCGCGACTTTCAACGCGTTTTCGCAATGGCCGCGCATTCGCCACGGTAAGGTGCGGCAGCCGCGCAGCGCCAGCCAGCAGTCGAAAGGCGAGGGGACTGCACCGCCAGTGGACTGGTTTAAGCGAACGCGCTCGAACAACTCGGTGGGCTCACGGGTAATCACGACGCCGCCGGTCATATCGCAGTGTCCGCCGATGTACTTCGTCGTGGAATGCACGATCACATCAACGCCGAGATCGAACGGCCTCTGAATGATCGGCGACCAGGTGTTGTCGCACGCGCAGGTTGCACCGGCGGCTTTTGCGATGCGCGCGATTGCGGCGAGATCGGTAATCTTCAGCTGCGGATTCGACGGTGTTTCGGTCCAGATCAACTTCGTCTGTCTTCGCACAGCGGCTTCCACGGCGCCGAGATCGGTCATATCCACGAACAAGACCTGCAAGCCCCAGGACGGAAGGAGCTCGCGCAGTAGCTTCGTTGTTCCGTGATACGTCTCGGCGGCCGAGATCACGTGATCGCCGGGGTTCAGTGCCTGAAGCACCGCAGCTGTCGCGGCGACGCCCGATCCGAATCCCGCCGCATCGACTCCGCCTTCCAGCGCGGCCATCGCCTGCTCGAGCGCATGCCGGTTGGGATTGTTGCTCCGCGAATAGGAATAGCCGCTCCGGTAAGTGCCGTCCGGCTCGCGCTCAAACGTCGTCGAAAGATGAATGCCGGCCGACACGGCACCGGTGGATGGGTCGACTGTGTGGCCTGCGTGTACAGCTAGAGTTTCTATGCGCATAAAGTTGGCGCTAAGGTAGCGCGCCGCTCCGCCGAGCGGCAATCACGCAGCGTTTGACGTTTTTGCGACGGAGCACTCATTCCAGCAGGTCGCGATTCGGGGCGACATTCAATTTGACGGGTTGTTAGACCCGAGCGCTAATACCATTCTGAATTCCGGCAGGGCGTTTCGCCTTTGCTCGACGCCATGAATATTTATAACGACGACGTTTTCCAGATGGCTTGCGACCAGTTCCAGGTCATCGCGGATTATATCAACATCGACAAGAACGACCGCGATCGGTTGATGTTCCCGAAACGCGCAATTGCCGTGACGCTCCCGATCCATATGGACGACGGCAGCACACAGACTTTCCAAGGCTATCGCGTCCAGCATCACCTCACGCTCGGGCCGACGAAGGGCGGCACGCGTTTCACCCCGAATCTCTCGATGGGCGAGACGGCCGCCCTCGCGATGTGGATGAGCTGGAAATGCGCGCTCGCAAATCTGCCGTATGGCGGCGCCAAAGGCGGCATCGCCTGCGACCCCACAATGCTATCACGGCGCGAGCTCGAAGGAGTCTCGCGTCGATACATGCAGGAGATGATTCCGTTCGTAGGGCCGCATACCGACATCATGGGTCCGGACATGGGCACAAACGAGCAGATCATGGCATGGTTCATGGACACGTATTCGGTCTATCAAGGTTACGCAGTAAGCGAGATCGTTACCGGGAAGCCAGTATCGATCGGCGGCACCGAAGGGCGACGCGAATCTACAGGGCGCGGCGTCGTTTATCTCATCGAGCGTGCGATGGACATGCTGAAGATGGATCCGGAGAAGTGCACCGCGATCATTCAAGGTTTCGGCAATGTCGGCTCGGTCGCCGCTTTGGCGATGGCTTTGAAGGTCGGCGTCAAAGTTGTGGGTATCAGCGACGCAACGGTAGCCCTCTTCAATCCAGAAGGGATCGACATAAAGGCTGCCGACCAGCACGTCGCGAAGAAGGGGAACCTGCGGGCGTTCTCTGAAGCAGATCGGGTGGATCCGAACGAGTTATTGACCATGAAGTGCGACATTCTCGTGCCGTCCGCGGTCGATCGTGTAATCACCGTAAAGAATGCCGATAAGCTGCAATGCCGCATCCTCGCCGAGGGAGCGAATGGCCCGACCACACCAGAAGCCGATTTGCTCCTGAACGAGCGATCGAAAGAGGTCTTCGTAATCCCGGACATTCTCTGCAACGCCGGCGGCGTGATTGTGTCCTACTTCGAGTGGGTTCAGGGACTACAGAGTTTCCTTTGGACCGAGAGTGAAGTGACAGACAAACTTTTCCGCATCCTCCAACACTCGTTCGCGCAGGTCATCAAGCGCGCGAAGGAGCACAAGGTTTCACATCGCACGGCTGCGATGGCGATTGGCGTGGAGCGTGTGATGAAGGCGAAGCAGGCGCGGGGACTGTTCCCTTAAAACGCAATGAGCTTTTCGCATCGCGAGGAAACGCGCGGCGACCGACTCCTCGACATCTTGACTGACGAAGCGGCCGGCATGCGGCTGATCGTCTCGCGCCTCGGCGCAGAGCTAGTCAGCATCGCGCGGAGGGACGCCAGTGGGAATTGGATCGGCTTTCTCTATCGCGACAATGATCTCGCCAAGCCCGAACGCGGCTGGGCGAATCATGCGACTGTGATGGGCTACTTCTTGCACCGGTTGAAGGATGGTCGCAGCACGTATCGCGGGCAGCGGATCGAAGGTGGGACGCACAGTTTTCTTCGGACTAAAGAGTGGCACCTGGACAGATCGCTCAACGCGGGAGGACGGCTCACGTATGCGATCACCCGCAATGACTACACGTTTATCGAGTATCCGCTGAATGTGTCGCTCAGTCTCTCGTACGAGTTGCGCGATGAGGGCGTTCACGCCGCATTCAGCTTCGAAAATCACGAGACGCAGCTTAGCGCGCACGTCGCATTCGGGCTGCACCCGGGGTTTGCTGCGCAACGTTTCGAATCGTTCAAGTTAACCATGCCTCCGGGGTTGTACCGACGCCACCTGTCACCCGACAATTACCTGTCCGGCGAAACGGAAGAAATAGAGTTCGATGGCGGTGAGATGCCATTCGCGCGCGACAACCTGCCGGGTTCTTATATTCTCGAACTAGCCGACGTGCCGGATCGTACCTTTGTCTACGAGGACGCGCCGAGGGGCCGCACCTTCCTGCTGAATTTTGGCGAGGTCCCCTATGTAACATTGTGGTCTGATGGCGGTCCGTTCCTTTGCGTCGAGCCATGCTGGGGACTAACCGATCATCACAAGCAGCGTCCGTTCGAAAAGAAAGAAGGAATCCAAGTCATTCCGCCACGCGGCAGCTTGCACGCAGGATTTTCGATGTCGCCGCGTCTCCGGAGTTCTCGTTAGGCAGATGACTGCTTCCCTCCGTGCGTTACTGGATAAGACCATTGACTATGCCGGTCTGTTCCCCCCTGCGAGTCTGACGCTTGATGCTGCGCTCTGGAATCACGCGAAATATATTCGTTCTCCGGATGCCTGGATGCTGGGCGCCTTCGTGCTGCCGCTATCAGAATTCGAGGAAGCCGCCGCAGGTCTTAGCGGTTTCGACGTGCAGCACCGGCTCGCGATTTCGGCTCTTGGCGCCAAAACTGAAGGGCCAGCGGAGTTCATCAAGATGCTCGAAACGGGAGCGACGACAATCAGCCGCTTTACCGCTCAATACGGGGCAATCGCCGGCGTGGATCAGGTAGAAATTCCACTCGCGAGGCAGCCAGGTGCGACGATCGCTGACGCATACGACGCGCTCGCTGGCATCAATGTGCCCGTGTTTGTGGAAGCTCCGCCTGATGATGCTGAGCGGACCATCGCCGCACTCGCGGAGCATCGCAGCAGCAGCGCGGCAGCTCAGTTCGGTTTCAAATTGCGAACGGGTGGAGTAATTGCGTCAGCATTCCCATCATCGATGCAGATCGCGCGGGCACTGATCGCCGCGATACATTATCGGGTTCCAATAAAATTCACCGCAGGATTGCATCACCCAGTCCGTCAATTTCAAACCTCCGTCCAAACGAAGATGCACGGCTTCCTCAACGTTTTTGGCGCCGGAGTTCAAGCTGCTGAGCATCGTTGGGATTCGCCGCAAACGGCAGCAATGCTCGACGACGAAGACCCGACGCTCTTCGAGTTCACCGACGATTTCTTCCGTTGGCAGGAGTGGCAGATCACAACGGACCGCATTCGAGAACATCGGACGCTGGTCACTTCATTCGGCAGCTGTAGCTTCGATGAGCCGCGCCACGATCTACTCGCTCTCGACTTAAACTAGCATGTCCAACTCTCTCCGTTCGTTCATCGACATCGCTGCTGACTCGCATTTCCCGATTCAAAATCTGCCGTTTGGCATCTTTAAACCAAAAAACGCGACCGCCCGAGCGGGTATCGCAATCGGCGATCTTATTCTGGACCTCCACGTGCTGGAGGAGAAAGGATTCCTTCGTATACCCGAGTTCGGCGCCCGAGCTGTTTTCGGCGCCGATTCGCTAAACGCCTTCCTCTCGTTAGGCCGACCTGCCTGGCGGAGAACGCGCGAGTTGCTACAGCATCTTCTTGCTGCCGAAACATCGGACTTGCGCGACAACTCAGAGCTCCGAGAGCAGGTGTTTCATCAGCAGAGTGATGTCACGATGCAGCTACCGGCGCGCATCGGCGACTACACCGACTTTTACTCCTCGTTTCATCACGCGCACAACGTCGGCACGATGCTGCGCGGCCCCGAAACCGCACTGATGCCGAACTGGAAGTGGCTGCCGGTTGGCTACCACGGCCGGGCAAGCTCGATTGTGCCAAGCGGGACTGACGTTCGTCGACCGCGAGGACAGATCAAACTGCCCGATGCGACATCGCCGATTTTCGCGGCGAGCCGCAGCTTGGACTTCGAGTTGGAGACAGCATTCCTGATCGGTCCCGGCAATTCGTTAGGCGAGCCGGTGCCGATCGATCGCGCCGAAGAGCACATCTTCGGCATGGTTCTGATGAACGATTGGAGTGCTCGCGATGTTCAAACATGGGAATACCAGCCCCTCGGGCCATTTCTGGCGAAGAATTTTTGCACAAGTATCTCACCATGGGTGGTAACGCTGGATGCGCTTCAGCCATTCCGCAGGCCGCTCCCGCCGCAGGATCCTGAGCCGCTGTCATACCTCCGCGCCGAAACTGATTCCATCTACGACATCGAATTGGAAGCGCGTCTGCAGACAGCGTCGATGACGGAGCCGCATGTGATTACGCGTACGAACTTCCGTCACCTTTACTGGAGCATGTCACAACAGCTTGCGCATCACACGGTGGGTGGTTGCAATCTGCAACCCGGCGACCTGCTGGCGAGTGGCACGATCAGCGGTCCAACCGAAGATTCGCGCGG
The DNA here is from genome assembly GCA_013820755.1 of Chthoniobacterales bacterium. Lineage (GTDB taxonomy): Bacteria > Verrucomicrobiota > Verrucomicrobiia > Chthoniobacterales > UBA10450 > JACCTI01. The sequence continues at coordinate 14,173 of JACDHZ010000045.1, forward strand.
CTGCATGCTCGAGCTGACGTGGCGCGGCGCGAATCCGATAAGTCTGCCAGGCGGCGAGTCGCGCAAATGGCTTGAAGACGGCGACACGCTGACGATCGGCGGGTACGCTTCGGGCGATGGCTACCGAGTAGGGTTTGGCAAAGTGACTGGCAAGGTCTTGCCCGCGGTCGGTTGATCTTACTTTGTCGGTTACGCGTTCTCTGATCGTTGACGACCGCTGACTAATCGCCATGCACCTTTTGCCGATTCACGACAACTCGCAAGAGTTGTTTCCAGTCGGCGAATACCGCCGCGTTCGTGAAGAGCTGACGGAGAAGTTCGGCGGACTTACCGTCTACACTCGCGCTCCTGCTGAGGGTTATGGAAGCTGAATGAAAATCACACGAGCCGTGATGACATTGTGATTTTCGAAGTGATGGCGTCCCAGCTCGACGCGACCTGGTGGCGGGAGTACCGACAGGCACTGGAATCGCGCTTCCGCCAGAATGTCATCGTCATCCGCGCGCAACAGATGCGGCTGCTGTAACGGTACCCGCCTATGTGGGTGGGTGCGCGGCCTCCCGTAAAGGACGGGAGAGATCGTCTTTCACGCGGTCGAGAATGCCATTTACAAACCGGCCCGAATCAGGCCCGCCGAAGGTCTTCGCCAGCTCGATCGCTTCGTTGATCGAAACAACCGGCGGAATATCATCTCTATAGAGCATCTCGAAAATCGCGAGCCGAAGCACGTTTCGGTCTACAGGTGCGATCCTGCGGAATTCGTAGTTATCGCAATAGCGGGCGATCCGCTCGTCGATCTCCGGCAGATGGGCCACCATTCCGTCGATCAACGGCTGCGCGAAAGCTCGGACATTCGGTTTGGCCGGACAGAATTCCCAGAATTCGTCCATTTGTTCCGGCGCACTTCCTCCCTGCATGTCGCGCCAGAAATGAAATTGAACGGCGGCTTGCCGGGCGATCCGTCGCTTGCCCATATGCTAGATGCGCCGCAGATCGGACATCAGGTTCGCTATCTCCACAGCTGCTTGTCCCGCTTCAGTTCCACGATTGATCTTCTTCCCGAGGCAACGCTCCTGTGCCTGCTGTTCGTTTTCGAGGGTCAAAACCGCGTTGATCACCGGCACACCATACGTCAAAGCGATCTGTTGCAGCGAATTTGTGACTGACACTGCGAGGTGCTCCGCGTGCGAGGTACTGCCTTGTAAAATCACCCCGATCGCGAGGATGGCATTCGCTTTCTCCCTGAGCGCGATCTCACGCACAACCACCGGAATCTCGAATGCTCCCGACACCCGGTGCAGAGTGATGACTGCAGCGGGGCAAAGGCTGCGCAGCTCTTCAGTCGCGTGGTCCACCAAACCCTGTACAAACGGCGCATTGAACCTGCTCGCCACAATCGTGAAATACCGTCGAGCCGGAACGATACGCGGGCGCGTCGGAACGGCAGTCGACATGCGAGAAACGGGAGAACGACGCGGCTGACGATCTACAGCAGATGACCCATCTTCAGCCTTTTTGTCTCCAGGTACTTTGCGTTGTGTGGATTCGCTTCACTTCGAATTGGTACCTGCTCGACCATTTGAAGTCCGTAGCCTTCCAGGCCGACGACTTTCTTCGGATTATTCGTGAGGAAACGGAACCTGCGTACACCGAGATCCGACAAAATTTGCGCGCCGAGCCCGTAGTCTCGAAGATCGCTGCCGAAGCCCAGCTTCGCGTTCGCTTCAACCGTGTCGAGGCCCTCTTCCTGGAGTTTGTAAGCATGAATCTTCGCAGCCAGGCCAATGCCGCGACCTTCCTGTCTCATGTAGACGAGAACACCGGCGCCTTCGTCGGCGATCTGACGCAGTGCAGCGTGGAGTTGGTTTCCGCAATCGCAGCGACGAGATCCAAATACGTCGCCGGTCAGACATTCGCTGTGGACACGAACAAGAACCGCCTCGGCTTGAGAGATGGCACCTTTAACAAGCGCGAGATGATGCGCTCCATCAACCGTCGATCGGTAGAGATGCAGATCGAACTCGCCGTAATCGGTCGGTAGGCTGACGACCTGCTCACACTCGACGAGTTTTTCGCGCAAACGTCGATAGGCGATCAGGCTCTGGATCGTGCAGATGCGCAGCCCGTGAGTCTTTCGAAACTCCATCAGCTCGGGGAGGCGCGCCATCGTGCCATCGTCGTGCAGGATTTCACAAAGGACGCCAGCAGGCTGAAGTCCCGCCATCCGCGCCAGATCCACTGCCGCCTCCGTGTGTCCTGCACGCCGCAGCACACCGCCATCTTTGGCTCGCAAAGGAAAGATATGCCCCGGCTGCACGAGATCCTCAGGCTTCGAGTTTCTGTTCGCAATGGTGCGAATAGTCTCAGCGCGATCGTGTGCGCTAATTCCGGTAGTAACGTTTCGCGCTGCGTCAACGGACACCGTAAAATCGGTTCGATACATTTCCCGATTGTGCGCGACCATTCTCTGCAAGCCGAGTTGCTCGGCACGCTCGTGTGAGACTGGGACGCAGATCAAGCCGCGCCCATACTTTGCCATAAAATTGATTGCTGCAGGCGTCGCTTTTTCGGCAGCCATGACAAGATCACCTTCATTCTCGCGATCTGCGTCGTCGGTAACGATAACGATTCCGCCCTTTGCGATATCCCGCACGACGTCCTCGATCGTGTCGAATGCTATCGTAGCTGGAG
>JACDHZ010000046.1:0-6382 GCA_013820755.1 Chthoniobacterales bacterium
CTTTTGAATTTGACGCCGAATACACCTACATCGGCGACTCGGATGCGGAACGCGGCTTCCGAAAGGTGCGCGATTTCGATGAGAACTATTTCTTCGCGCGCGCGCTTTACACGCCGCGAATCGCGGTTGGCATCCTTCGTCTCGGCGGCGGTTACGAGCGCTACGAATTCGGCTTGCCGGATTCCAGCCTGGTTCACACGCTGCCGCTAATCCCTGGGGAACCCCGTGGATTCCTGGTTGGTCGCCCGCAAGTTCCAAGAACGCTTCAGTCCGTTAGCGCGGTGATCGGGCTGGACACTCGTTTCTCCGACTCGATTTTGTTTCGGATCGAAGCGCAACCCGGCTTTTACGGCACGGGCGATCTCGGCGGCGACACTTTCAATGTCCCCGTCGTCCTCGGCGGCACTTACATCTACAATCCGAACCTGCAGTTTATCTTCGGAGTCAGCATCGACTATGAACGCAAGTATCCAGTGTTCCCGGGTGGCGGCATCCGATGGCGTTTTGCCCCGCAATGGGTGCTGAATGCTGCGTTACCAACGCCGAGGGTGGAGTATGAAGTTAACAAAAACGTGATGCTGTACGCGGGTGCGGACATCAAAGGCTCAACTTTCCGAGTGTCTCATGATTTCGGCGTCGCTCGTGGCGATCGCCGGCTTAACCACGCGATACTCACGTACTCCGAGATTCGGACCGGCGCTGGCGTCGAATGGAAGATCACGCCGGACCTGAAGCTTTCCGTGGAAGGTGGCTACCTGCCCTACCGTCAGTTCGATTATTATCGCGCGGACGTGAGATACACCCAGAGCCACGCAGCTCCGTATGGCAGTGTTGCTTTTCATGCCGCGTTCTAGCGCTCGGCTGTTGCGCTAGCGCAGGTGCTTGTCTAACGCACCGATCTTGCGCGTTTGCGGCCAAACTGTCGCGACACCGAGCACAACCAAAATCGTACCGATCCCACCTGCCACCACTGACATTACGGGCCCGAATGCCGCTGCCGTTAGACCCGATTCCAGCGCGCCCAACTCATTCGAGGTGCCGATGAAGATGTTGTTTACCGCGGAGATGCGACCGCGCATATCGTCCGGTGTGAGCAGTTGGATGATCGTGTGGCGTATAACGACACTGACACTGTCGAACACGCCAGTAAGAAAAAGCATCGCCAGCGACAACCAGAGCGAACGCGACAAGCCGAACACGAGGGTCGCAACGCCAAAGCCGGCGACGCACCAGAGCAGCGTTTTGCCCGCGCGTTTCATCGGCGGCAGGTAAGCGATCGCAATCGCCGTCACGAATGCCCCTATCCCCGGCGCTGCACGCATCCAGCCGAGGCCAATCGGCCCGCAATGCAAGATTTTGCTAGCGAAGATCGGTAGCAATGCTGTCGCGCCGCCGAGCAGCACGGCCACCATGTCGAGCGTGATCGTTGCGAGAATCACCTTCTTGCTGATCACAAAGCGCAGTCCCGCGACGAGGCTGTCCCACGCCTTGCTCTCGACGCGGTCGCCCTGGTCGTACTTCCGGATGCACAGGACAAGCGCGAAGAACGTCAGCGCGCAGACCGCATCGAGCGCGTAGATGAACGGGAAGCCGGTGCGGACGATGAGCAGCCCGCCGATCGCGGGGCCGACCACAGAACCGACCTGGAACATGCTGCTGTTCCACGTGACGGCGTTCGCAAACTGGTCGCGCGGCACGAGTTTCGGAAAGAAGGCGCTTCGCGCAGCCCAGCCGAACGTCCGCCCGGTCGCGGAGAACAGCAGCAACAAGTAGATCAACGGCAGCGAAAGATCGTCGAAATGATACGTCGCCTGACGCTCGAACACCGCGGCGATAGAACCGAGAAAGTGGTTGCCGGCTTGGAGAAACTCGAGGGGCGGAAGGCGGAGGTGGTTCAGCGAGATCAGCGCCAGTCCTAGCGAGCAGATCGCGCTGAGCGCTTGGGACGACAGCACAATCGTCCTGCGGTTGTAGCGATCCGCGATGTGCCCGGCGGGAAGCGACAGAAGCACGACTGGCAAGGCAATCGCCAGACCGACGAGACCTAGCGCAGTTGCCGAATTTGTGCGCGCGTAAACTTCCCACTCCAGCGCGATCATCAGCATCTGACGTCCGATAATGGAGATCAGATTACCGGCTGCGTAGAAGCTGAATCCGGAGAAACGAAACGCTGCGTAGGGGTCGTGCTTCCCGGGTGTTTGCTCCAGCGAGGCTTCTCCGCTGGCGGCGCGGCGCGACGTTGGCGCTTCGTAGCCGGAGGGTGGTGCGTGTGGGTCTTCGGCAGCCATTCTGCGCGCCGCCTGCAGCGGCAGTGGAGTCTATGTTGAAGCTCCGCCGCCGCAATCCACGTCGAGCGAACCCACAGATCGTGCAGACCCTTCGACCAATTTCGCTACCTATCTGTAAACCGCACTGGGGAGCGCGTGATAGCTGGGTTAGGTGCGATTCATCCAAGATGGATCGTAACAATCGAGAAGCGGAGCCTGAGGTTTCGCCTATGACCGGTGCCGAGGAAACGGAAACTGCCGCAGAACCGCGCTTGCGAATGCCGGAGCTGCTGCGTCGTCCCTTTAGCGTCCGCTCTGTCGCGCTAACGGGATTGTTCGTGCTTGCTCTGTTCTACACACTCTACTTCGCGCGCGCCGTCTTATTGCCGGTCGTTCTTGCGCTGCTCCTCAGCTACCTCTTCCGGCCCGTCGTGCGAGCATTATCGAAAATCGGACTTCCTCCTTCCGCCGGCGCGGCATTGGTCCTGGTCGGAGTGGTCGGGACGCTCGCTTACTGTATCTCGTTTCTCGCTGCGCCCGCCGCGGGCTGGTTAGAGAAAGCGCCGTATGGTTTGCAGCAGTTACAACACAAGTTGCTTCCGCTGCGAAAGCCGATGGAGCAGGTGGCAAAAGCGGGCGGGGAGATCGATAAGCTCACATCTTCGAACGGTGCCGCTGCCACACCTACCGTAGCAGTAAAGCAGAATCACCTCACTGATACTCTGTATGGCCGCACACCGGAGTTTGTAGTGAGTGCGGTGTTGCTCCTGATTCTGCTGTACTTCCTTCTCAGCTACGATGAGGTTTTCCTCAGTAAGGTCATCAAAATGATGCCGACTCTAGAGGATAAAAAGCGCGCCGTGTCGATCGCGCACCAGATCGAATCGCACGTCTCTCGTTATCTGCTGACGATCACGCTGATCAACATCGGTCTCGGCACGGCCGTCGGCATAACAGTCGGCCTGCTTGGTTTGAGCAATCCTATCATGTGGGGCGTGCTTGTGGCCGTTTTGAACTTCGTGCCCTATCTCGGGGCTCTTACAGGCATCATCTGTATGACAATCGGTGCCGTGCTGAGCTACGACAGCCTCGGCTATGCGATGTTGTTTCCCGCGAGCTATCTCCTGATCGCAACGATCGAAGGCAATTTCGTTACTCCGTATGTAATGGGCCGTTCGCTGACGTTGAATCCGGTGATCATTCTACTGTCGCTGACCTTTTGGGGCTGGATGTGGGGCATCGCCGGCGTAATCCTGGCGGTGCCGATTCTGGCTGCCTTCAAGATCTTCTGCGCGCACATCGAAGAGATGGAGCCGATCGCGGAGTTTCTAAGCTAAAAGGCTACGTCCCGACGCTTCGCGAGGCGCAGCAGGATCACGTCGCACCGCAACCCACCTTGCTTTTCTGTGAAAAGGCGGCGAATCCGGCGCCGCCATTCACGCGATTGGCGGCAGGACCGGTTCGTTGACTTATTTGGCAGGATTTAGGCTGCCTGTGGTCCCTCAACGGAGCCCCTGACGATCCGGTCACCGCCGCCTAAGGCGCTTCACAATGGGCAAAACTGAGCTTCACGTCGGGATTAGTTTCGGCCGGGACGGGAATAGAGCGGGGGCTAAGGCATGCGTGCTGCTTATAATTTCCATATCGATAAGCTCTTCTACGCGCCTGACGAAGACGGTGGGCTCACCGACAGAATTCTTTGGGCGTGTGGGCTGCGGTCAGTCGCCTCAGTGGTCCTGCTGGTGCTGTTGGTTGGGCTGGGCATTACCAGTCTGCTGATGCAACGCGTCTCCGCTGACTATGACCGCCCCGTGCGCTACGTTCTTGTACCCGACGTTCGCCCCAACCGCTCTTCGACTGTGCCCTCAGCAAGGTTCGGCCTTTCGGTCGCGGCTTCTTATGAAACTGGCACAGAGCTGGAGGAAAACTCAGCGGCGCTTGAACTATCCAAGTCGCTTATTGATAGTATGTTGAAGGGAAGCGCCTTCGATCCTGCATCAACGCGATCGATCTCAGCCGGGACATTCGGCATCCACTTCCTTTCTTTCTATAACCGAATCGAACCGGGGTTCGGTGAGCCTTTCGATCGCTCGCAGAACCGAAAGGGAGTGCCGCGAAACTTGAGCTTGGATGCTCCGGTAGTGAACTTTGCGCTCTCGCCGTTCGGGACGCAATATACGTCGTCGTCAAAAGAGAAACGAAAACCTTCGACTTCGGCGAAAACGGCAAGGACGCGTCACGTGAAGCAGAAAAAAAAGGTCTCACCTCTCGATGCCTTCTTCCGATCGATCCGACGATTCCTGCAGCCTGAAGATGGAGACAAACCAACAAAGGCAAGGTCCGCAAAAACGCGGAACTCGGCCGGCTGACTCCGTTTGCCAGCCTCGTATCTGCGGAAGCCGCTGACAGTGGATTCAGAAGGCCTCATTCCAGGCACACAGCGGTCCAAATGCTCCCCCTTCGAATCGAGGAATCCGCTGTGAGAGTTGATGGACGGTCAAGCTCGACTCGTCGCCATCCAGCTCAATCGCCGTCGCCTTTACCGGTTGAGTTCACGGCTTTGGAGGAGCTCGGCACCCGCGGAGCTGCGGAGAATACTTTTGGTCGAATGATCCAGTCAGTGACCTCGTTCGGGTTTGTGCTTCTGAGATCCGGCTCAATTCTGTTCGCCGGCTCACCCCCGCTGCTTGCGGAACTGTCTTGACACAGTGGGGGTGGGAAGCGAAGACGCTGTCTATTAAGGAAGGTTCAACGATGCAGCAGGAGGTTCTTTCCAAACTAGGGGATTACCTGCTCGCGCGTCGGGATGAGATCATCGGTGAATGGGTGCGAACTGTGGAACGGAACCCGGACATCAGCTCGTCTGGGCACCTCGACTATAAAGAGCTCGTCGATCACCTCCCAGAACTTTGCCGGGAGTTGGCCGAGCTTCTGAAGTTGCCTCAAGGGGAACAAAGCCGCAGCGAAATTTCGACCACGGCGCGAGTCCACGGAGGATATCGCTGGAGTCAAGGTTACAGATTGGAGGAAGTGATACGCGAGGCGAGCATCGTCCGCCGGATTCTGTTCCATGATTGGGTAGACGCGTTTGCCCGCGAAACGCCCGAGTTCGATGGCGAAACCCGGAGAGTCGCGGAAAGAATTATCCATCAGGCGGTGGACGATGTCGTCACCGTCTCGGCTGAACAGTTCGTACAAGAACAGCAAAAAAGCATAAGCCAATTAAACGCGGAACTGGCGGACGCACTCGCCGAGTTGCGCAAAGAGAAGGCGGCATCCGAGGCGGCCAATGCCGCCAAGGACAAATTCCTGGCAATGCTCAGTCACGAGCTTCGTACGCCACTCAATCCCATTCTTCTGTGGACTGGTGCAACTCTCGAGGAAGAGGAACTGGACCCGATGCTCAGGAAGGATGTTGAGATGGTTCGTCACAATGTGGAGCTTGAGGCAAGCTTGATAGACGACCTGCTTGACGTGGCACGCATCACCGGCGGGAAGTTGCAGCTACACCTGCAGCTTTCCGACGCGGCTTCGCTCTTCCGCGATGCTCTCGAGATGGTGAAGGCGGAGACCGTGCGAAAGCAATTGGAAGTGCGGGTTGAGTTCAGCGCCACGAACCACGTCGTATCAGTCGATCCCGCACGTCTTCAGCAGGTATTTTGGAATGTCGTCAAGAACGCTCAGAAGTTCTCGCCAGAAGGGGGTACCATCTGCATTCGGTCCTATAACCCACGCGAAGACAGGGTTCTTTTTGAGATCACCGACAGCGGGAAAGGAATCGAACCTGACCTGCTCCCGAGGATTTTCGGAGCGTTTGAGCAGGGCGCTGGGCCGACAGAAGGCCTTGGCCTCGGATTGGCGATCTCTAAGGGGATTATTGAAGCGCACGGCGGCAGTATACATGCCTCCAGCGCAGGAACTGGAACTGGCGCTACTTTCACGATTGAGCTGAAAACTTATGTTCAAGACGGTGACGAACCAAGCGAGCCTCGGATTGGTGGTTGAAGACAAAGACGTACAGGAGGATGGGAGTAAAAACTTCGAAGCTGGTGGAGGGAGAAGTCGTCGCACGCTGGAACTACCGACAGACGCAGCGACATTAACAGTGGCAAACG
>JACDHZ010000046.1:6392-16816 GCA_013820755.1 Chthoniobacterales bacterium
CGTCGGGACGTGGCGGCGCAGCTGAGTTGGCGCAAAGCCTGCGATCTCGGAATTGGCCACCCGAACCTAATTCTAAGTTCGGACTCGCTGGTTTCTGCCAAAACGCGAGTGTAACCTCGTGCGCTTGCTCATCCTGGAATTGGATCGACCGTTCGACGGCGTGATCCAGATCTGGAGCGGATCGTATCCGATAATCCAACTGGTAACGCTTACGTCCATCAGCTTTAAATCGCAGGCGATTAGCGTCTCAGTGTAAGACTAACGCTGCAAAAGAATGCCGACGGGCGCGTTCCCATGTTAGATTTCCTGTTCAATTTACCGCTGGTGATCGTCGGGACGGCGATCATCGTCTTACTCTGCGTCTTCGCGCTGAGCGGCCTGGCCATCTTTAGCCGTCATATCCTGCCGCGCTTAAAACTGGGGGCCGAGGAATCCACTTTCACCAGTGCCATGATGCAGGCGGTGATGGTTTTCTACGGACTGGCCGTAGCCTTGATCGCAGTGAGCGTTTGGCAGACTTACACTGATGCGGCGAGGACTATTTCCGAAGAGGCGACCGCGGTCGGCGTGCTTTATCGGGATGTCAGCAGTTATCCAGAGCCAACCCGCTCGCAACTGCAGCAGGATCTGCGGGAGTACGTGAATTACGTCATCACCCAGGCTTGGACATTGCAGCGACGGGGAGAGGTCCCGAGCGGTGGGGTGGAACACGTGAACCACTTTCAGGCTGGCCTGGCCGCCTTTGAACCGGCAACCGAAGGCCAGAAGCTTCTACACGGGGAAACTTTTCGGGCCTTCAGCCAGATGATCGAAGCTCGACGACTGCGCCTCGATGCCGTCCTCACCGGATTACCCGGCATGTTATGGTGCGTGATTGTGATCGGGGCGATCGTAAGCCTAAGTTCAACCTTTTTCTTCCAGGTTGAGGATGCGCGATTGCAGGCAATCCAGGTCATTCTGCTGGCCGTCTTTATCGGGCAGATCATTTTCATGATCTTCGCCCTGGACCGTCCGTTTCGCGGCGATCTCGGTCTGCGACCTGATCCATATCAACTCATCTACGATCAATTGATGAAGCCGTAACGCTGGATCGAACGATGCCATTCGCGATGAGTTACGGCCCATGCTGGAGTGTCGCCCCCACCGAGAACGCAATGCGTTGGAAGGGCGGTTCTGCACCCCTGCCGCTTTACTTGATTAGCCGAATCGTCACCGGATAGCGATAGAGCTGACCTTCGCTCGCTTTCAAGGATGCGATGATGACGAGGTTGGCCACGCCGCGGCGCTCTCGGTGAGTGGGAGCGATCACCACGGGCTCACCCGCATTGAGGGGGGGGGTCTGCACGCGCGCAGAATCGTTAGGCACTCGTCAGGAATCGTGACTGACTGTCCGCAACGGGTGGTGCGAAATTGGGAAGATGTGAAACGGAGGATATTCGACCTCCACTATATCTTAACTGCTGTCGGCGAGTGCTTACCCGTAGAACGCAAAAAGCCGGCATCTTTCGACACCGGCTCTAGTAGCTGGTCCGGCAACGCTCACTTGCAGCGGTGCAGACCAAATCGTTACGAGGGGGACTTAATTCTTGTCGGCCTCTTTGTTTTCTTTGTCCTCCTTCATGCCGCCCTTCTTCATCGTGCCGTCCATCATAACCATGTCGCCGTCGCTCAACGACATTTTCTTGCCGTCCTTCATCATCATGGTGCCGTCGGTCATGACTTTGCTGCCGTCTTTCATGGTCATCTCTTTGTCCATCGTCATTTCCTTGCCGTCTTTCATCATCATCATCTTGCCGTCCTTCATATGAACGCAGTCTTTCATCTTATCGCCGGCAAAACCGGTGCTGATGAACGAGAGGCTGATGACTACGAGAACGAGTGCTTTGAGTAATGTTTTCATGTGTATCGGTTCATATACGCTCGTTTTCCGTCTGGCGCACGTTCAAACGATACGGTTGCGGCCAGAATACGGCACTGCTGAGGGAAAATATGGAGGTGAGGGGGCTCGAACCCCTTGCCTCGTCATTGCGAACGACGCGCTCTACCAGATGAGCTACACCCCCAAAAAGTGTGACCACAGAGTAACCGTACAGCAGCGCAATTCAAGGCTGCGAGACATTGGCATCACGCTGCGCGCTGCAATTTTGCGAATTGCTGCTGCTCGTAAGTAATGTCGTCATCACGCAAGACTTCCGTATACGTGTCGATGATCAGCTTGCCTCCGTCACAATGTCCTTGCCATTTCGAAATGAGCTTGCGGTCAACACCTGATCTCCAGAGTCGCCCAATGTGAAAGCGCCGGATACTCCGCTGTGTGAACCGCGGATACCCAAGGCGTTGCTCCAGATGTGGAGGCCGGATACCGCGCACTTCGAAAGGCGCAGGGATTCGAATCCCCTTACCTCCAGATTCTGCAGCACCGATGCAACTCGGGCTGTTATGCATAAAAACAAATCACCAGGGTTATTTGAGTTCGCCGCGAGACCTCCGGCGCACGCTGTCACGTTTGGCCTGGCGACGGGTGCCGTTCTGAGCATCCTTGCCTTCGTAGGGATGTCATTATGGGGCGCTGATTCTCGAGGGCACGGGATAGGACCAACGGCGGAGGGCCTGGAGCAGGCTACTTCAGCCGCGAGAGCGCACTCTGCCGAGGCGAGACGTTACCCCCTAAGTTCGATTAGGCTCAGTGCACGAATTATCGAAATGTCTAAAATGATGTGTTGCCCGGCAGTGGCGACTCGTTATACGAGTGTACAAACCGGCTGAACACACATAAGGCGCCGGTCTCTCACAACCAAGGACACGAAAATATATGAAAATCAATACCGCCATCACAGCTGCGCTGTGCATCGCTGCAGTTGCCTTACTCGGGCCGGGCTCTGCACTCGCCGCTCCTGAACAATCCGCCTCGCCGGGTGCGAGCGCCACGCCGTCAGCATCCGCCGCTGCCGGTACGGAGGCATCGCCCACTGCAAAAACCAGAGCGATTCCGTTCCGCGGCTCCGTCTCAGCTGTGGACACTTCCGCGAGCACCTTCACGATCACCGGGAAGAAAGATTCCCGCGTGTTCAAAGTGACGGAAAAAACCAGCGTGATGAAAAACGGCGCTGCGGCCCAGATGTCCGATATCGCGGTAGACGAACCAGTCTCCGGCTCCTACTGGAAGCAGGACGACGGCACTCTGGAAGCGAAGAAAGTGAAAATCGGCGGCAAGCGCGCTAACGACAAGAAGTCGAAAAAGGGTGAAGCTGACGACAGCGCGGTAATGAGCCCGTCTCCATCTGCGTCTCCTAAGTAGAACCGGCACGCCGGCTAATCAGCGTGCGACGGAGCGATCTGCCGGAGGCTTTCTATTTTGACGCTGCTTTCCCAGCCGTCCTTAAATCTTCGACGAAGAGCGCGTACTCGCGTGCACGCGATTCCTCGTCCGGCTGGCGCAGCAATGACGAGGGATGGACGGTAGCAAGAGCTCGCGCTGCAAACTCTGACTCCAAAACTTTCCCGCGTTCGCGAGTCACGCGGAATGACGGACCAAAGATCGCCTGAGCCGCTGTCGCGCCGAGACAGACGAGCAGCTTCGGTTTCACCAGGCGCAGCTCCGCTTCCATCCACGGGCGGCATGCGGCGATCTCGCGCGAGTTCGGCTTTTGGTGGATACGACGTTTCCCCCGCGGCTCCCACTTGAAATGCTTCACCGTATTCGTCACGTAAACATCGTCTCGCTCGATGCCGGCTTCTTCGAGAGCGCGGTCGAGAAGCTTTCCCGCCGGACCGACAAATGGTTTGCCGGCGACATCCTCCTGGTCGCCCGGTTGTTCTCCTAAAAACATGATCTTCGCTCGTTTCGGGCCCTCACCGAACACCGTCTGCGTTCCGAGTTTGTAGAGATGACAGGCGGTGCAACTCCGCGCCGCGGCAGCGACTTCAGGGAGGCTGTCGGTATCAGGCACTGGCGCTGGGTGCCAGCTTGCCTCGCCGCTGCCGGCTGCCTCTTTTTGTGCGCTCTTCCGGATCATGCCGTCCACTCTATGCGGCGCCTCCTGGAGGAGCGACGGAATCAGCGTCGCCTCCGGCAGGTTTCGCCAATACTTCTTCGGCATCTCTGATTCCATCGCGTGCACCTTTACGCGGGCGGGATTAAAAATGTTCGCATAATAGGTGAGCCAAAGCGCCTCGACATCATCGTGCTGCGGCGCCTGCGACTTATCTACACCTTCGGTAAACGTCAACTCGTCCCCTTTCCAATGCGCGCTGCGATCGGGAGTGAGGATCGACCAGCGCATGGATGCAAATCGATCGACAAAGAAGGCGGCGTTGTGCTGCAGGACGTGATGCTCCGGCTCGAACCAGGCGACGAACCATTTACCTTCGCCGACTGCGATTTTCCGGAAGCGAACAAACGCCCGCATCTTGTGAATGTCCTGCCGAACTGCTTTATGAAACTGGCTCGCGAGCGCCACATCGGGATCGACCGCGATCTCGAGCAGGTGCGGCTCGCCGTGCGTGAGCCGCCAGACAAGTCGATATAGTAATCCCCATCGCCGTGAGTCACTGTGCAACGCTATCAGTTCGGCGAGATCAACGAATCGACGCGGCACACGGTGTTGGCTCCGAGGCGAGAGCGATCCAATGGGCGCGAGCTCTTCAAAAATATTGAGCGCAGGCTGCTCGGCTGAGAGCTCCGTCCATACAACAGCTGCGGGATCGATCTCGCGGCGCAATGCTTCACGTGCAGCGCGCTGCCAGTCCGCATAACTTGCGCGGAACGTAACTTGTTCCACCGCTTTAAAGCTGGCCTGTTATCACGGATGATTTGCCTGCGAATAAATCGAGCTGCGTGATTCCGGGCCTGAATCGGCCTTCCAAGTCGTCCCTGTCTATCGAAAGATTCGCAGCGTTGTGGTCGGCAACGATCACGAACGGCAGCACCTTCTTCACTGAAACCCGCAGGCGGGGGAGGTCCTCGACACGCAGCTTATGCCAGCGCCGTACTTTCAGGATGCGTTCGGTTGACTTCGTACCGAGTCCTGGAACTCGAAGCAGAAGCCCGCGCGGCGCTTTGTTCAGATCGACAGGAAATTGATGCCGGTTTCGCAATGCCCACGAAAGTTTCGGATCAATCGCGAGGTCGAGATCTGGTTTCGCATCACGGGTTAGCTCCTGAGCCTTGAACCCGTAGAACCTTACCAGCCAATCCGCCTGATAGAGCCGATGCTCGCGAACCAGCGGGGGAGCTACCAATGGTAATTTGCTGGAAGCATCAGGAATCGGACTGAACGCGGAATAGTAAACACGGCGGAGTTTCTGCTGTTCATAAAGCGAACTAGCTCGCGCAAGAATCACCCGATCTGATGCGTCTGTAGCCCCTACAATCATTTGTGTACTCTGCCCTGCAGGAGCGAATGACCGCCCCTTCGGATTGTCGCGCCGTTCAGCCTTGGATTGCTCAATTCGCTCCTTGATCCCTGTCATGGCTGCTTCTGTCCGCACGAGGTCTTTCTCCGGCGCGAGTTCCTTCAGCGCGATCTCCGTAGGTAGCTCGATGTTAATGCTAATCCGGTCGGCCCAACGTCCTGCCTCTTCGATCAACGCTGGTGAGGCCTCCGGAATCGTCTTGAGATGGATGTAACCGCGGAATTGGTGGTCGATGCGCAGGGTACGTGCGACGGCAATGACCTGCTCCATCGTATAATCCGGGTTTCGAATGATGCCGGAGCTGAGAAACAGCCCTTCGATGTAGTTCCTCCGGTAGAAATCCAAAGTCAGCTGCACGACTTCTTCCGCTGTGAACCTGGCCCGCGGAACGTCGCTGGAAACGCGGTTGATACAATACAGGCAGTCGTAGATGCAGTAGTTTGTGAGCAGGATTTTGAGCAGCGAAACGCAGCGCCCATCAGGCGTGTAGCTGTGGCAGATTCCGGAGCCCGTCGTGGAACCAAGACCGGCGGAATCACGCGAAGTTCGCTTTGTGGTGCCACTGCTGGCGCACGAAGCGTCGTACTTCGCCGCATCAGCAAGAATCGCGAGTTTTCTGGCAAGTTCCATCCGCCCGCAACAATACGCGTGCCACAGCTTTCTAGCTGCGATTTTTCTACCGTAGAGCGCGCAGATTACGAGGGCCCGCGCCTTCTCTAAACCGCGATCGGATCACGTTTCCGTCGCGTGATCATCAGAGCACCGCGTACTAACACCGCTCCAAGAACCATCGCCGCGCCAACAACCGCCCACGGCCCCGGCCTCTCGCCTAGTGTGAGCATCACCCAAAGTGGGTTCAGCACCGGTTCCAGTAGCGGGATCAACGTCGCCTCCAGCGCCGTCACGTGTTTGATCGCGGCTGCATAAAACACGTATGGCAGCCCCAGTTGCAGCGTTCCCAGCAACGCCAATCTCCATACGCCACCTTCACCGAGTGACGATTGCAGCATGAACGGCGCTCCTGCCAGGGCAACGATCACGTTGCCAAGAATGATGCTCGTCACAGGTGACCCCGCTTTCTCCTTTCGCAGGAAGATCGCCACTGACGCAAACGCCAGCCCGCTGCACAACGCGATGATGTTTCCCCAGAATCCCGAAACCGACAGACGATCGAGAAAGAACAGCGCAATGCCGCCGAGCGCGATCGCAATTACCAGCCAGTCAATCCGCAACGCGCGCTCGCCAAGATACCAGCTACCGATCACTGCGACATAAATTGGTGCCGTGTATTGCAGGAAGATCGCGTTCGCGGCCGTCGTCATTCGCGTCGCGAAGACGAACAGGACAACCGTTAGGGCGTAGCCGATCGCGCCACCGATCTGTGCACGCGAAAATGAGAACTTTGGCCACCCGATGCAGGCAAGCATCAGCGGGATTGCGATGGCGCTCCGACCGCCAGCGATTGCCATCGGATGCCAATCAATGGATTTGATCAGGACGCCTCCCAGGCTCCACAGGATTGCGGCTAGCAGCAGGAATACGGGTGGAAGAAAACGCCGCATGCGCGCATCTCCTTACGAACAGCGCGTTCGCTGCGCAAGACCGATGACCGCAGCGTTACCCGGTAAGGGGTCGCGGTTTGCAGCTGCCGCTGGACGTAACGCTAAGCGCCTTGCAGTGCTAGACAACCGCAGACGGATGCGTTGCCCGACCGTGATCGTCGCGTGGTCGGACGGGGGCGATCTTCACTACGTTTTCAGGATTGTAGTCAGTCAACTTAAGCCAATCTTCTGTGATGTCGCTCGGCGGAAAGATGTCGTTCTCCGTGAACTCGGCCTCGAATGCGAGACGCAGATCGGTTTCGCTGATCCCCTCGCCCACGGCTGATTCTCCGTCGATCTCGTTTGCTGCGACGGCGCGATTCGCGATAGCTCGCTTAATCGCCGTGCCTTTCGCACGATCAACGATCGAGGCGATGATCGCGCCGCTGATCAGGTCGCTGCGATAAAGCGTCTCCTTGCGGCCGCTCCGGAGCGTCACCTCGAGAAACTTGTTCTCCTCACGCCGCGCAAACTGCGAATCGACGAGTCGCTCGACCATGCGATCGAGCGCGCTGTGCAAACCGGCAGCCTCCTTCGCGAGCACGCCTTCGTAGGGAAGATCATCCGTGAGATAGATGCGGTAGATGACGCGCGCACCTTCGCTGTCAGGCCGGTTGACCTTGATCTTGCGATCGATCCGGCCGGGGCGAAGGATTGCCGGGTCGATCAAGTCCGCGCGATTTGAGGCGAGGATAATTACTACGTCACCTAACGAATCAATGCCGTCCATTTCGGAGCAGAACATCGGGACCAGAGTGGAGAGAATATTTGAGTAACGCGATGAGCGACGCGTACCGAGGATGCTCTCCGCTTCGTCGATGAACAGGAACGGCAGGTACCCTTCCCGGCGTTTCTCGCGCGCAGTCGCAAAAATCTCACGCACCATCCGCTCCGATTCGCCAACCCACATGTTAAGAATCTCGGGACCCTTGATATGCATGAAGTATTCACGCATCTCCTCGCCGGTCTTTTCGCGCAGCTGTTTCGTCAGGTTGAATGCAGTTGCTTTGCCGATGAGCGTCTTGCCGCAACCGGGCGGGCCATAAAGCAGGAACCCTTTCGGCGTGGCATGCTGGAATTTTTCGAAGAGCTCCGTGTGGATGAGCGGCAACTCGATCGCATCTTTGATTGCCTGGAGTGCGTGATCCTGCCCGCCGACCTTCTCCCACGGCAGCTCCGGTACGTGATCGAGAAAATGCTCCCGCGATTCTGGTCGCGCGAGCGCCTCAAGGGCGATGCGATAACCTGGATCAACGCGCACTTCGTCTCCGGTTTTTAAGACAGTCTTCGCGAGCTCGGCGGAGCGTTGCAGGATCGTCGACTGCATTCCGTGCTCACCGCCAACCCGCAGGCGATCCTTGCCAAGAACTTCGGTGATCTGCGTCACTGGGCCTCCAGTTTCAAACCCGAGGTCGCCGACGATTACGTATGCTTCGTTGACGAGCACCCGCGTACCCTTCTTCAGATCCCGAATCTTGATCCGTGGGTCGACGTTGCAGTAATAATCCGCGCCGCCGACCACGATGTGAGCTGTGTCGCGTACAGGCGAGTCGAGGAACGTGCCAATGCGATTTGCGGGCGACGTGACCTTTTTGATCACCTCCTCGAGTTTCTCGATCATCTGGCGCGCTTCGATGACCATCTGCTCCTGGTCTGCGATTCCTTCTCGCAAAGCAAGCAATTCGCCGCGAACGGGTGCGTCCACCGGCAGTGACCAAACGATGCTGTCGAACACCTGAAGAATGCTCATGCCTTCCATTCCTGACACGGCACCATATTTCTCGAGATCGTCGGGTGATTGATCCTCCATTGTGTCGTTTCAGGTATGCCCCGGGGGCGCTGCAAAATCATACGTTCGGCGCCCCAGGTGCGCAAATTCAGGACGTTCAAACCACGCGCTCGCCACAGGGAAAAAGAGGTTGAAGCAGCTAGACGCGCGACCTACCCTGCCCCTCGCAATTTCGCGAGGAGTCTTAGCTCAATTGGTTAGAGCGCCGCCCTGTCACGGCGGAGGTTGCGGGTTCGAGCCCCGTAGACTCCGGGATTTCAAGGTGAAAAGATTCTTCGCAGATTGCGGCATTGCGTAACCAACTGGCAGAGGCCCGGCCCCGTCGCATGATGACGAGTTAATCCCGAACGCGTGACATCGTCTCCTTCTGCGCCGCTGCACGAAATCCTGGTGCGAGTTGTGGCTTCCGACATCGATGAGCTGGGGCACGTGAACAACACCGTGTATCTCCGCTGGGTGCAGGACGTGGCCGCTTCTCACTGGCGCACCGTTGCATCAGCGGAAGCACAGACGGCGTTCGCGTGGGTGGTTTTGCGGCACGAAATTGACTACAAGCTTCCGGCGTTACTTGGCGATGAAGTGCTGTTGCGTACTTGGGTTGGCGACGCCACCCGGCTGATGTTCGAAAGGCATACGCAAATCCTGCGTCGGCATGACGAACAGCTGCTCGCGCGGGCGCGCACGCTCTGGTGCCCGATCAGCACTACGACGGGGCAGCCGGCACGTGTCCCCAGGGAATTACGCGCACAGTTCTCGGCTGACAAGCGATCGCTTTCTTGAAATGGGCGACTGCTGCCGCTACACATCGGGGCGGATGTTTAATGCGCTGCCCGCAATCATTCACGATTCCTGCCCGATTCGCGAATGATCACGTTTTACGCTCCGGGGCAGCCGGGTGTGCAGCTAGCGGACCATGCAACGTGCGCGGATCTTACGCGGATGGCGGTGTGGATCGATCTTCTGCAGCCAAGCCCGGAGGATGAGCAAGCACTGGAAGAGGCGCTTGGGGTCGATATCCCAACCCGCGAGGAGATGCAGGCGATTGAGCTCTCCAGCCGTCTGTATGAAGAAAACGGGATCTTGTTCATGACGGCGACTGTCTTGACGAACGCCGATTCGAATAGCCCACAGAGTTCGGCAATCACTTTCATCCTCTCCGCCGACAAGTTGGTGACGTTGCGGTATGCCGAGTCGACGGCGTTCGCCGCCTTTCGGACACGCCTGGATGCGAATCTCCAACGTTACGAGACCAGCTACCAATTCATGCGTGGAATCATCGACGCGATTATCGAACGCATCGCGGACATCCTGGAAGGTGTGGGCGCAGACCTGGATCGCATCTCTCTAAGGGTATTCGATGCGGAGGCGCCGGACGGCTCGAGCCAGTGGGAAAACCATCCGCCGAAGAATCACAGCCGGACGACGCGGCGGGCGCGGCAACGCGGTTACGTCGAAGTTCTGCGGCGCATTGGCGCCGTGAGTGATCTGGTGTCGCGAGCGCGAGAAACGCTCGTAAGTTTCGGGCGGCTCGTGGCTTTCTTCCGCGAGGTACGGCCCGACGACGAAACTGCGCGGGAATCGCTGGCGCATTCCAAGACCGTAATCGCGGACCTCGGATC
>JACDHZ010000169.1 GCA_013820755.1 Chthoniobacterales bacterium
AAGTTCAAGACGCTGAAGGGCAACAAAATTCTGCACCTCGGTCGGTTGTCATAGCGCGGCGGAGCGGCCGGTGATTTATTCGCGCCTCGCTGATGACGCTTCTTTTTCTTTGCGCGTTTTCGATGCTTGCAGGTTTCATCGACGCAGTCGTCGGCGGCGGCGGGTTAATTCAATTGCCCGCTGTCATGATCCTTCTGCCGGGCGTGCCGCTGCCGACGCTGCTCGGAACGAATAAATTCGCCGCGGTCTGCGGCACCTCCGTGGCGGTGCAACACTACGCTCGCCACGTCTCGATCGACTGGTGGATGATCGCGCCGGCAGCGGTTTCAGCGGGCTTGTTTGCATTTATTGGGTCCCACGCCGTTACGTTGCTCAATCCGGCATTGCTGCGGCCGCTCGTGCTCGTGCTGCTCGTCGGCGTGGCAATCTACGTTTTTGCCGTGAAGGAGCTTGGGCTGATCCATAAGGCCAAACACGGACCGCAGAGGGCAAGATGGCTGGCGGTCATCATCGGCGCGGTGATCGGATTTTATGACGGCTTCTTCGGTCCGGGCACCGGCAGCTTTCTTATCTTCGCCTTCGTCGGAGTCTTCGGTTTCGATTTTCTCTCTGCGTCCGCCTCCGCGAAAGCGGTGAACTGGACCACCAACGTCGCGTCGCTTTTATATTTCGCGATGCACGGGAACGTCCTCTACGGAATCGGCTTCGCGATGGCGGCCTCGAACGTCGTCGGCGCTACGTTGGGGGCCCGGGTAGCGATTGCAAAGGGCAGCCGGTTCGTTCGCGTTTTCTTCCTGGTGATCGTGTGCGGCCTGATCGCGAAGCTCGCGCACACTCTGCTGCTGCAGCACTAACTTCATCACGCCGAGGCGAGGCAACGCACTGCAAACGGAGTTCGCGCTTCGCCACTCAGCAGGGTTGGCGAGATTCCCCTTCCCGCGACATGCGCTCGCCTTTACGTTGATGGACGTATGGAATTCCTCCCGTTGATTAGCTTCGTGGTGATCGCGCTACTTGCGCTCATCTTTTGCGTGATTCTCTTCAACTTCTTCGGACTATGGCTTCGCGCGAAGGTGGCGAACGCTCCTGTCGGAATCGGGAAGATGATCGGGATGCGGCTCCGGAAGGTCCCTGTTGGGATGATCGTGGACAACCGCATCACCGCGGTGAAAGCAGGCTTGGAAATTCCAACTGATCCGCTTGAAGCCCACTACCTGGCCGGCGGCGATGTTGGTCACGTCATTCTCGCGTTGATCGCTGCCGACAAAGCCGGAATCGCGTTGGATTACAACCGCGCGTGCGCCATCGATCTCGCTACGAAGGGAACCGGGAAAACCGTGCTCGAAGCGGTACGCACCAGTATCAACCCGAAGGTGATTGATTGTCCGAATCCGAGCATGGGCCGCGCCACAATCGATGGTGTCGCACAAGACGGAATCGGCGTGAAAGTAAAAGCACGGGTCACTGTGCGTTCCCACCTGGACCGTTTCGTCGGAGGTGCCACCGAGGAGACGATCATCGCCCGCGTCGGCGAAGGCATCGTCAGCTCCATTGGCTCCGCGCCATCCTACAAGGAAGTTTTGGAAAATCCTGACCGGATCTCGAAGACGGTGCTCGCGAAAGGCCTCGATAGCGGCACAGCGTTCGAAATTCTCTCTATCGACATCGCTGACGTAGACGTCGGCGAAAACATCGGTGCCAAGCTTCAAACGGAGCAGGCGGAAGCCGACAAAAGGGTGGCACAAGCCAAGGCTGAGGTCCGCCGCGCCGCTGCCGTTGCAGTCGAGCAGGAGATGCGCGCAAAAACGCAGGAGCAGCAGGCGAAAGTCGTGGAAGCCGAAGCACAGGTGCCGCAGGCGATGGCCGACGCGTTCCGTTCTGGAAACCTCGGGATCATGGATTACGTGCGGATGAAGAATGTGGAAGCCGACACCTCGATGCGCTCGTCCATCGCCGGTGGTGAGAAGAAGCGCAACGAAGGCACCAACGCCTGACGCTGTGTTCGTCTGAGGAACAATGGAGAATCTCTTCTTCCTCGCGCTCGTCGCAGTCTTAGGACTGGTCCGCTGGTTTGTTCAAGCGGCTGAGAACAAGAAGAATGCGGAGGCGGCAAAGCGCGCCGAGCCGTCCCCCACGGCACCGCTGCAACGCGCGCCAGCACAGACCGAAGAGGAGCGCGTCCGTCGATTCATGGAAGCGCTCGGGGTTCCGAAAGGAGAGATCCCGCCGCCTCGGAAACTCCCGCCGCCGCCCCGTAAGAGAATCCTGCCCGTCGACCCTTTTCCGGCTCCGCGGCAACAATTTCCGCCGTTTGCCCCGAGGCCCGCTAGCCCAGTTACACCGCAAGTTCCCGCGCCGCTGCCCCTCCCAACACCAGAAAGGAGCATGCTCGCCGAACCAAAGCGCGAGCTTATCCATGCTTCAGCGCCTGCCAAAGCCAAACCTCCGCCTGCACGGATGAAAAAGCTCAGCGCATCAACCGGAATGGCGGCGCGATTCGCGAACTCCGCCGGTCTACGCGATGCGATCGTGCTGCGCGAAATCTTGGGACCTCCGCGCAGCATGCAGTCGCTCGATCCAGCACGGATCATCTGACTAAGGCAATCTCAGCAGTGCTGTATCGCACCCGTATCTGAAGCGGTCGGTTTGTTCAGGGTTCCTACGAAGAACGAAGAAGGTTCTTCATTCACTTCGCACGCCGCGGCGGGAGGACCGCTGCCACTTTCAACTTGCGCGCTTGATCGGTTGCGACACGCTATCGAGCTGCGCCGGCGTGGCGGAATTGGCAGACGCGCTAGACTCAAAATCTGGTACTCGCAAGAGTGTGTGGGTTCGAGCCCCTCCGCCGGTAACGTCAATCATACAGGCCTTGGATCAAACCGCGTGGGGCGATCGGGTCAGTTGCGTCCGACACCGTATTGCTTCCCAACTTTAACGACTTTCCCGCCGTCAAAGTCCACTTCGAGGATCTCGCGACTTGACGCGATCGAAGCGACTTTTTGCTTCGTGCGGGTGTCGATCACATCGATCGGCTTCGTGGTGAAGTGGGGTCCGGACGTATAGGCGAATCGGCCATCAACGCTGAACGTGACCCAATGGGTGGTGCCGCCGCTGAGAGGAACACTGGCAATCTGGGTTGGCGGCAATTGCGAAACGTTAAATACATGGATGTAGGCATTCGTTGAGTCGCAAACCCAGAGCTCTTTGCCATCAGGCGTCAGACCAAGGCCGTGGCTGGGGGTGATCTGCGGGGTATAATTGACGCCGGTAATCGGAACGTGGTAAATCACTTCTCCGCTTGTCATGTTGGCGATCTCGAACCCGAAGAGGTTATTAGTATTCGCGTACATGAGCGTCTCGTCAGCGTTGAAGACAAATGGTCGAACGGAGTCGCCAAAAGGGCCTATCCTTCGGGTGATCTGATTTGTGTTTGTGTCCACCACGGAAACATACGTGGAAGTGACACTCTCCAAATAAGCGCGTGGGCCAGTCTCACTGCACAGAGTATCATGCGTTTTCGATGCGACTTGAACCTGAGCAATAATGGCACCACTCATAGCATCGATGACATTATCGTAAGCCTCTGATCTATTTTCACCCAGCGGCATGTAAATGCGTGTGCCCTCAGCATTGATATCCATGCGATCGACATCAGGGGGGTAAGATCGGTCAAAGATCAACTGATCAGTCAGCAGATCGAGAGAATACATTCTCCCGGTGCGATAGCTGGCGTAAAGGCGACCCGTCACTGCAGATGCGCAGATCCCACGCAACTCACCATTCGTGGAAACAGGTTGCAACGTTTTCACCAGCGCGTGGCCATTGTCGATATCGTAAACCTTGAGACCCCCGCCAGCTACGGCGGCATAGAGATATCGCTGCGTCGTCGCAGAAGTCGGATCGACGCTTACCACGACATCGTCGGTCGCTGTCAATTTACTGTCGCTAACCGTCAGACGCAGGGTGTACACACCCGACGCGGAGAACGTCGCAGACGTGCTAGCGGCCGTTCCGTTGGCGAACGTGACGGTGCCCGGACCGCTGATGACTTTCCAAGTGTAGCGAAGAGTTCCCGCAGGGAGTCCGTCATCGATCCCAGAGCCATCCAGTCTAATGCTCGAGCCGAAGGTGATCCGAGAATCTGCGCCGGCATTCGCCTTCGGACCGATATTGATGTTGGTGAAATTAGCCGTCGAGACCGTTGCGTTTGCGCTGCTGCTGACGGCCAGGCCGATCCAAACGCTGCTTGCCATCGATATTGTGGCGGAGCCAAGTTGTGTCCAGCTCGTTCCCGTGCTGGAATGATATCCGGTCAATTTGCTTCCGGACCGAACCAATTTTAACCAATAGGGAGCAACGATTCCGCTACCTGTCTTCACGTTTTGTGAAGTGGTGCCATTAGTTGCAGTGCGCCGTTGAAAAAACGCTCCCTTACCAGGCGTAATGAGCATCGCAGCGTGTTTCGAACCTGAATCGAGGCTTTCACGTATCATAACCCCCGCCTGAGCGAGGAGACTGGTATTTTCCTGCGTCGCTACTTTGACAACGATCTGTCCATTCCCATTTAGCGGCTGATAAAGGTAGTTGAAACTATCGGCGCTGTTGGCGATGCCGTCACCTGATCCTGCTAAAGAGAACGAGGACGAGTAGTCCGAAGAAGAAGCGTCGCCGGCAACCCCCACCGTTCCGATATCCTGATCATCCCACGGTGCGGGAATGACGCCGACAGGCGTACTCACCCAAGTTTGCGCGCGGATCGCGGAGCCTTGCAGGCCGCACGTCACCACCATTGAATCGCCGACCAAACCCGCGACGGGCGATTGCCGCGAGCTAGGTAAGGCTGGAAGCTCGCTCCACGAATTCGTGGCCGGGTCATATTCGATCACGTTTGCGATATCAACGGAGTTGTTTGTGACGCCCGAGGCGACAACAATCCGACCGTCCCGCACAAAGATGTTAGCAGTATCGTGGCTGATTGGGCGCGGCATCGGGGCCGCAAGCGTCCAGCTATTGGTCACCGGGTCGTAAACGTCGACTTCGCTTTGCGTCCCGCTTTGTTCATCGCCTAAATGTTGGCCGCCGATTGCGTAGAGTTTGCCGTTCAGGGCAATGCCGCCGGTGTGGTTGCGCGGGTTCGGCATCGGAGTCAGCGTCTGCCCACCCGGTGTAGTTGCGCGCCAAGCCGTTCCGCCGTCCAAATCGATAGCCCAGTGCGTGCCGTAGTCCCGGATGTAAACGTCGTTTGTGCGTATGACGCCGCCGAAGAAGTGTAGTTCACGTCCCAACTTGACGAGCGCCCCGCCAGCGCGTTGATCAGGCAACGGCGGTCCGGCCGACCAGCTGTTGTTTTTAATACTGTATTTCCACACCTGATTGGTGCTCGGTCCTGGGTGATCACCTAGGAACCCGCCAACCAGCCAAAACGTCTGGTCATCAGCAGGTTGATCATCGACGGCTTGCCCAGAATGCGATATAGCTTGGGGGATATCCGCCAGGCGTGTCCAAGCGTTCGTCGCAGGGTCGTAAGCATCACAGCGTACCGTCGCCTTGATAGGATTAATCGTGTAATACCCGCTGAATTGATAAAGCTTGCCAGCAGCAACTCCGCCAACTGCCTCGAAGCGAAGGAGAGGGCAGGGTGTCCGGTTAATCCAGACAAACGAATCGCCAGCCACGAGAGCGGAACCCGCTAGAAAAAAAGCCGCTACGACGCCGGTATATGCGAGTGACGGACCACAGAATGGCAGTTTGTTCAAGTGCATGCGATTGATTTCATACGTTTTCCTCTTTCTCGTCACTATTCTTTTTCCAACGATGTGATTCGAACATCCTGTATTCGCGGCTTGCCCCTACTGGTGGATAGCCTCGACCAAGCACAGTCTCTCGGCGAAAGAACTTCACAAACAAAGCCTCCACTTCCTCGGCAGTGCTGCCTGAAGAAAAGCAGCCATCACAGCAGCTCGTCGTTGCTTTGCCGTTGATGTCCGCCTCCGTTCTAGTTCAGCGAACCGCATTCCTCCTGCGGACGAACGATTATGCGAAGAACCGATACGATGATGCCCTTACTCGCGGACGCTCACAGGCTCGCCTTATAG
>JACDHZ010000313.1 GCA_013820755.1 Chthoniobacterales bacterium
ACCGCAGCCGGCGCGCTGAGCGTTTGCTTCGGACTCTTCCTCTGTTACCAAATCGGATTCGTCCAGGGTCTCTTCACGCATTAGCTGATCTCGCCTCGCCATGAATCGCGAGCGAGCCAGAATAGTCGTTCGCGGCGCGGTGCAGGGTGTCGGCTTCCGTCCGTTCGTTTATCGGCTCGCCACCGAACTACAACTGGACGGATGGGTCTTGAACTCAGCGCAAGGTGTCTTCATCGAAGCGGAAGGCGCCACCGAGATTCTGCAGCTGTTTCTTCGTCGGCTCGAAAAAGAGCGACCGCCGCGCGCCGTCGTGCAAAGCCAGGAATCGTCCTTCCTCGATCCAGTTGGCTACACTTCGTTCGAAATTCGCAAGAGTGTCGACCGTGGGGAAAAGACGGCGCTCATTCTTCCGGATATCGCGACCTGCGCGGATTGCGTCAGGGAAATCTTCGATTCTGCTGATCGGCGCTTCGGCTATCCATTCACGAATTGCACGAACTGCGGCCCGCGTTTCTCAATCATCGAAGCGCTGCCCTACGACCGCGCGAACACATCAATGAAGAAATTCACGATGTGCACGGAATGCGAGCGTGAGTATCACGATCCGCGCGATCGGCGTTTTCATGCGCAACCGAACGCATGCCTGCGTTGTGGGCCGCAGCTCGAATTGTGGGGCGCCAGCGGCGAAGTCATGGCTCGCGGCAACGACGCGCTTGCAGGTGCAGTCCACCGCGTGCGCACAGGAAACATCCTCGCGCTAAAAGGGCTTGGCGGCTTTCAGCTTATCGTCGACCCAACAAAGGAATCCGCCGTGGTCCGGCTCCGCGAGCGGAAACGTCGCGAAGAAAAACCATTCGCCGTCATGGCCTCATCGCTCGCGGAGGCGCGAAAGCTTTGCCACGTCAACGAGATGGAGCAGCGGCTCCTTCTTTCACCCGAAGCGCCAATCGTTCTCTTAAAGCGCGACGATGCCGCGTGTCTTGCCGCTTCGGTTGCGCCGCGGAATCCAAACCTCGGCGTGATGCTGCCCTACACGCCGTTGCATCACCTGCTCCTGCGCTCGTTAGGCGCTCCCGTCGTCGCTACGAGCGGCAACCTGAGCGATGAGCCGATCTGCATTGACGAACACGATGCAGTCGAACGCTTGCGCCGAATCGCCGATTCCTTTCTGGTACATGATCGCCCCATTGTCCGGCATATGGATGACTCGATGGCGCGCATCATGGCCGGACGTGAACTGGTGCTCCGCCGGGCGCGCGGCTACGCCCCTCTCCCGATCACTCTGAACCCCCCTTTGGGACCTCCGACCTCCGAATGCGTTCTCGCTCTCGGCGCGCATTTAAAGAACACCGTCGCGCTCAGCGTGGGCACGAACGTTTTTGTCAGTCAGCACATCGGCGATTTGGAAACGGAGCAGGCTTACGCTGCCTTCGTCAAATCTGCGGCCGATCTGCCCCATCTCTACAATGCGGTCCCGCAACTCATCGCCTGCGACATGCATCCCGATTACCTTTCAACAAAACACGCCGCCCAATTTTCCGTTCCCGTTCGGCCCGTGCAGCATCACTGGGCCCACATCGCGGCCTGCGTGGCCGAGAACCAACTGACTCCGCCACTACTCGGCGTCTCATGGGATGGAACCGGCTACGGGGGAGATGGCACCATCTGGGGCGGAGAATTTCTCTCCATTGACGCGAACGGATTCACCCGCATTGCGCACCTGCGGCAGTTTCGTCTCCCCGGCGGCGAGGCGGCTGTCAGAGAACCGCGTCGCACTGCGCTCGGTCTGCTCTACGACATCTTGGGCGAGCAGCTTTGGGTTGAGGACGATTTGCTCACCGCATTCGAGCGAGGCGAGCTGTCATTGATTCGCCAGATGCTCGAGAAGAACGTCAACGCGCCACTCACTTCCAGTGCGGGCCGCTTGTTTGATGTGGTCGCGGGTCTGATCGGTCTGCGATCGCGTGCCAGCTTCGAAGGCCAAGCCGCTATGGAGTTGGAGTTCGCGATTCAGCCCAGAGTCGAAGATGCGTACCCCTTTTCCCTGCGAGAGGAAACGCCG
>JACDHZ010000170.1 GCA_013820755.1 Chthoniobacterales bacterium
GACCACTACACCGACGCCCACGCCAGAGCCATCCGTAACGCCAAGACCAACTCCTGAACCGACCGCAACGCCAGAGCCGACCGTCATACCCACGCCAACGCCAGAGCCAACCGTCATACCAACGCCAACGCCAGAGCCAACCATAACGCCAAGCCCAACTCCTGAACCGACCACTACACCAACGCCAACTCCGACGCTGACACCGGCCCGCCCACAGTATGCCGTAACCGATTTAGGGACGATCGATAAAGGTGGCCAAACCTTTGCCTGGGCCATCAACAACTCCGGCGAGGTCGCAGGTTATCACGTTGCTTTCGATGGATCGGTGACCGAGGCGTTCGTCTACAGAGACGGTGCGTTCCAAATTATCCCTCATTTGGGGGGCAATGACACAAGAGCCGGTTCAATCAACAATTCCGGGAAGGTAACCGGTGCCAGTGCAACAAGCTCCGGCGACTTTCACGCCTACCGGTGGTCGCCCGATGGCACGATGAGTGGAATGATGGAGGACCTGGGGACCCTAGGCGGCGTGAACAGCAGGGGCGCAATGATCAATGATATCGGAGAGGTAGTTGGAAGTTCGCTTAGCAGCATCACGGACTACTATCGCGCTTTCATCTATAAGGATGGTCAGATGACCGACCTCGGAATTCCCAGCAAGAGCGATAATATGGGCACCTGGGCGAACGCTATAAACAACTTCGGCTGGGTCACCGGAGCATTCAACGATCCCTATTCATACCACGTCTATTTGCGGTATTCTGATGGCAGTGTCGCACTTGGAGAGTTGGGCGGCGGCTCTTCCAGCCAAGGCTTCGGAATCAATGATGCCGGGCAGGTTGTTGGGGCAGCTACGAATGAAAACGGCGAGTATCGAGCGTTCATAGCCAAGCAGGACCCGATGACTGGGCAGTGGTCAACCACGGACCTAGGCACCCTGAACAGCAACCTCGGCGAGTCGATGGCGCACGCGATCAACAAATCTGGTCAAATTGTGGGCAACTCAGACACCCCTGCCGGCCTCGAAGCCGGATTTCTTTACACGGGTGGGGTGATGTACAACCTCAACAGTTTGATCACGTCCAATCCTACAGGTATCGGCGGCATCTACTTGCAGAGCAAGGAATGGGCTACTGGTAATGCGATCAACGACTTCGGTCAGATTGCCGCAATCGGAACGATCGGCGGGAATGAGAAGGGGCAAAAGCACGCCCTCATCCTTACGCCCGTGCCAGCTGGGGCCGCAACGCAGATTCCGCCGAACACCAGCTATAACGTCGTCGCTCCAGTGACGAACTCGAACACTCCCAATGCTTCAACCGTGTCGTTGGTTGGTGGCATCGCCAGTACTAATCAGAGCGTGCGAATCAGTTTCAGCTCGAGCCTCCCGTCCACCAAATCATCCTTCGCCGCTGCCAGTGACGTTGTGAACATCGCTGGAACCGGCTTCGATACATTCGTCCTCCAGATGTCATACAACGAAGCGGAAGCGATCAACACGTTTGGGAGTGAAGCCGAGGCCCGACTGATGTGGCTCGATCCGGACGACAACCAGTGGAAACCGGCCGTGGCCGGTTATACCGGGGGTAGCAGTCAGCAATTCATCAATCGTGCCTACGATCCGTCGAGGGATTTCCAACTTGGAAATCACGGCATCGATACCGTCAATAACACCGTCTGGGCTGTCATTAATCACAACGGCGCCTTTGCAGCCGGAAAGGTTCTTCCGGCGCCGACCCGCGATCCAAGCCCGACGCCAAGTGGGGGCGTTTTACGGTCCCGCTCCGATCTACGCCGTTGACGAGACGAGTCCGCTCTGTCGCGACCTGTGGCGCCGGTAAACCACAGAAAGGATTCTTTCACAACATCGAAAAATCGATGCCGTCGCCGCCGCGGAATTCTTTGTAAGTCGGCGCATACCCGGTTTGGAGCAGCCTCGCTATTATCTCACGGCTGCTTGTTTTAATCGGCAGCACGTTGTCATAGACACCGTGCGCGATGAAAATCGCTGGTCGCCCGCGAACACTTGGCGGTAGCAACCCGCCGGGCGAGTAGGCGATCACATGAGTAAAAAGATCTCCGTTCGCCAGGCCGAGCGACAGCGCGTACGAAGCCCCATCCGAGAATCCGCCAATCGCGATGTGCTGTGGGTCGACTGCGATCGAGGAGAACGTTGCTCGCAGCGCACGATCAATGAACGCGACGTCGGGACCTAGCTGTGAGAAACCACTGGCGATGAGGTCCCATGTGCTTCCACGCGAATCCGGCACGAGGACTGCGATGCCCCGCTTCGTCGCGCGTTGGGCGAACAGCTCAAGACCGCGTTTTCCGCGCGCGCCGTGTAACATCACAATCAGCGGGACGTGATGCTCCGGCGCGTAATCTCTGGCACAAACAGCCACGCGTCGCGACCGGCTGCGAGACCGAGCTGATGCAGGCCGGTTCTTGCCGGCTGCGTTGGCATGCCCGGTCGAGCTTGGAGTCGGGCGGAGCCGACTGGACGGGCTGCGAATGTCAGCGGCGCGGAGATCGCTAATGCGAAAAGCGCTGCAGCAACCTCTAGCCGAATCGATCGGTAGCGCGCCTTTGCCAGCGACAATGCCGTTATACGACCACGTGGACAAGGATCGCGCGCTGTCGGCAGCGGCGAGCTGTCAATTACGTAGAGACTCAAGTGCTTCAGATTCGGATGCATAGCGCAGCCGAACGACGCGTTGATCCAAGCCCCCGTAACTACCGATGAAAGGCAACGTCGCCCTCGCAGTCAGGCCATCGCCACAAGGAACCGCCTATAACAGATTTTGCGCGTACACTGCTAACACGCCACGGTGCGAGCAGGAATCACTGTCGGCGTCCCTTACGCGCGGTTTTCAGTCTGATCGGAGCCGAGCTGCTTTACGAGTTTATTATAGACCCCAAGTAGCAAGAATGTCGGCGCCCATTGGCCGACGAATAGAGCGTCCTTGTCGCGTCCGCTCACCTTCAGAGTAAGAGAAGTCGCGATTGAGCCAAGCGCCAGCCAGAGAAATGTGTCAGACGGAAGTTTCGCCGTTTGTTCTTCAATCGATTTCGCGAGGAATCCTTCGCGATTCTTCATATCAGTCGCCGAGGGGCGAGATGTCGTGGTGGTGTCCATGTTCATAGTTACGCACGAGGCGAGTGTTCCGGTTGCAATAGCTTCTCGAACACCTGTTCAGAGCCTTCAAGGTCGAGCTATTGCCGCTATTCTCGAATCGTTTTCCGCCGACGCAAAAGGAAGAAACGTTTCACAGAACGGACGAAGGACTTCGCACTGCGAACCGTTGGGATGTTCTTGTTTGCGAAGACGACGCGGCAGGATGGTCGCGGGCGAGAAGCGCTGCCGGAACTCCGCACGCTTAGCGATGTCTCGCGCTACTTGGCCAGCGTCCGTGCGTGTGCGAAGTCGCACCGCCGCAACCGTGCGAGGTGTGCGGGACAACGCCGTGCGAGTGCGAGGAGAAGCCGTGCCCAGTCTGTGGCGAGACTCCCTGCCAGTGCAGCTCCAAGAGAAAGAGGGTTAAAGTGAAGCTCGCCGACGGCAAGAAGCGCACAATTCAGCACATGATGATGACAAGCTTCTGGCATCCCGGCGGCACGCCAATGTCTTCGCAGCAGTTCATGGAAGCGCTCTTTGGAAAGCTCCTTGAGTTCTTCAAGAACGAAGATGAACTACGCGCGCTCTGGAGCGAACCAAGTACGCGAAAGAAGCTCCTCGAAGGGGTTGGCGGAAAAGGTTTCGGCCGCGAGCAACTCACGGAGATGCAGAAAAGCATCGACGCTGACAACAGCGACCTGTTCGACGTGCTCGCCTACGTCGCGTGCCTGCTCCCGACGCACACTCGCGAAGAGCGCGCCGCACGCGCGAAGCTCTCAATCAGCACCGCATTCAACAGTAGGCAGCAGGTCTTCCTCGATTTCGTGCTTTCGCAATACGTAAAAGTCGGGGTAGATGAACTCGCATCGGAGAAGCTCACGCCTCTCCTTCGGCTAAAGTACCACAACGCGATCTCAGACGCGCTCGCGGATCTTGGCACCACCGAGGATATCAGCCGCGCGTTTACCGGATTCCAGCGATACCTTTATGAACGAGCGGCGTAGGAGCCGGCGGCACCGGCATTGCAGCCCGGTTTCCTCCAGCACATCTTCAACATCGTCAAGCAACACGGCCGGGCCGCGGTGGTGTTGCCGGCAACGTTTTCTCCTTCGTTTCCCCTGGACACTGCGCTCCGTTGAAAAGAGGAAAGACGCAAACTCAGGGAGGGAGATATCAACTTATATCAACCGCGTCTCGATCCCTCCGTCCGCAAGGATTACGGATGACGCGTTGAGGAGATCCGTCAGCCTTTTTCTTTTTCCGCCCCCACCGCTCAGCGTGTCCATGCTTCAACTTGGACGCGAATCAGGCAGTGTCGCGTCCAAGCTGAAATACTCGATAATTTGAGCTGCAATCCGTTTTGGAGCCCCGATCTCCTTCGCGCCAGTGCTACGAAAGATCGATCGGCCGCGGCGCAGTGAAACCTACATGCAGGTCGTTTCTCCCTGCTGAAGCCGCTGCAGATAGAACTTCCGCGTTGTGCAGCGGACCGGGATGGGTAATTTGGCGTTCTTTCACTGGAAAGTTGCCATGAATTTTGTCTTTCACGCTTCCGATCCGCACGCTGAAAGCACACGCTTCAACAACATTGGCCTCGTAAAAGCCGATACGCACCGCTAGCTCAATTGGCAGAGCAGCTGACTCTTAATCAGCGGGTTGTTGGTTCGATTCCAACGCGGTGCACCAGGCCCGACGAGAGGTGACAGGATTCCCCTTATGGAGACCACCAAAATCGATCCTGGAATTGAGGAGTTAATGGAGCGAATCCGGCAGCACGCACGAGAGTCCCGGCTCGATCGTTCTCGCGACACAACGGATCCTTCGGCGTCGTCCAGCCCGCCCGTGGCTCTTCCTCCCGTGCCTTCGACGAAACAGCTGACGATGAAGGCACCGAAGTCTGAAAAACTTCTCACCCTGCTGGAGCATGCGCGGGGTAAGACAGATGTCAGCCGCAACATTCCGAAATTCCTGCACCGATTGTTTCGCAAGCAAGGCGGTTTCAACCGCCTGCTCCTCGAAAGCTTGACGCTCCTGCTGCGAACGAGCCTCGACCTGCACAAGCAGACCAGTGGAGTGGTCGCGCATATTCAAGCCCAAACGCGTTGGTTTGAAGCGCTCGTGAACGCCCGTGAAGAAGATCTTGGCCGAGTGGCTGATATCGAGCACCGCGTCGAGTCAGCGGAGGTGTCCCACGCAGACTCGACCGCTCACCTTGAACAACGCGATGATGCTTTGGAGAAACGGCTCGATAATTTCAGCCGCGATCTTGCGCAACGTGACGATGCTGTGGGGAAACGGCTCGATAGTTTCAGCCGCGATCTTGCACAAGGCGATGATGCTTTGGAGAAACGGCTCGATAATTTCAGCCGCGATCTTGCACAACGCGATGATGCTGTGGGAAAACGGCTCGATAGTTTCAGCCGCGATCTTGCACAACGCGACGATGCTGTGGGGAAACGGCTCGATAATTTCAGCCGCGATCTTGCACAACGCGACGATGCTGTGGGGAAACGGCTCGATAGTTTGAGCCGCGATCTTGCAGCGATCGGACGTGAACTAAGCGCTGCCGCCGCACATCTCGGCAGATTGCAGGCGCATACGGAGCTCACGGAGGTCTCGTCAAAAGCCGTTCTTACTCAGCTGGAGCGCGACGTGAGTCAGCTGCGGCGCGATGCTGGCATGGCGCTGGTCTCCGCAAACAGAGTGGACGAACGGCAGTTCGCCGACAGCTCGCACTTTAGAGCACAGCTTTCTGTGTTCACCAAGCTACTACGCGCGGAAGCAGAGCGCCAATCGGACGGGCTCAGCGTTGCGGCTGACACGCGGCCAACTTTAACTCCCGCGAACATCGACAACGGGCTGGCGGACGCGTTTTATCTCGCGTTTGAAGACGCTTTCCGAGGCCCGCGGGCAAACATCAAAAGCCGTCAGGCGATATACATTCCTTACATAGCTAAGGTGAATGAAGGCGAGG
>JACDHZ010000314.1 GCA_013820755.1 Chthoniobacterales bacterium
GATCGTGCGATTTCGCCGGGCATCGGTAGTGTTCTGGTATTCGGGCGACACACAGCCGCTGCGCGATATCCTGGCAAGCGAGCCCGCCATGGAAGTGGCGGGCGGGCAAACGCCCGCTCGAGTGTGGCTGGCGCTCATAGACGGTAACTACGCCGAAGCGGAGCGGGTGCTTGCCGCCTCACCACGCGACGACTTCCAGGATATTGACTTTAGCTTCTACTTCCCGAAAGCGTGGTTCGAGGGGATGATTGCAAGGGTGAAGGCGATTCCCCCGCCGTGCGGCACACGCAATTAACCGTCTTTTTGAAATCGCCGGAAGGGGGATTCTACTTCATCCGATCGAACGTCTTCTGCAGCAGATGATGTGGAAGTGACGAGTGACAGGTGAATCAGTGACGAGCGAAAGCGGCCGCGAACAGTTGGATAGCCATCGGCCGGCTCATCGAGTATTCTACGATCCACGATGTCGACTGAGGAACTGCTCAAACGCGTAACGGTTGATCCACAGGTGTGTCACGGAAACCGTGCATTCGTGGTCTGCGCTACCCAGTGACGATGCTGCTGGAGTTGATGAGCAGCGGTATGAGTCACGATGATATCCTCGCGGATTACGAGGATCTCCTTCGCCGACTCGGCTACCGCGCGACGGTGACCGTGTCGCACGCGTGAAGATCAGCCGCTAGGCTTACATCAAGCCAGCGCGCTGCGCTCGGCGTCACTGAGCCGCGCCGCATACGCGAGCGCATCGTCGCGATCGGAACTCTTCACAATCCTGCCAGCGCAATCCGAACTCCGCGACATCGGCCAAGCCGAGTCGGCCGATAATGTCTGACAGCATTTCAGCGTCGGCTGGTTCGAAGTCCGCGTCCATCATGGCGCGCTCAGCCCAATCGACGAGTTCCGCCTGGCTGACTTTGCCGTGCAGGTAGTCGGCGATCTTATCGGCAGTGATCTGGGGAGTGATCTTCATTTGTTGCATCAATCGAATATTTGTCTGTGACCTAAATCGACGCAGCACGCCGACCAGATCGCCGCATCACCCAGATGCAGGGCGAGCCCAACTTCGACCCCGAGAGCCTGAGCACCCGCAGCCGGGAAACTTCTCGTGCACCGGCACTAGGTCACCGTCTCGGTTGTAGATTTCCTGCGCAAAGCGAGTGGTTGTTTCCGCTGCATCGGCTTCTTTGATGTAGCACGCCCGTCCGCCGGCGCGACCAACGAAGTCGCGGAAGTAACGGCGGCCGCCGTTAGGCAGTTCTTCCCAATGTCCAAATTTCCGTTCGTTTCGGACACGCGAAGCCATCGCGGCTCAAGCGTGCACGAGAACACGACGGCGCGAGAAGCATTTAAAAGTTCGTTTCGGCTAGCAGCCAAAACCAGCAGGCTGGCAGCCTGCGCTACCCAGGCCAGGACAACGCGCGGCGCGTTGTCACTTCATCCGGTCGAACGTCTTCTGCGGCAGCTGGGCAAGACGGTTGATGGTTGAGAGTTGATTGTTGAGGGTTTCAGAGACCGGGCTCATTCCCTCTGTGGCTTCCTCAAGGGAGGCGAGAATCCGCTCACGCGAAACGCTCGGGAAGCCATCGGGGAATGGTTCCCATTTTTTCCTGGAATGAGTTCGAAACCGTCCTTCCGCGGATTAGCCGGATCGAAAGCGCCGGGGAAAAAATTCGACGCATTGATTGATCTGCTGCGTCCCCGCATCAGACGCTACGCGCTCAGTCCATGTCGCACTGCTCCCGCTGGCTCCATTCGCTGCCGCCCGGCGGCTCACGCTCACAGGGCTTCGTCTATTCGCACCGCTGCCGCTGCTGCTCTCACACAAACATCCGATGATGGAGGAGCCTCGCCGTCGCCGCCGGAGGGGAAGACCTCTAGGTCGGGCGGGGCTAGGCTGACGCCGGAGGCGAGCCGGAAAATTGCGACGCTTCGGGAGTACCGGTAAAGGTAGTCCGCCATGTCCCGGCAATACATCCTGCAACGCGCTCCGTCTGCCGCGGGCATCCACATTGATTATGGGGCCGAACTGAACGAGCAACAGCTCGCCGCCGTGACGGC
>JACDHZ010000171.1 GCA_013820755.1 Chthoniobacterales bacterium
CATCAGAAGGGCGAAAGGAGACTATAAGTTCACGGCGGTGGAAGATTGGTTCCACAACAACGCCTCAACGTACCGTCGGGCTGATGACACCTTGTTAGTTTCCAGCCGCGAAAACTTCGTCGTGGCCGTTGATTACGACACCAAGCAGGTCAAGTGGATCCTCGGAGACAAGACGAAGAGGTGGTACGTCGAATTCGCATCGCTTCGCGCGTTGGCGCTCGACGTAGCTCGCGGCAGCCACGTCCCCATCGGCCAACATGCTCTCTCGATTGCGAAAGATAGTAATCTGCTCCTGTTCGATAATGGCACGAACAGCCAACACCAAAGTCCGGCCGGCTTCCTACGCCCGTTCGCTGAAGCACGCAAATTCTCGCTCAATCTGGCGGCTAACCTGGTCACAGAACTTTGGTCGTATCCGGGAGATATGTCCGTCTTTACTCCATTCTGCAGCAGCATCTATGAAGATGCCCCGCTGAGCTACATGCTCGATTATGCAGTGCTCGGCGGCATCCCTGGCGGAAACGGCGTGATTTTCGCACTCACCTCGACTGGTGAGAAAGTGTTCGAATATAGCTATCCGACCTTCCAGTGCGACGATGCCTATCGTTCGCTCCCGATTCACCTCGAGGAGACCGCGTTCCCGACCTCGAATGTTCATCTCGCGAACATCTCGTCGCGTGCATTCGTCGGCGCCGATGACAACGCATCGATCGCTGGTTTGATCATCACCGGTACGGCTCCTAAATCGCTCGTTATTCGCGGCTTAGGGCCATCCCTGCCAGTGGACGGTCACCTCATGGATCCAACGCTGGAATTATACAACAGCGCCGGCGAACTCATCCGGACAAACGATAACTACAATGACACCCCGGGATTGGCGGTCATTCAACGTGAAGGATTAGCTCCATCAGATGCGAGCGAAGCCGCCATGGCGCCGGTTCTGGCCCCTGGTGCTTACACGGTCATTCTCCGTGGCGCCGGCAACACCACTGGTGTTGGTTTGATCGAAGTCTATGACATCGATCTGCGGAATAGCTCAAAGCTTGCGAATCTGTCGACACGTGCCCTCGTCGGCAAGGGCGATCAGGTGCTAATCGGCGGCGTGATCCTCCGAGGCAACCAGATCAACCGGATTCTCTTCCGCGGGATCGGCCCTTCTCTGCAAACCAACGGCGTTGCGAATCCATTGCGGGATCCAGTACTTGAAGTGCGGGATCAGAATGGTGTGGTCGTGAAATCCAATGATGATTGGCAGAACGCTAATAACGTTGGCGAGATCGAAGCCACCGGGCTTCAGCCGGCGAACGATCAGGAGTCGGCGATCTTGATGCCGTTGGTAACGGGCGAGTACACCACGATCCTGCGCGGCAAAGGTGGCACCACCGGCATAGGCTTGGTGGAGATGTATCAACTGGGCCTGTAGAGACTTCAGGGGTTACCAGATCACTCAACCGGATTGAGTCCGGGTTAACTGCTCACCGGGCGCATCGAAGCGCTCGGTGAGCGGTCTTGCGTACAGGCGCGGTAATCGACCGGTTTGCGCTAACCACCTTCCTGTGTCGACAGCAGCCCGAACTGCTTGAAATCAAGCGAATTGCTATCCGCATGCAGGTCTGCTTGCTGGGCGGAAGCAAAGCTGCAGCTGAACGCAGCAACAATCGACAGGCAGGCGAGGAGCCGGGTTCTCAAGAAGGCCCGATGTAGCGGCGCGCGCGGTTACGACAACATCAACGACAATCTTCTCAAGCCGCTGTGTTCAGGCTCACGCTGTAGAGTCCAAGGAACTGCACATGCCCAGATCCAGCCGGATAAGATGGCCACCGTGCGAAAAAATCGGTTTGACACAAACACTCTCTCACGGTCGTAATAGCGCGCCGGGTCCGGCTATCCTTATACATATGAAAAAACTCATTCCACTCCTCTTTACGGCTGTGATGTCGATTGCTTCTGTCGCCTTCGCGACGCAGGCCGAGGACACAACTATTTCCGTCATTGCCCATCAACCTGGTGACACGCCATTCATCAGCAAATTCGATGTGCTGACGAACCAGGCAAGCTTGCTGAAGAATATTCAGTACACCATTGCGCCGAGAAAGGGTTCCGTCATCCGGCCGATATCGGCCACATACACGGCGCCATATCTTAATGGCCGCGGTTTCCTCAAACCGAAAACCGGGCAGATCACCCTGCCAGTGTGGGGGCTTTACGCCGGTTACAACAACACCGTGCACGTGAAGTTCGTGTTCCAGGATGGATCGTTCAAAGAGCAGACTGTCGCAGTCGTCACAGCTCCGTTCGAAGACACCTGTCCTTACGATAACCCGGTTAAGATACTGCCAAGAACAAAGAACACCGACCTGAGCTACGACTACATGCTCTTAACCAGCGGGTGCAGCGAGAACTCACCGACCATCCTCGACACCGATGGCTTCCGTCGTTGGGTGGGGACCACTGGCATCGGCCTGGGACGTTACCAAGCGACGTTTTATGATAATGCTGTCTATCTTGCTGATGGACCGCGGCTGTTGCGCATCGAGATGGATGGCCAAGTCAGCGTTATCCGGGACTACAGCGACATCGGTGTGCACGAGATTCACCACAACATCGACGCGGGGAAGAATGGGTTGATTCTCGAGCTCGATACCCCAAAGTACATCGAGTCCGTATTGATCGAAGTTAATCCATTCACTGGGGATATCCTTCAGACATGGAACTTCGCCAACATCATCAGCAACGCAATGAGGGCTGGCGGTGACAATCCGAGAGGGTTCGTGCGGCAGGTCGTCAACAATGACTATAGCTTCAGCTCGCCCTCAGATTGGTTCCACAACAACGCCCACTGGTATCGCCGCGCGGATAACACGCTGATCGTATCAAGCCGCGAGAACTTCGTCATTGCTGTGGATTACGAGAGCAAGGCGATTAAGTGGATTTTCGGAGACAAGACAAAAGAGTGGTACGTGAGCTTCCCGTCTCTTCGGAAATTTGCGCTCTCGGCAGTGAATGGCCCGACGCCGGTAGGGCAGCACGCCGTTTCGATAACTAAAGACGATCACTTCCTGTTGTTCGATAACGGCCAGGAAAGCCAGCATCACATTCCGGTTGGTGTGCATCGTTCGTTCAGTGCAGCGCGGAAATACGAGTTTCATCTGGACCAGGATCAGATGACGCAGGTTTGGAGCTTCACCAACGACGAATCGGTCACCAGCCCGTTCTGCAGCAGCGTTTACGAAGATGGTCCGCTGAACTATCTTGTTGCATACGCGGTGGTTGGAGGCATCAACCCCGAGAGCACTGCGCGGATCCTGGGGCTGACGGCATCCGGCCAAAAGGTATTCGACTACAGCTATCCGACCGGTCCGTGCAGCGTAGCCTACCGCGCGCTGCCGATTCATCTGGAAGCTATTACCTTCCCGACATTTGACGTGCATCTGGCGAACATGTCGTCGCGTATTCAGGTTGGCACCGGTGACAACGTTGGTATTGCAGGGTTCATCGTCACGGGTTCCGCGGCGAAGCCGGTTGTGATACGTGGCCTCGGGCCATCGCTGCAAGCGGGCGGTCAGCCCATCGCTGGCCGGCTCATGGATCCCGTGCTCGAGCTCTACAACAGCGCCGGTCAGCTGATCGAGAGGAACGATAACTACAAGGACAGTGAAAACCGCGACGCAATCGCGAAGGCGGGTATCCTCCCAACCAACGAGCGCGAGTCGGCGATTGCGCAGACACTCCCGCCCGGTCTGTACACCGCGGTTCTACGGGGTGTGGACAACACGACGGGCATCGGATTGGTGGAAGTGTATGACACCGACCTGAGGAATGGCTCGACGCTGGCAAACCTGTCGACGCGTGCGGTTGCTGGTCAGGGCGATGCGGCGCTGATTGGCGGTATCATTAGCCAGGGAAATACGATCAAGCGGTTCTTGTTTCGCGGCATTGGACCCCAGTTGGGCGAGAACGGCCTGGAGAACGCGTTACAGGACCCGACGCTCGCCTTGTATGATGCAAACGGCGTGAAGTTCGAAGAGAACGACGACTGGAAAACCCAGAGCAACGCGGCTGAGATCGAAGCTACCGGTGCTGCTCCGACCCATGAAACAGAGGCAGCCATCCTGATGCCGCTGCCTGCTGGCGTCTACACTGGCATCGTGCGTGGCAGCAACGGCGGGACAGGTAACGCGAGCTTCGAAGTCTATCAGCTCGAGTAGCTGGTAGTTGGACGCAACTTCCCGGGCGATGCCCGGATGACCCGCTCACCGGGCGCGCGAAGCGCTCGGTGAGCGGTCTTGTGTACGGGCCGAGCGCGAGCATGTCGGCATTGCCACTGCGGCCGACGTGCCAACGCACTTGGGTAGACCTGAGCACCGCGCTACCATCAAAGTCGTGACCTCACATTCCCTTCACATCCTCGTCACTGGCACCACTCGCGGCATCGGCGCCGCTGTTCTTGATGAACTTAAACGGCACGGCGCACGAGTTATCGGGCACGGAACGAAGGGAGACGGTGCCGACCAATTGGCCGCTGATCTCTTGAAACCGCTGGCTGCCGAAACCCTCTGGCAACGAGCGCTTGATCGCCTCGGCGGTCGAATTGATGTCCTGGTAAATAACGCCGGGATCTATGAGCCGGTCTCAATCGGTGAAAGCGCGGGCGTCTGGGGTGAGCGCTGGCAGCGAACCCTCCAGGTAAACCTGCAGGCGGCCGCCGATCTGTGTCGGCTCGCGGTGGGCCACTTCCGATCACGCGCCGGCGGCGGACGGATTGTGAACGTCGCAAGCCGTGCGGCATATCGCGGCGACTCGCCAGAGCATTGGCACTACGCAGCGTCGAAAGCAGGGCTGATCGGTGTCACCAAATCGATCGCACGCGGTTTTGCCGCAGAAGGGATCTTCGCCTTTGCTGTGACACCTGGATTTACCATGACCGGAATGGCGGAGGATTACCTCAGCAGCCGCGGCGGCGACAAATTGCTCGCTGAAATTCCTCTCGGTCGCGTCGCGTCGCCCGAAGAAGTCGCGAACGTTGTCGCCTATCTAGCGCTTAGCGCGCCGCCGTCGATGACCGGTGCCGTACTGGACATCAACGGCGCGAGCTACGTCCGTTAGAGCGCGAGCCTCGTCACGGGATTACCGGCGGAACGGCCATCGTTCAGCGGATCTCCGCGCCTTCCTCCGGGTGATGCTTGCGCCAATATCGCAGCGCAGCACTGACTGCCATAAAGCTCGGGTCAGCCTGTTCGTAATCCCTGGCGTCTTCTTCACTGGCTCCGCCGGCCCGCAACTCAGAACACTCATACGCGGCAAATAGCGGAATTAGATCTGCCTCATCGTTACCTGCGCGCACACGATCGCGGAACCACGAAGACCAGCGCCGAACGCGCATCTCCAGAGCGTCGAAGTGTGACGAAATAGAGCCGCCGACGCGACCAAAATGCGGCAGATAAAGATCGGTCGCATTGATCGCTCGCATTTTGTTGATCGAATCCAGCCATGACTCGATGTGCAGCTCGGGTGGAACAAACGGCGGGATCGGCGGACCACTCCCAATCCGCACACCGGCTATGTCGCCGCCGAACAGAATGTCTTCCCACGAGTAGACATGATGGTGACTTGCATGGCCAGCTGTTTCAGTTGCGCGCAGTTCCAGTGCGCCGATGCGAACCACGTCACCATCCAGTAGGATCTTGATTCTCTGTTCTGCCACGGGCTGAATCCGGCCCCAGAGCCGGTCCATGTCGTCGCTGAAAATTCGAGTCGCGGATCTGACCAGAGCGCCGGGATCAAGCAAGTGCGGAGCGCCGCGGGGATGCACGTAGACGGTTGCGCCGAGTTCCGCGAAACGCCACGCACCCCCTGCATGGTCGAAATGAACGTGGCTCAGGAACACATGTCGCACGTCCGCGGGTTGAGCTCCGATTTCACACAGCGCGGTCGCGATGTTCCTAAATGTTGATTCGGGCCCGGTGTCGAAAAGCGCCAGCCCTTCAGCCGTCTCGAGTGCGGTCGCGGCAATGATGCCTGGCCGGCCTAGCTGCTGCGCATCAAGGACGTGGACCACGCGCGTGTTTGTC
>JACDHZ010000172.1 GCA_013820755.1 Chthoniobacterales bacterium
TTGACCGCTCCAACGGGAGAACGCTTCGGCTATCAATTAACCTTTTTCCGCCAGGGGATTCGCTCCGCCGCAGAACGGGATCCGCAAGCGTCGCGCTTCATTGTTAACGACCTGAAGTTCGCGCACTTCACGATCACCGATGCAGCCGGAGAGCAGTTCCGCTTTCAGCAAAAGACCAGCCGCGGAGCATTTGGAGACGCCGGCTTTGACGATGGCGATCGACTTGCGTGGATCGACAACTGGACGCTCGGTAAGGATGAGAGCGGGAAATTTCATCTGCGCGCAGAAGAGGCTGATATGGCCGTTACCTTGCAGCTCGAATCAAAGAAGCCGCCTGCAATCCATGGCCTAGAAGGCGTCAGTGAAAAAGCATCGGGTAAAGGACACGCGTCCCACTATTACTCGCTTACCCGCCTGACGACGCTCGGCAGTGTACGCCTCGGCAATAAAGACCTGCGCGTGCAAGGCGAGAGCTGGTTCGACCATGAATGGGCAACTAACCAGCTGGCGCCGGAGCAAGTCGGCTGGGATTGGCTGTCAGTTGCGTTTGATGATGGCACGGAGCTGATGCTCTATCAGATGCGACTGAAGGACAGCAGCACGGACGCGGCATCAAGCGGCACGTGGATCGACGCGGATGGCACCGCGGCACATCTCACATCTTCTGCTTATCGGATGCTGCCGACCAGATGGTGGAGGAGCAGCACGAGTGCTGCGAACTACCCGATCGGATGGCAGATCGAGATCCCTGAACGATCGTTGCGGGTAGAGGTGCGTCCGGTGCTGGATAATCAGGAACTATCGCTTGCTCCTCTCGCCTATTGGGAGGGGGCAGTAGACGTGATCGGCACGCGCGACGGGCATCCGATCAAGGGGAGAGGATACCTTGAACTAACCGGATACGCGGGTCCGCTGCGGGAACTACAGCGATAGCCGTGGCGTCGATTATGCCTGCGTGTGCCGCGCGTAATGCACCTCGGCGCCCTTTGGCAGGAGGCGTTTACGACCACGCTGACGACGACGCGCGAGAGTGGCGCGCCCGCCTTTGGTGCTCATGCGCGCACGGAAACCGTGCTGGCTTTTCCGGGTGCGCTTCGAGCGCTGTAGAGTGCGTTTCATAACGAAGCTCGCCACCAAAGCGGCGAAGAGGGGGCTACAGTATGGAGGTGTTCTACTTTGTCAACGCCGCTGCGCTGCCATGCCGCATGAGGGAAAGCCGGCACAAGCCCATTGCCAGTTCCGGCATTTTCTGGAATAACGGCGCCACATGAGCGACGTCGTCATCGAGCCTGCTACCTTTGAAGATCTCGACGAGCTCTCGGGACTTCTGGGGGAGCTGTTCAGCCAGGAGAGCGACTTTCGCCCGAACAAGGAGAAGCAGCTCCACGGTCTCCGCTTGATCTTCGAACAGCCGAACCGCGGGCGCGTTTTCGTGTTGCGACAGGACCGCACGATCGTTGGGATGATCAATCTGCTGTTCACGATCAGCACGGCCGAAGGGGGTTTCGTGATGGTGCTTGAAGACCTAGTGGTCCACAACAGCTTCCAAGGCAAAGGCTACGGCTCCCGCTTGCTCGAGTACGCAATTGACTTTGCGAAGCAGAAAAACTTCCTGCGCATTACACTGCTGACCGACCGGCCCTCGCTACGTTCGCAGAGTCTCTTCAAACGATACGGATTCTACGAGTCGTCGATGATCCCGATGCGGCTGCTCTTGCCACGCGACGAAGGGCGACGTGATTTGACGCTGTAGCAGAGGCAGCCGTGCTTTCGCACCCGCGGTAGC
Source organism: Chthoniobacterales bacterium (assembly GCA_013820755.1). GTDB lineage: Bacteria > Verrucomicrobiota > Verrucomicrobiia > Chthoniobacterales > UBA10450 > JACCTI01. The sequence goes on from JACDHZ010000172.1 coordinate 1,787, forward strand.
AAATTGCGCGGTGACGGAGAGAACGCCTCATCGCGTTCGTTGTTGGACGTGCCGCGCTGACCAGCCGAGCTTCGGGGATGCAAGGCGGCTCCATTCGTCTCTTCCGTGTGGCTGGCATCCAGGTGTCGCTGCATTTTAGTTGGTTTCTCGTCGCTGTGTATCAGCTGACTTCGCGACCTCACGGCTATCAGATGAGGGTGTTCGCGATTTACGAATACCTCGCGCTTTTTCTAATCGTGCTCTTGCACGAATTCGGGCACGCGTTTGCCTGCCGGCAAGTCGGGGGAATCGCGAACCGAATCCTACTCTGGCCTTTCGGCGGCATTGCGTTCGTCAACCCGCCGCCGCGGCCTGGCGCAGAGCTGTGGAGTATCGCAGCGGGTCCGCTCGTGAATGTGGCACTCATCCCTGTTTTACTGCTGCTGAGGATTGTCGTCGTGCGTTCCGGCCTGGCTTTCAACGCGCCGGATCTTTACCGCCTTGTGAGCATGATGGGCTACATCAACATCGCCATCCTTGTATTCAATTTATTTCCGATCTATCCGCTCGATGGCGGTCAGATTCTGCGGTCGCTTCTCTGGTATCCATTCGGCCGGATCCGCAGCTTGCAAATCGCGAGCGTTATCGGGCTCATCGGCGGGGGGCTTTTGACGCTGTACGCATTCACAACCGGATCGACGTGGCTGGTGATCCTGACCTTCTTTCTCCTCACCCAGGCTGTAACTGGATGGCGTCGCGCAAAGGAGCTCCAGCTGGAAGAAGCCGAAACGCTCCGCCCGATTCCATCGGCGCCAACAGAGCGTCCGCCGGTGCTTTAGTTGCGCGGCTCGGCAGCGGATGTGGTTTCCGAAACTTGCTTCGACAGGCGATCTTTGAATTCGGCGCGAAAGCTGATCTCATCCGCGGCTTCATCCACCGCTTTTCGAGCTCCGACGGGAAGATTCGAGTCTGCGTACGTCTTGAGTTCCGAGATTCGTGTTGGATCGGAGAAGAAGGTGAACATACTCGGGGCATAACTGTTCACGGCTAACGCGTCGGCTTTGCCGAGAAGCTGCTTCATATTCTCCCTGGCGAAATCCCATGCAATATCCGGATGGCCGCTGTCTCGCGCGACGCGCGGCACAATTGCAAGCGCGCGGCTGGTCGGCAGCTCGTTCGTGAGAGCAAGCTGCAGCGATCGCATGGCAAGTTCAGAATCCTGCGCTCCAGCGAGGGCAGCATAGTAGTTTTGTTTCTCTTCGACGCTGTTTGTCTTGAGCCCGAGCTCGTGGAGCTTGTTCCACGTCTTTTCGTCCGCATAGTGGCCGACCACGTCCAGAACCGCTGGCCGGAGATCCGGCGGGAGGGACTCAGAGTCGGCGAGGAATTTCTCGAATCGTTTGCGGCATGTTGCGATGACTTCTTCATCTGCAAAACCGGCAAGCGCTCTGACGAGAGTCGCACGCAATTCTGCGTCACGCACGGATTCGCCAGGCTTCAGCTCCCAGCCGATCGCTTCAAAGCTCGGCCGCAAGACGCGACGCGCGTACTGCTGAAACTGCGAGTGTTTATCGGTGCCGCTAACGAGCCGGTCGATCAACGCGAATGCATTGATCACTTGCTCGCGCTCCGCGAGCTGCGTGGCACTCGGGAGTTTATCGACAAGGCCGAGGTAAAGAGATAGTGGCGCTCTGTTTGCCTGCACGAGGGCCCACGCGTCGCTCAGCAGGTTAACCCGATCAGCCATGCTGAGATTCGCGAACTCCGCGATCAGCAGCTTCAATGAGGAGTCGTCGTACTGGACGCGGTAATTGCCCGCGCCCTCGACGTTGAACTTGACGGCTCGATCCGGCGGAACGTCGGCAATCGTCATCGTTTTCTCCGACATCAACGTGCTCACCGGAGCCGCAACCCCTGCAACGGAGTAGGTGAGAGGGATTTGCCACTGAAGGTCCGGTGCGTCAGGAAAGTTCACGGTGAAGCGCTCCTGCGTGAGCGTGATCTTGCCATCAGCCGCGCGTGAGACTTTTACTACAGGAAAGCCAGGTTGTTCGGTCCACGCAGCCGCGATCTCCGCCACTGGTTTGCCCGATGCATCGCCGAGCGCATTCCAAAGATCCGCTGTCGTGGTGTTCGAAAGTTTATGCTGCACCATGTATTTCCGGATGCCGTCTCGGAATACCTCTTCACCAAGGAAGCTCTCGAGCATGCGGATAAACGACTGCCCTTTTTTATACGTGATGTCATCGAACGCGCTGTTCGCTTCCGCTTCCGTCGCGACCGGCTGCTGAATAGGGTGTGTCGTCGAGCGAGCGTCCCCCTCCATCGCGCTCTCTTTCGGCATACCCGCGCGGCGCGTAGGATCGCGCGGCACGTTGTGCGCCAGCCAGACTTCCCAATCGGGATTGAACTTCGCGGTGCACTTGCTGCCCATCCACGACGCGAAGCCTTCGTTAAGCCACAGGTTATCCCACCATGCCATGGTAATCAGGTCGCCGAACCACTGGTGCGCGGCCTCGTGGGCGACGACTGCGTAGATCACCTGCTTCGTGTCGACGGACGATCGCTTCGGATCGAACAGCAACGCCGACTCGAAATAAGTGATGCCGCCCCAATTTTCCATCGCGCCTCCGAAGCCGCCCGGCACCGCGATCTCGTCCAGCTTCGGCAGCGGATAAGGAGTGCCGAAGTATTCGTTGTAGAACTCCACGATCTGCGCGGCACTTTCGAGCGCGTACCGGCCCATTTCTACCTTTCCCCGGGTTGCAATTACGCGGTGAAGAACGCCGTTACTCTCCTTCTCAATCGCGTCGAGCTCGCCTGCGCAGAGCACGTTCAGATAAGAAGACATTGGCGGCGTCGCCGCGAAGTGCAGCTCCTTTCCGCCAGCGACTTTCCGCTCGCTCTCGACGGGCATGTTCGAGACTGCGGTGAAGTTTTGCGCCACGACGGCGGTGAGTTGAAACTGCGCGCGAAATGCTGGCTCGTCCCAGCAGGGGAACATCCGCCGCGCATCGGTCGCCTCGAACTGCGTGCCGAGCATTACCTTTTTAGCGCCGGTGCCTTCCTCGACGTACGGCGCGTAGTAGAGGCCCTGGCCTTGCTGATTGATCTTACCCGAGAATGTCAGAACCAGCGTATGCCAGCCTACTTCCGCTTCCGAAGGCAACGTGACGGTGACGAGCTCGTCTTCCGCGTTGAGCGTGATCGCGGACTTCGGAATCGACTTGCCATCGAACGACGCTGTCGCGATCGTGATATCGGCTGCGTTGAATACGAGCTCCCGTGCCGGTTTGCGCACGTCGAGTTTGATGGTTTCTGATCCCGAAAAAGTGAGCTTTTTCAGGTCCGGCGCAATGCGCACCGCGTACTCCTGCGGGACAACGTGTTTCGGCAATTTTCCCGGCGTTTCCTCGAAATTGAACGGCTTTTCCGCGTAAGCTGGTTCAAGGGCTACAGCTGACGCAGCGAGGGAAAGGACGACAGGCAGGAAGCGCATCCGTTCACTTAACTGCTGCGCGAACAGTTTGCATGCCGATTCGGATGCTGCCCGAAGTGTAGCGAAGACGGAGATTCGCGGCAGCGGTCACTCCACGACCAGGAGCAACACCAACTGCCCGTCACCGACCTGCGGGCCGCGAATCACAAGCGGACTCTTCCTGCTCAGCTTCGCCTCGGTCTCAAGCAGGAGTTTCTGCTCTTGAAATAACTGTAAGCTCAGGCGGTAACCGGAGTTTGTCGCGGGCTTCGAGTTCACGCGGAGCGAGAAGTATTTACTGGAGGCGAGCCAATCCTCGTCACCACTCCTCAAGGTCTGACGCGATTCGCCAATCACGCGAAATTGATTGTAACCGAACAGCTGCTTCAGCGTCTCTTCGAACTTGTTCAACTCAGAGGGAATGGGCGTCGGCTCCGGCGCGTTATTGGCCATGACAAGCCCGCTCCATACCGTGTCGGCTGCCTGGGCAGGTGACACGGTGGATGCGAATAGCAACGCCACGGCCGCGAAAACAACTGACTGGCGCATGGTGCTACTGCGCAGCGTACTCGGACGGAAGCGATTGCAGACCTTCGACCCAGAGGACGGTCACCTTGTCTTCGTTTGTCTCGAAGATGGAGATCGTGGCATTTGGGCTCACTTCGGGATCGACCCGGGCATTGATGATCTGCGTGAGGTACGTGGACTGACCGCCCACATTCTCTTCCTGCATGACGAAGAGCGTGCAGATCGCCAGAAGCGCGAGGGAGGCGACGGC
>JACDHZ010000315.1 GCA_013820755.1 Chthoniobacterales bacterium
CGCCATCATGGAGGTGTCGCGGCGGCGCGCAATCACGGCATCCGCGTGACGGCTGCGCCCTGGCTTCTGTTTCTGGATGCCGATGATCTTATCACCCCCGATCATCTGGCTAAGCTAACCGGCGCAGCGGCTGAAAACCCGGAACTAGATCTCATCTATGGCGACTGGGCGCGGCTCTCTCCCGCAGGCAATCGGACTACCGAGCAACGTCACCGCGAGACCGGCGATTTGTTTTCGCTGCTTGCGAGGGTATCCGCTTTCCCGATCCACAGTTGCATTGTTCGCCGCACCGCAGTGGAAAAAGCTGGGGGGTTCGATGAATCCTTCGTTACCTGTGAAGACTGGGACCTGTGGCAGCGTATCGCGCGCGTCGGGGCGATCTTCGGCTGTGTCCCGGACGTTGTCGCGCTCTATCGTATGCGGCCGAAATCGCTCTCCACGAACGCAGGGCAAATGCTGATTGACGGTTTACGAGTCATCGAAAACGGGCATGGCACAGACCGGCGGGTGCCGAGATCGCGCCCTGAGCATTTCCGCGGTCTTCCGCCGCGAGCACTAGCGGTCACGCAGTTTCACTACCTTTGCTGGTGCGCGGGTCTCGTTCTCGGAAGCCGCGGGGACGCAGTTCCGTTGCTCTCAAAGCTGAAGCACAAGTTGGAGCCGAGTGTTGATCCGAGCGTTGTCGCGGCGGCGATTTTTGAGGCAACACTGCTTCCTGCCTGCCACCTGCGTTCGAAATGGCCGCTACTGTGGCCTGGTTTATCTGCCAGCATCGTCCGCGTGCTGGATGCTTTGGAGACACGTTGCCGCGCGCGTGACCTGGCTCGGCGAACGCAAGTGGTGCTCGAGCGCCTGATTAGCTGCACCACCTGGGCAGGCGCTATTGGGCACACGAACGCCACTCAGGTCGAAGTAAGCACGCCGATCGAGGATGTTCGTACTCCGCCTGAATGTGAGCGTATTTACATCAATGTGACCGTGGAGGGAGTTGCGGTGGGTTCGATAGGTCTGCCCGTGTGGGAGGGAATAGTACCCGCTTATGTGATCGCTGACGCTATCGCTGGAGAATTCGCCTGGCCGATTTTAAACCGGTTTTTCGAAGCTACGATCTACCCTCAACTTAGAATCGAAAGTTTCGGAGATGCAACCTCCGTTTCCCGCGATGGCGTATTGCTCGCTTGCGATTTGCCAACCGATCCTGTCGCTCTGCGCGCGGCGATTCACGATCGAATAGACTGGAGCCTCTTCCTTCAAGAGGTTTGGGGCCGCACGGATCTGCCGGCGGAGCGGTTCTATGACGACACATCATCATCCATAACCTCCGCCGGTCCGGGACGGCTGAGCGATTCAAATATTACGGTTGAGCTATCCGAGGAACTATCAGACCTAATTGGCATAGGGGACAACTACGTCACCGTGAAGTTCGTTGTCGGGGGCCATGCAATCGGACTCGTGCAAATTTCCCCGACAAGCGGAACCGTCACAGCTCAACAGCTTGTCGCTTCACTTACGACGGCCGCTGGCTTTGAGCTATGTCGTGCTGCCGTGCGCGAGGCGCTCATTGGGCAGAGTTGGGAGCCTTTGCTGTCGATACGTCAACGACTGCGGGCGCGCGCCCGACTTTCGCCGAGAAAGAAAGGAACATTCTACAGCGCCGGTGCGACAGCGGTGCTACCACGACGCGCGCCAGAGATCTACGGCACGAGCGGTTGCCGGCGAGCCGTGCTCCCCGCGCAAGCTTGGAACGAATTAGACGCTGCGGCCCAGAGTGCGGGAGAGTCAACGTTCATTTCCCCGAACAGAACTGGGCCGATCCAGCACATTATTTATGCGCCAGAGGAAATCGACAGGTTCCATGCAGAACGGTGCACCGCAGCGACCGGTTTACCAGCAGGTCGTTCGGCCCACGAGCACGATCGTGCTCACTTCGAGAGCTTGTTCGCGCGTAACCCAGATCCCTGGCGTTACACCAATGCGTATGAACAACAAAAATATCACGAAACTTTGTCGCTGCTAACCAGCGAC
>JACDHZ010000047.1 GCA_013820755.1 Chthoniobacterales bacterium
GCTGAACGGCGGGCGCGATAAATGGAAAGCGGACGGCCGGCCGATGACGCGCGATATTCCCAAATACGCCGCGACGAGTTATCCCGTCCCGCCAAAACGCTACGATGCGGAGATCCGCGCCTTCGCCGAGGAAGCGCTGGCACAAAGCAAAGCAGGCAGGCCATTGATCGACGTGCGTTCGCCGGGCGAGTTCAAGGGCGAGATCACGCACATGCCAGAGTATCCGCAGGAAGGTGTCCTGCGCGGCGGACACATTCCGGGGGCGAAGAGCGTGCCGTGGAAAACCGCGGTGAACGACGACGGCACATTCAAATCCGCGGGCGATCTCGCCAAGATTTACATGGAAGGCTGCGGCGTCTCGTCAGACAACGAGACAATCGTGTACTGCCGGATCGGTGAACGGTCGAGCCACACCTGGTTTGTTCTAACGTATCTGCTCGGGCTGGAAAACGTGCGGAATTACGACGGTTCGTGGACCGAATGGGGCAATCGCGTCGGGATGCCAATCGAGCGAAGCTATTAGCCACAACTCGTGCTCAGGCTCGTGATCGTGCTCATGCTCGAATCACCACCGCGTGTTTGAGTTGAAGGTGACGAGCAGGAGCACGAGCATGAGCTCGAGCACGAGACGCCGATGTATCCGCCGAAACTGAACAAAATCATCAATCTGTTCGAAATGCTGCCAGAGGTGGAGCGGCGTGAAACGCTTGTCTCCTATGCCGACAGCGCCAAGAAACAGGAGCCGCGTGAAGGCGAGCAGTTCGAGCTCGAAGATGTGCGGAAGGATGAAGAGTGCGCGGACACAGTCGGTGTTTACCTGCACGTCGACGACGAAGGAAAAGCGCATTTCCGGATGACGCTCGGTCCGGAAGTACAAACGCTCACGCGCGCGATGACGGCGATCCTTTGCAAAGGTCTCGATGGCGCAACGCCCCAGGAAATCCTTGAGCTGCCGAGCGATTTCGTTACGCGCATCGTCGGCGCAGAGCTGGTGCGCGTCCGCAGCCAGACGACGTATTACATCCTCACGCGCCTGAAGGGCGTCTGTAAGGTGTACCTTGATCGGCAGCGGCGAATGGCTGCCTCCGCAGCATGAGTTTTCAATGTGGAAGGGGCCTTAGTGCCCCGATATCGCCGCGCTAAGGCGGCTCCCACATTCGCAGCCAGCATGGCCATCGATTACGTCAGCTTCGGCGGCTGGAAGAACAACGTCCGGCTGGCGAATGCGCACGCTGAGCTGATCATCACACGCGATGTCGGCCCGCGGGTGATTTCCTATCGCACGATCGACGGCACGAACGTCTTTAAGACGTTCGATGACCAACTCGGCGGGACCGGCGAGGCGGAATGGAAATCGCGCGGCGGCCATCGCTTCTGGCTCGCGCCCGAAGATGCGGTGCTGAGCTACATTCCTGATAACGCAGCGGTAGAGCATCGCGTCCTTTCAGCGCACGAAGTGGAGCTAAGCATGTTTCTCGGGGAGCAACTTCCGGTCAGGAAAACGCTCACCGCTGCACTCGCGGCCGACTCGACGCGCGTCACCGTCACTCATCGCGCCGAGAACATCGGCGGCGAGTCTCTTGCCATCGCCACGTGGGGTCTCAGCGTGATGGCAGCAGGCGGTATCGAGGTCATCCCACTTCCTGCGCTCGGCGAGCATCCGCGCGATCTGCTGCCGAACCGCACAATGATCCTGTGGCCTTTTACCGTCATGACCGATCCGCGATGGCGATGGGGCAGGCGATTCATCACGTTGCACCAGGCAGACGCCGGTCCGACAAAGATCGGACTGGCTCATGGCGAGCGGTGGGTAGCGTACCATCGAGAGGATACGCTGTTCGTGAAGATCATCGAATATCGAGGCGGTGCTACCTATCCGGATTCTGGATGCAACTTCGAAACTTTCACCAATGAGGAGATGCTCGAGGTCGAATCGCTGGGGCCGCTCGTGGATCTCGCGCCGGGAACCGCGACTGAGCACGTGGAAACGTGGCATTTGTTCGATGGCGTAAGCGCTCCACCCTCCGGCGAGGACGAGATGGCGGCATGGTTCGACAACGCCGCGGCTGGGATTTGCAGCGGAAGAGAGGCTTCAGCTTGAATTGGCAAACGGGCTTCTAGCCTGCTCCAGCAGCGCCGCGGAAACGACAGGCTGGGAGCCCGGCGGCCGAGTCAGCCCAGGATGGCTGACTCCCGCGGGATAGGGCTCGGCAGCGGTTCCGCTCGTTGATCTCCCGTTTATCTGGTGACGCGCGGACGTTTTCGCCTACAGTTCGCGCGCGCAATGCCGCGGAACAACGACCTGCGAAAAATTCTGCTGATCGGCTCCGGTCCGATCGTCATCGGCCAGGGGCCGGAGTTCGATTATTCCGGTGTTCAGGCGTGCAAAGCGCTGCGCGAAGAGGGCTACGAGGTGGTGCTCGTAAACTCAAATCCGGCTACGATCATGACGGATCCGGAGTTCTCCGATCGCACCTACATCGAGCCGATTACGGCGGAGGTTATTGAGGCGATTCTGGAGCGTGAAAAACCGGATGCGATCCTCCCGACGATGGGCGGACAGACGGCGCTAAACGCTGCCATGGAGCTGAACCGCAACGGCGCACTCGCGCGTCACAACGTGCGGTTGATCGGCGCCAATGCGCAAGCCATCGCCAAGGGCGAGGATCGTCAGCTCTTCAAAGAGGCGATGCTGCGGATCGGGCTGGACGTTCCACGGTCGGGCATCGCACGCACCATCTCAGATGCGAGCCGGATCGCCGATAGCATTGGCGCATTCCCGTTGATCATCCGGCCGGCGTTTACGCTGGGAGGAGCTGGAGGCGGGATCGCGTACAACCGCGAGGAGCTGGATGAAATCGCCGGGCGCGGTCTCGCGCTTTCGCCGGTAGGCGAGGTGCTGATTGAAGAGTCGCTCGTCGGCTGGAAAGAATTCGAAATGGAGGTAATGCGCGACCGCGCGGACAACTGCGTCGTCGTCTGTTCCATCGAGAACGTCGATCCGATGGGCGTGCACACGGGTGATTCGATCACCGTCGCGCCAACGCAAACGCTCTCCGATCGCGAATACCAGCTGATGCGCGACGCATCGTTCGCGGTGATCCGCGAAATCGGTGTGGAGACAGGGGGATCGAACATCCAGTTCGCGGTGAATCCCGACAACGGCCGGATGGTTGTCATCGAAATGAATCCACGCGTCTCGCGCTCGTCCGCGCTGGCCTCGAAGGCGACAGGGTTCCCGATCGCAAAGATCGCGGCGAAGCTGGCCGTCGGCTACACGTTGGACGAAATTCGCAACGACATCACGCGCGAAACGCCGGCAAGTTTTGAGCCGACGATCGACTACTGCGTGGTGAAGGTGCCGCGATTCACCTTCGAGAAATTCCCGCAAGCGGACGCGACACTTACGACTCAGATGAAGAGCGTGGGCGAAGCGATGGCAATCGGGCGCACGTTCAAGGAAGCGCTTCAGAAAGCGCTACGTTCGCTCGAGGTAAAGCGCTTCGGCTTGTGCTGCGATGGCGCCGAAAAGCGCGTCGACGCTGAGACGCTGCGACTGAAGCTAAACGTCCCGAACGCGGAGCGGATTTTCTTTATCGCGCAGGCGTTCCAGGACGGGATGAGCATCGATGAAGTATTCGAACTGACAAAGATCGACCGTTGGTTTTTGCAGAACATTCGGCAGATCGTGGAGGAAGCGGAGGAGTTGCGGAAGTCAGGCTTCCAGCCTGACTCGGCCGCGGGGCTTCCAGCCCGGCGTAGCAAGGGGCAGTCTGCAAGCCCGCCCGCCGAGACAGACAGGATGGCTACGTTCCGCGGGTTCGACGAACACGCCGCGATCAAACAAACTCGGCGGCATCTTCCGCACTGGGAACAACCTGGCGCGACTTACTTCGTCACTTTTCGCTTAGCCGATTCTGTCGCGCAAAGCGTCCTCAGCCAATGGCGAGACGAACGCGAGCAGTGGCTCAAGCACCATCCGCAGCCATGGGACTGGACGACTGCGCACGACTACATGCTTCTCTGCGAGGAGAGTCGCGAGGAGTGGCTGGATCAGGGACATGGAGCGTGCCTGCTCCGGCAGCTCGAAGCGTCCAGGATTGTGGCGGACGCGTTGCGACACTTCGATGGGTCCCGATACGTGTTGGATGCGTTCGTGGTTATGCCAAACCATGTTCACGTCATCCTCCAGCCGATGAGCGACCATTCGCTTCCGGAAATTCTGCATTCGTGGAAATCGTTTACATCGAACGCGATCAATCAGGCGCTTGGCCGCACTGGTGCCGTTTGGATGGAAGAGTGCTTCGATACAATTGTCCGCGATTGGGAGCATCTCGAAGCGAGTCGCCGCTACATATGTCAAAACCCAGTGAAAGCTCGATTAGGAGACGGCGAGTTTTTGGTGGATGTACGGAACGCTCTGACGTTGGACGACGAGACGCGGCGGACTGGAAGCCCGCTAGCCGAGTCAGGCTGGAAGCCCGACCTCCTGGCGCTTCGTCGCGCGAAGAAGCTTGGCTTCTCGGATCGGCAGCTTGCGGTGGCTTGGGACTGCCCCGAGCAGGACGTGCGCGCGCGCCGCAAGGAGCTTGGCGTGATCCCCACTTATCGCCTCGTCGATACCTGCGCGGCGGAGTTCGAAGCATACACGCCGTATTACTACTCCACCTACGGCTCCGAGAACGAGATGCGCCGCACCGACCGCCGCAAGATCATGATCCTCGGCGGCGGACCGAACCGCATCGGGCAAGGGATCGAGTTCGACTATTGCTGCGTGCATGCGGCGTTCGCGCTCCGCGAGCTCGATTTCGAGACGATCATGGTGAACTCGAATCCGGAGACCGTCTCTACGGACTACGACACCAGCGACAAGCTCTACTTCGAGCCGCTCACGCTCGAGGATGTGCTCAACATCTACGATCAGGAGCAGCCGGAGGGCGTGATCGTGCAATTCGGCGGGCAGACGCCGCTGAATCTCGCGGCAGGACTGCGCGCGGCCGGAGTGCCGATTTTAGGGACGCAGCCGGAGAGTATTGAGAAGGCCGAAGACCGAAAGCTGTTCGCCGCGATGCTCGACAAACTCGGCGTCCGGCAGACGCCGAGCGGCTCTGCGGTGAGCGGCGACGAAGCGCTCTCAATTGCACAGCGGATCGGATACCCCGTACTCGTTAGACCGTCGTTTGTGCTCGGCGGGCGCGCGATGGAACTCGTTTACAACGACACCGACCTCCAGCGCTATATGGAGAGCGCGGTGGAGGTAAGCTCCGATCGGCCGGTGCTCGTGGACCGGTTCCTGGAAGATGCGATCGAAGTGGATGTCGATTGCATCGCGGACAGTGAACGCGCGGTGATCGGGGCGATTATGGAACACGTACAGCTCGCAGGGATTCACAGCGGCGACAGTTCGTGCGCGATCCCGACGTTTTCCCTTTCAGAGGGCGTGCTGCAGGATATCTCGACAGCAACAAAAGCGATGGCTCGCGAACTCGATGTCTGCGGGTTAATGAACGTGCAGTTCGCAATCAAAGGGGAAGACGTCTACGTGCTCGAGGTGAATCCGCGGGCGTCAAGGACGGTGCCGTTCGTCAGCAAAGCCATCGGAGTCCCGCTCGCAAAACTTGCCGCCAAGATCATGGCTGGAAAGACCCTCCGTGAACTTGGGTTCACTGAAGAGATTGTGCCAACGCATTTCTCGGTTAAAGGACCGGTGTTCCCATATCTGCGATTTCAAGGAAAAGATACCGCACTGGGGCCGGAGATGAAATCGACCGGCGAGGTCATGGGAATCGATGCGAATCTCGGCCTCGCGTACGCGAAAGCCGAAATGGCTGCGCCGCCGCCGCTGCCGAAATCGGGAAACATCTTCATCAGCGTGAAAGATGCCGATAAAGAACGCGTCGTGCCGTTGGCACGGCAGTTCACGCAGCTTGGTTTCGGAATCATTGCAACCGGCGGAACAGCGGCGACCCTGTCAGCTGCAGATCTGCCGGTTACGCGCGTATTCAAGTTGCGCGAAGGACGGCCGAACGTGCTCGATCGCATCAAGAACGGCGACGTGCAGCTGATTATCAACACGCCGAGCGGCAAGATACCGCGTGAAGATGAATCGAAAATGCGCAGTGGCGCCCGCGCTGCGAAAATCCCGATCGTCACCACGATGAGGGCGGCGCAGGTCAGCGTCACTGGGATCCGTGCGCTGCAGACACACGGAATCGAGGTGAAGACGCTGCAGGAATATCACGCATAAATGCTCGCTGCTCGTTCTTACCATCCAGCGCCGCCGCCACTGCTGCAGCCGCGCAACAAAGCGAGCAGCACAATGGTGCCGATGACAGACACAGCGATAGAGCCAAGGCAGCCGAGTCGATTCGAGAAAAAGGCCAACACACCGAGAGATCGCGCGCCAGCTGCGGACTGCGGCTGAATAATCTCGCAACAACTTGCGGTGCATGGGTCCCATCACACTTGCGCTCGTATCAGGCTGTTCCACTTTATCGCTCCTATGAAACTGACCCTGCTCTGTTGCCTCGCGGGAATGGCTCTCGGCGGCGTTGGTAACGTGCGCAGCCAGGACACCAGCGAAAAAACGTCTATGACTCCATCCTCATCTCCTTCAGCAAGCGCGAACGAAGTCGCCCTGATCAAAACCAGCGAAGGCGAAATGTTCGCCGAGTTGTGGCCCGATGTGGCTCCAAAGACCGTGGAAAACTTCAAGAAACTCGCGCGCCAGGGTTTTTATGACGGCACGGCTTTCCACCGCGTGATTAAAGGCTTTATGATCCAGGGCGGCGATCCCTTAACAAAGGACGACAGCAAGCAGTCCCGATGGGGCACTGGTGATCCAGGCTACAAGGTGAAGGCGGAATTCAACGACAGGCCGCATACCCGCGGCGTGCTGTCGATGGCCCGATCACAGGATCCCGATTCCGCCGGGAGCCAGTTCTTTATCTGCCACGGCGATCCGCGCTTCCTCGACAAACAGTACACTGCTTTTGGTAAGCTGATCAAAGGTGACGACGTGCTCGAGAAGATCGCGATAACCCAAACGACTACGCCCGACCGTCCTGTAAAGCGGATGAATGTCGAGAGCGTCAAGATTGTACCGGCTGATTCAGTGAAGTAACCAAAATGCCGGACGCGAGCTCGACGGTCGCGCTGGTGCAGATGCAGTGCGGCATTGATCCCAATACGAACCTGCAAAAGGCGATCGGGTTCATTCGCCACGCTGCAGAAAAGGGGGCGCAGATCGTGTGTCTTCCGGAGCTGTTCCGATCTGAGTATTTTTGCCAATCCGAAGATCACGCGAACTTCGCTCTCGCGGAGGAAATCCCGGGCCGGACAACCGATGCCTTAGGCGAAGTGGCGCGTGACGCTCAGGTTGTAATCGTTGCGTCATTGTTCGAGAAACGTGCGGCCGGCGTTTACCACAACACTGCCGCTATCATCGATGCGGATGGAACGTTGCTGGGCAAGTATCGCAAGATGCACATCCCGGACGACCCGGCATTCTACGAGAAGTTCTACTTCACGCCTGGCGATCTCGGATTTAAAGCCTGGCTGACTGCGCGCGGCCACATTGGCGTGTGCATTTGCTGGGACCAGTGGTACCCGGAGGCGGCACGACTAACCGCTTTGCGCGGTGCACAGCTGCTGTTTTACCCGACAGCAATCGGCTGGCACCCTGCCGAAAAGGAGAAATACGGCGCTGTCCAGCATTCCTCGTGGGAAACGATGCAGCGCAGTCACGCGATCGCGAACGGCTGTTACGTTGCCGCGGTGAATCGTGTGGGGCACGAAGCGCCTGCGGGTGGGCCGGGCATTCAGTTCTGGGGACAGAGCTTCATCTGCGCACCTAGTGGCGAGATTCTCGCAAAAGGGAGCGTTGACGAGGAAGAGATCGTGATGGCGGAGGTTGTGTGGGATCGAATCGACGAGCAGCGCACGCATTGGCCGTTCCTCCGGGATCGGCGGATCGATGCGTACGCAGGGATCGAGCAGCGGCTCATCGACTGATTCCAGTCCCGAACTGTTTACTTTGACGAACAGTCGGGTATAGCTTGGGCGTATGAAAGCACACTCGTTCTTCGCATTGCTCGCGGCGATAATCACTGTCACGCTCGTCTCGAGCGCTTCCGCTCAAGATGCTACGAAAGCGATCGCGGTGCTTACTTCTGCGTCCGGCAGTAAAGTCACCGGTACCGTTACGTTCACCGAAGATGGAGACGGCGTTAAGGTAGTCGCGGATGTCACTGGTCTCGCACCTGGCAAGCACGGCTTCCATGTTCACGAATTTGGTGATTGCTCCTCGCCTGACGCCACATCAGCCGGCGGCCATTACAATCCAGAAAAACATCAGCACGCAGATCGCACCGCTACGGATCGCCACGTCGGTGACCTGGGCAATTTGGAAGCCGACTCTTCGGGCAATGCGCACCTCGGCTGGACTGACAAGATGCTCACGCTGAGCGGCGATGATTCAGTTCTCGGTCTTGCAGTTATCGTGCACGAGAAAGAAGACGATTTAAAATCCCAACCGGTCGGGAACGCAGGCGGTCGCCTTGCGTGTGGCGTTATCGGAGTCGCAAAGCCGTAATCAGCTGCTGCGGTCCGGTCCGCTGTTCGTCGCGACAGCGAGATCACCTCCGCGAAACACACCAATGCGCGCCCTGATTGCAGATGATGACAAATCGTTCGCGATGACGTTGTCCGAGCTGGTTACCAGCTCCGGTCACGAGGTCGTTGGCGTGGTATTCTCAGGTCTGGATGCCATCCGCGCCTACAAAAGGCATCAGCCCGGCGTCGTGCTGATGGACTACAAAATGGAGCGTCTTAACGGCCTCACCGCCTGCCGGAACATTCTCAGCAACGACCCGTCAGGACGCATTGTCTTCCTCTCAGGTGTTGCTGATGGCGAACACTTTGGCCGCGACACGACAGGAGCTGTCGGCTTTCTGCAAAAGCCAGTCAAAATCGCGCAGCTGGAGGCGCTATTCGCTACGCTGGAATCGCAGCATGAGAAGTAGTTCGAGAACAGGGATACTCATCCTGGCTCAGTTAGTTCCATAGACGCAAACGCGGGCGTGGACGCGATCTCACCGTTGTGAAGCACTCGTTGTTGTGGGTCGCGATTCTGCTCGTCATCATCTGGGTTGTCGCGCGGGTGGTGCTTGCGGTCACTTCTATCGCGCTGCATCTACTCTGGGTTTTGGCTGTCATCGCAATCGTGATCTGGCTGATTAGCCGGGTGTCAAATCGCACCTAAACCTCCCGCAAGGAGAGGAACTCGGCCGTGCGAGGTACGTCGGCAGCAGCCCTGCGTCCTACTTCAACTGATACACTTCAACCAGCGCAACACCCGTTCCTTTTTGTACGCCGCGTACGATTGCCGTGTATGCACCCGGTGCCACAGTCGCCAGAATAGCTGATTCTTTGTCGTTCTGCGGCGCCAATCCGGAGTCTTGGATTTTCTGTTCGTGCGTCGAACGCCAATCGTCATTGCTCGCAACGATGGTTCCCGAGCCGTTGTGCAGCTCTAAAATTGGATCGGGCAGCGGGTTGTTCACGTTCGGCCCGAGAAGCGAGGGACTGATCGCACGAGCAATGAGGGTGCGTGACTTCGATCCTCCCAAAATGAATCCGCCGATCATCACATCATCTCCGGTCTGCACAAACCCTCGGGTAGAGATGTTTACGGCGTTTGCCGGCGAGGATTGCCCGATTCGTACGCTCGATTAATCCAACGCCGTTTGACGCATTTGCGCTGCGCAGTACCGCTGTGTACGCGCCGGGGCTCAGCGTCCGGAGCAAAGCCGATTCCTTGTTGTCGCTCGGCTGAACGCCCGTGTTGATAATCTTCTGCTTATCGGAGCTGTTCACCCAATCGTCATTTGATGCAATCATCCCGCCAGAGCCATCATGGAGGTCGAGCAAAGGATCAGTGATACGCCCCGGAATTGATGCTCCGTCCGCAGACAGCGAAGGACCGATACCGCGCAAAAGACCCGGTTTGCCGGTGCTGCCGACGACGATAAACCCGCCGATCAGCACGTTTTCGCCGGTTCCGACGTTGAGACGCGTGGAAAGGTTCAGCAGGGCCGGCGACGGTGGCGCAGCAACAAGCTTGAGCACACGCCCTCCGGTCGCTGACGGCCCAATCCCTGAGTCTGCGAGGACATAGATTTCGCCTTCGGTATCTTCACCTATCCCTTTGATAAATAGGCCAAGTTCGCGGTCATCGTTGCCGAGTTGGAACTCCCGCACCGGATTTCGTGCGAGGCTATCGAGGAAAAACAGGCGTCCACCGGGAGCGGAAAAATCTTGGCTCAGCTCGGCGAAGAGGTACTTGCCTACGACTGCTGGCAGCGCGGTGCCGCGATACACGAAACCACCAAGCACGGCAGTGCCATCCTCATGGCCATATTCTGCGATCGGATTGATCAACGCCGGGTTAGATGCCGGATTGGGCGAGATTGAGCCATTCGCCGGATGGAACAGGAAGCTGCCTTCTTTTTTGTTCCAGCCGTAGTTCTTGCCGGCTTGAACCACGTCAATTTCCTCTACGTGATTTTGTCCTACATCACCCACGATTAGCTTGTCAGTCGCCGGATCGAAGCTGAACCGGAACGGATTGCGGAAGCCGTAGGCGTAGATTTCATCGACTCCGGGTTTGCCGACAAAAGGATTTGAATTCGGCACGAGTATGCCGCTATTGAACTGCCCGCTCGGCGCTCCCGGCATTCCACTGACGACGCTGTGTCCCGCGGATTTCCAGTTCCACTCGACGGTGTCACCGGGTTTGATGTGAAGGAGCTTGGGGAAAACATGAGGCTACCGTTCGCTCCCACGTTCACCGTCACGGCGGTCGCGTGAGCACTGCTGAAGCTGAGACTCGCAATCGCAAGCCCTGTCGCAGCGACTATGCACCGAGACGCAAATGCAATCCGGGGCATTTTCATGCCTGCAACCATAAGGAGGAACGCCAAACGCAATCGAGGATTGAACAGTAACGTAATCGTTACCTCAGCGCTGCATTAGGCGCGCTAATCTGCTGAAACACGTCGGCTGCGATCTCGAACGATCGAAGCCGTGCATCGTGGTTGAAGATTTGACCAACGGCCATCATCTCGTCTGCATCCGTCTCTGCACGCAACCGGTGGAGATGTTCCCGCACGGTTTTAGCCGAACCGACGGCAGAATACCTTGTTCGTTTCTGGATTGCGCGCTGCTCAATGTCGCTCCAGAGCGCATCCATGTTGTGAACCGGCGGCCGAAGCAAACTTGGCTCGCCGCGGATCAGGGCCAGCGTTTGTTGCTGCGCCGAGGTGAAGAGACGCTGCGCTTGGCGATCGGTCTCGGCCGCATACACTCCTACCCCCACAATTGTGTGCGGAGTTGTCAGCGTTGACGACGGCTGGAAGTCTCGCCGGTAAAGGTGCAATGCTTCGTGCAGATACTCGGGTGCGAAATGAGAAGCGAACGCAAACGGCAGCCCGAGTTTTGCTGCGAATCGGGCGCTGAAATCACTGGAGCCGAGCAGATAAAGTGGCACGCGCAAACCCGCGCCGGGTACGGCTCTGACTGGCTGACCGGGAACGGTCGACGCGAAGTACGACTGCAGCTCAGCAACATCTTGAGGAAAAGTGTCACCGCTGCCGCCCAGATGCCGGCGCAGCGCTCGCGCGGTTGACCGATCGGTGCCTGGCGCGCGACCCAGTCCAAGATCGATGCGGCCCGGGTAGAGTGATTCAAGCGTTCCGAACTGCTCCGCCACGACGAGCGGCGCGTGATTCGGCAACATGACGCCGCCTGAGCCGACACGGATCCGTTCGGTGGAACCCGCGATATGTCCGATGAGCACTGACGTCGCGGCGCTCGCGATTCCCGGCATATTGTGGTGTTCCGCCAGCCAGTAACGATGATATCCCCATCTTTCCGCGTGCCGTGCGAGGTCGACACTGTTTCGGAAGGCGAGCGCTGCGTCACCGCCTTCTGGGACCGGCGAAAGATCGAGAACAGAATAAAGCAGAGCCATTAACAGCAGTAACGTAGCATGACGGCGTGTCAGCGCGCTGTGATGGGCTGAGGAGTTTTTGCAACCGACAACGTCTGCTCACCCGAAAAGGATTCTGTTGCCGGTGCCCGAGTTGATAAGCTAGATGCTGAGTCCGAGCGCTGTTGTTGCGGTAGCAGTTCGTTGGTCATCCCGCTGCAAGAGCGCATCAATAGCTTTGTATCATGCGTCAATATCACGATCTCCTGCGGCTCGTGCTGGAACATGGCCGCGAGCGAAGCGATCGCACTGGTGTTGGAACGCTCTCGGTGTTCGGCGCGCAAGCGCGGTTTGATTTACGGGAAACCTTTCCGCTTCTGACCACGAAGAAGCTTCATCTCAAATCGATCATCCACGAGCTGCTCTGGTTTCTGCGCGGAGACACGAACGTCGGCTACCTGCGCGAGAATGGCGTCACGATATGGGATGAGTGGGCGGATGAGAATGGAGACCTCGGACGCGTTTACGGCGCGCAATGGACCGACTGGCGTGGCGCGGATGGCATGCACATCAACCAGATCGATGAAGTGATCGCGCAAATCCGCAAGGACCCGACAAGCCGGCGCCTGATCGTGAGCGCTTGGAACCCGGCGGAGATCAGGGGCATGGCGCTTCCACCGTGTCATGTACTGTTCCAGTTCCATGTCGCGGACGGAGAGTTGAGTTGCCAACTTTACCAGCGCAGCGCAGATCTCTTTCTGGGGGTGCCGTTCAATATTGCGTCGTATGCTCTCCTCACGAGGATGGTTGCGCAGGCCTGCGAGCTGCGCCCAGTTGAATTCGTCCACACGTTTGGTGATTTGCACCTTTATAGCAACCATCTGTCCCACGCGCGTGAACAGTTGTCGCGCCACTGCCGCGCTCTGCCGCGGATGGAATTGAACCCGGATATCCGCAACATCCACGATTTCCGTTTCAAAGACTTCACGCTGCGAGATTACGAGCCGCACCCGGCGATCAAGGCACCGATAGCTGTCTAGAAACGAGGTACCTCGCGTCTCCGCAGCTCACAGCCTTCTGTTTCGCGCAACTGCACTCCGGCGGCAGGGTTCAATTGAGGTATGCTCGTCCGCGCGCTGTCTGTGCTGCTGTTTTCCGTGGTGCTGCTCAGCCGCGCTTCCGCCCAGGGACCGGGCGGCTACTCCGTGGAGATCGATCTCCAGGAGCAATTGGCATGGCTGATCCAGGATGGTCGGGCAATTATTTCGACGCCGATTTCAAGCGGACGCTCAGGACATTACACGGAGAAAGGCTCCTTCCAGATCATCGAGAAGGAGCGAAACCACTTCTCGAACATGTATGGCAAAATTGTCGACGCTCGCGGAAATACGAGCGTGTCCGACGCTGATGCTGACATGCCGGTTCCCCGCGGCGGAAGGTTCGAGCCCGCACCGATGCGCTACTTCATGCGTTTCAACGGCGCCACCGGTATGCACGCCGGCTATCTTCCCGGTTATGCGGCATCACATGGATGCGTTCGTCTCCCAGAGGCAAACGCCATCACCTTGTATAACGCTGTCGACGTCGGAACGCCGGTGACCGTCTTCGGCGTTACACCGCGCGGGCGAGCTCAGACTGACGCCGGCTTGTCGATGCAACGCCGCACTCGCGAGACGCGTGATCCGCGCCTCGGACTTCGACGGTTTGATCCTTACGCGCAGCCGATCTGGTGGCGCTAAGGGTCGAAGCTGCTCAGCCGACGGCCGCCGGGCTGCATTACTCCGCGATGACGCGAGGCGACCGAGGCCAAGTCTCATCGTAGCCAGCGGCAAAGAAAGCTCACCAGCGCCAGCGCGTCGAAGCACTTCTCCGGCTGTGATCTCGCCTGAGTTGTTACTCGGGATGAGCGGGAGCGGTCGCGGCGCTGGCGGTTTTCGGCCCCTGCGTCAGGTCAACCAGATCGCCCAAAATATTCAAAGCCTCGTCTCGCGTCGGATCGAGGGACGGCTCCTTGTTGCCATTGTCGCTGCCGTCAAAGTCGTCCGAATCGGAGTCTGATGCAGCTTCCGGCGACATCTTTTTGTCGGCTGCAGCGATTTTACCCGGGTACATGATCAGCTGCAGATTCGGTTTATCGACCGTGTCGAGTGTCAGGCGATAAACGCGCGTGTCCTGATCCTGCCGCGCCAGCCTGTCCTTCAGCCGCTCCTCTTTTCGAAGCTTGTCTTCGTTCATTTCGGCCCGGCGAGTTTCTTCGTTCAAGGAGATGCGATTCTCATCGATCTTCCGCCGCATGCGCTCCATGTCTTCCATCACAAACCTGAACTCGGGATTTTCTTTCAAGCGACCTTCCGAGCGCCGTTTCAGTTCATCCATGTAGATCTGCGGCGAATCGGACCACTTCGTATACTTCGCTTTTGGCACTTCGTCGTACGGCAGGAAGTTCTTCAACGCGCCTTCGCCGTACTCGGGAAGATCCGTCAGCGATGGCAATACGATATCCGCGGCGACGCCATGCAGCTGTGTGGAGCCACCCGCGACCCGGTAGAACTTCTGGATCGTCAATTTCAATGCGCCGTCTTCCTGCGAACGACTGCCGAGAAGCGACGCAAACCTGCCAATCTCGAGAATTGTCTGCACTGTTCCTTTGCCGAATGTGTTCTTGTCGCCGACAACAAGCGCGCGGCCGTAATCCTGGAGCGCTGCGGCAAAAATCTCACTGGCCGATGCACTCTGACGGCTCGTCAGGACCACCAGCGGCCCGGAATACGCGATACCCGGATCGGGGTCGCTGGAGACCACGATGTTGCCGTTCGAGCCTTTGGTTTGCACCACCGGGCCCGATTTCAAGAACAAACCGGTGAGCGCGATTGCTTCCTCAAGCGAGCCGCCCCCATTTCGTCGAAGATCCACGACCAAACCGGCGACATTTTCCTTCTTCAACCGCTTCAACAGCGCCAGCACATCTTTGGTGGTGCTCTTCTGGCGCTTGTCCATGTCCGCATAGAACGATGGCAGCGTAATCCAGCCGAGTTTCACCGGTTGGCCGTTATGATCCTTCTTCAGGATGATGTCAGCGCGCGCTTCCTGGTCCTTCAGTTTGATCTCGTCCCGGACGATTTCGATGGTTTTACGTTTTGACGGGTCGGTCGCGTCGGCCGGAATGACGAGCAGCCGTACCTTCGTTCCCTTCTTACCGCGAATCATCTCGACTACCTGGTCGAGCCGCATGTCTCGCACATCCGCGAACTCAGCCGCCCCCTGCGCGACCGCGGTGATGCGATCCCCCACCTTGATCCCGCCTTGCTTCTGCGCGGGACCCCCAACCACGAGGCTCTCGATTTTCGCGTATCCGTCTTCGCTCCGCAGCATCGCGCCGATGCCGACAAGCGACAGGCCCATGTTGATGCTGAAGTTCTTAAGATCCGCTTTGCTAAGATACTCGGAGTGTGGGTCATAGGTTTGCGCGAGAGCCGATAGGAAGAGTTTCACCTGCTCGGGTTGATCTTCTTCGTGCACGTTGCGCATCAGGCGGTCGTAGCGCCGGGCTACCAGCTGCGGCCCCGGCTCGATCGGGTGCTCGCTGAGTTTCTCTTGCAGCAGTTCGTTCGCGATACGCGTCTGCCACATGGAATCGGCCTCGGCGGTGTCTTTTGGCCACGGCGCTTTCTGTCGGCTCAGCTCAACGGTCGCGTCTGGCTTAACGTCGATCGGCTGGTTGAGCAGCTCCTTTACCTTGGCTACCCGCTCATCAACGCGCTTTTGGTAAAGATCGTAAATTTCAAACGCCGGTTTCAAGTTCCCGAGCAACACGTCGTCGTCGATCGAGGTGCCATATTTAGCTGTAAGAGCGTCGACGTCCTGCTGCGTAAAAAAGAGATGGCTGAAGTCGAGAATCTCGAGGTAAGTCCGCAGGAACTTCTTCGAAACCTCATCATTCAGCGGCTGGTGAGTGTAGTGGCCCTCCTCAAGGAGCCGACCGACTGATACGGCTACCTGATCGAGATCCGACTTTGCGAGCAGCGGCTGGGCCGCCATCACGGATGTGAGCAGAACGACGGGAACAGCCAGCGACAAACGAAATTTAGGCTTCATTCTAGAGAATAGAGGTTTGATAGAATCGCAGAATTCGAGTAGGGCGCAAGACAGGGGCACAGCGGGATAGATGCAAATGATGAGACAACTCGGAAGCGTGAAGATTCAAACAGCAGCGTAAAAAGCGCCGTTGATCAGCGTTTTGTTGCAGGTTCCGTTCCGCGGCTAGAAAGAATGATGAAGCTCTGTCGCGGAGCACCTGATCGAGCGCGAAGTTCTAGCCAGATTCAGATGACATACCAGACATTCTGCGGCGGTATTTTCGAGACTAATTGCTATCTGCTCGACGCTCCAGGCGGCGCAATCCTTTTCGACGCGCCGGATGGTGCCTGCGATTGGCTGCGATCGATCGGCATCGCACCGAAGCTCCTCCTGCTCACCCACGGACACTTCGATCACGTACCCGACGTTGCAAAGATCAAGCGCCGCTTCGGTTG
>JACDHZ010000316.1 GCA_013820755.1 Chthoniobacterales bacterium
ACGCCGCGATCCAGCGCGAGAAAACCGAACCACGCGTCGGTCTCGAGCCGCTTTCGATCTGGCTCATCGGCGTCTATGGTTTGGCGGTTTTTTTTGGCGGAGCCTATCTCGGCCGCTTCGGAGGCAGCTTCAGCGGGGACTCGTTAGACTATGGCAACGTGCCGACGAAAGTCGCGACCGGTCCGGGCGGAGGCGGTGCGGCGCCGGCGGCCGAGCTCACCCAAGCCGAGCGGGGGAAGAAAATTTTCAGCGCGAACTGCGCGACCTGTCACCAGGGCAGTGGTCTTGGCGTGGCCGGGCAATACCCACCACTCGTGGCTTCGGAGTATGTGGTCGGCAGCACGCGCCGGCTCGGCATGATTTTGCTGAAAGGTCTCGAGGGTCCGCTGACCGTGAAGGGCGCGCAGTATGGCTCCGCGGTCATGCAGCCTTGGGAGAAGACACTGAATGATGCGAAGATCGCCGACGTTCTCACCTATATCCGGCAGGAGTGGGGCAACACTGGTAGTCCGGTCGCGCCGGAAGGCGTCGCCGCGTTACGCAAGGAACTCGCCGGCCACGCGAGCTCTTTCAAAGAAGCCGATCTGAAGGCGGTTCCGGACGATGCGATGCTGCCGGGTGGCGAGGGCGGCGCACCACCGAAACCGGACGCAAACGCAGCCCCTCCGCAGCCCAAGGCGTGAGCCTGATGTCTTAGCGACGGTGCCGACCGTGTAGAGGCGCTTGGGCCAAGCGCCGTGAGGACGGACCGGCGTTTGACACAAACGCCGCTACACTTGCTGTCCAGTTCGGCGGAAGTTCAACTCAAACGCGCATCAAGCCATCGCGATGCGTTACTACTTGTCATGATCCAGCACAAGGACCTCGATGATCCCCAAACGCGCGAAGTAATCGTGATCGGTGGCGGCATCGCCGGTCTTTCCGCCGCGATTTACCTGGGCCGCTCGCAACGCGACACCCTCGTGCTGGACTCCGGCCATTCCATGGCCAAGTGGGAGCCGGTTGTCGGCAACTATCTTGGTTTTCCCGACGGTGTGTCCGGTGAGGACCTTCTGAAATTTGGGCGGCAACAAGCCGAACGTCACGACGTCTGTTTCGCCTCTGATCAGATCGAGGGAATCCAGCGTGATAACGGCGACTTCGTCCTGCGCGGAAAGAAACAAAGCTACCGCGCGAAACGGCTCCTCTTAGCAACCGGCATCTTTCATCTTCCGCCGGAAATTCCCGGTGTGAAAGAGTGCCTCGGTCACAGCATGTTCTTCTGCAAAGATTGCGATGGATTCCGCGTGCGCGAGAAGCGGATCGCTATCTGCGGCGCAAACAACGAGGCGGTCGAGTATGCCCTCGGCATGTTGCTCTACTCGGCCTGTGTGGTCGTGGCGACGAATGGCGAAGAGCCGCGCTGGAGCAAGCAACACGCCGAGTGGATCGAGGAATACGACATTCCCGTGCACCAGGAGAAAATCCTCGACGTTGAGCATCGCGAACGTCAGATCCTTGCGCTCCATCTGGAGAGCGGCCTGTCGGTTCGGATCGACAACATCTTCACGACGCGCGGAGACGTCTTCCACACGGATCTCGCTGAGTCACTCGGAGCGAAGCTCGATGAAGACGGACAGATCGAGGTCGACCATTGCATGCGCACCACGGTCCCGAAGGTTTACGCCGCGGGCTGCGTCACGCCGGCGAATTGCCAGATGATCATCGCAGCCGGACAGGGCGCCGCGGCGGCGCAGGCCATCAATCGCGATCTTTTCGAAGAGAGCCTGCAGACGCACGGGTTGCGCCGTTTTCGCGAGGTGCAGTTAGCCGCGGAAGAGACGGTGCCCGAGGTCGCGGAGAAGGGGTGAAAGTCGTAGCACCGGCTACGAGCGCTTCTCTCGCGCAAAATCCTGCTTTTATCTTGAAATGCTCCTTCGTGAAAACGAGGTTCAGTTCTCCTAACTATGGACGCCTCCACTGATCTCGCTTCGCATCCGCACACCGCGCACGACGCGCATCATCACGATGCCGGGC
>JACDHZ010000048.1 GCA_013820755.1 Chthoniobacterales bacterium
GGCGTTCAAACCAAACGCACGTGGGTTATGGCTCCGATGCGGATTCATTAATGAAGCGATGGCAACAACTCATCACCGCGCCAGCGGAAAAGAAGGAGGCGCTTTTCCATCCAACAATGCGCGACGGAAAGCCGGCAGACCGACACATCCGCTCCGTCGTTAAAGAAGCAATCCCCGGTTTCGAGCCGACCCTCACGCCGATCATCGAAGAGGCGAAACCGTGCGTTCAGCCGGTGCGATACGGGTTCCGCTCGTTCAATCGCGAATCGATCATTCCCGATGCGCGCGTCATCACTCAAGCCAACGCGGAGCTTTGGAGATCGGCTCAGAGAAGCAGATTTACCTAACCGCGTTTACCGAGGAGTCGCCGACCAACGGCCCGGCGCTAACGATCACCGGACTAGTTCCCGATCTTCACCACTACAAAGGTTCGTTCGGCGGCCGCGTCTTCCCGCTGTGGCGCGATGCCGGCGCGAGCAGCGCGAATCTTCCGCCGAAGCTGCTGCCCTGCCTCGCGCAGCGCCTGGGCCGCGCCGTGAGCGCCGAGGATTTCATCGCCTACGTAGCCGCGACGGCCGCGCACCCGGCCTTCACCGCGCGCTTTCAAGACGACCTCTCGACGCCTGGCCTGCGCCTCCCGCTCACCGCCGACGCCGCCACTTTCGCCGCCGCCGCCGCGCTCGGGCGCACCGTCATCTGGCTGCACACTTTCGGCGAGCGTATGGCCGATCCCGACCGCAGACGCCCCCCGGCCGCCGCGCCTGCTCGCGGCGAAACGCCCACACATTCCCAAGGATGGGGCCATCCCGCAGACGCCGGAGGCCATGCCGGACAAGATCGACTACGACGCGAGCAAGCAGCGCCTGCTGATTGGCACCGGCTACGTGGAGAATGTCCCGCCTGCCGTGTGGCGCTACGAAGTCTCCGGCAAACAGGTGCTGCTGCAATGGTTTAGCTACCGGAAACGCAACCGCGAACGCCCAATCATCGGCGACCGTCGCCCGCCCTCGCCGCTCGGCTTCATCGAGCCCCGACCATTGGCTCGCCGAATACACCACCGAGCTGATCAACGTGCTAAATCCTCGGCTGGCTCGTCGAACTCGAACCGCAGCAAGCCGCGCTGCTGGAGAAGATTTGCGCCGGCCCGATCATCTCCGCGGAGGAATTGCGTGCAGCAGGAGCCCTAGACGTTCCCATTAAGCCGGGCGTTGCCAAACAAAAGGCCGACATTCCCGACCTCTTTCCAGATTCAACGAGCTAAGACTCTCCTATGGCCATCCCAACATTCGATAAGTGTCTGCGACCAGTCCTCGCTCTCGCCATTACAGAAGACATCACGCGGCGATCGGCCACCGAAGCTATGATCCGAGAATTTGATCTGACGCCATCGGAGATCGAGCAGCGACTACCAAGCGGTAGAGCGACGGTAATTCGGAACCGCACGGGGTGGGCTATGACGTTCCTAACGAAAGGCGGCTTGATCGCAAAAGTCGCGCCAAAAACCTACCGCGCGACGGACGCAGGCCGCGATTTCTTGATAGACCATCCAACCGCAATCACCGCCGCGGACTTGGAAGCTATCCCTGGATACGAGGAAGCTTGGAACACGCGAGCCAAACGGAAAGACGCTGTGGCTGGATTGATTCGGGATCAATTCGGCTGCCTGCTTGAGTTCCGCGAGTGCGGCGCGCGCGGCGATGCATTGGTTCAACACGGCCCGCGTTTCCAGCTCTGCCTCTGGCGGCAGGAGAGGAAGCGCATCGAATGGCACGTCCGGTCGCCAAACTCTCTTGTCGAGGTTCGGCGCTTTTGTCGGCACGTCGGGAGAGTATGTCGATGGCATCGACACGTCAACGAAACATGTCGATGTTTCCGTATTTCATCGACACGTCGTAGAACAGTCGATGCGACAGATATAACGGGACCAGCGCGGCCGAAGAACACACCTGCCGCGTGAAAAAGGCGCCGACCGCAATATTGCCAGGGAGCGCAATCGACCGCGCAACCGCTGCTTCGTTCAGAAGCGTGCTTGCCATCGCTCGTTCTTGAACTACTATTCCGCCCTCGTTTCGGTGCGGGGCGCTCTCGATTCCCTCGTTAGTCAGCCTGGCGCCATTTCGATCAATCAGAAAAAGTAAACCCGGCTTTCCAGGCTGCTCGTCCACATCTGATTTGAGGTTTTAGCCCCGAACGCTTTCGGGGTTAAAACCCCCAATCAGAGTGACCGGTCCTGGAATTCGCCAATTCCAGAAAGTAGTTATGCAAAACAAGGTCACGGCCCAAATCGGGTCTCATCAGATCTCAATCGAGACTGGCAAAATCGCAAAGCTCGCCGACGGCTCAGTCGTCGTCTCATGCGGCGATACGATGGTGTTCACGAGCGCGGTCTCGGCCACGAAAATCAAGGAAGGGCAGGATTGGTTCCCGCTCACGGTCGACTACCGCGAAAAGGCGGCAGCCGTGGGGAAATTCCCCGGCGGCTATTTCAAGCGCGAAGGCCGTCCTTCGGAAAAGGAGACGCTCACCTCGCGTATGACAGATCGGCCGCTGCGGCCGCTCTTTCCGCAGGGTTATCTCTACGACACGCAGATCATTTCGGTTTTGCTGAGCGCGGATGGCCAGAACGATCCTGATATCCTCGCGATCAATGGCGCATCGGCAGCGTTAACCGTTTCCGACATTCCATTCGCCGGCCCGATCGGCGCCGTGCGCGTTGGCCGCGTGAATGGCGAGTTCATTGCGAATCCGAGCCACGACGAGCGTCTGGATAGCGACCTCGATCTCGTTTACGTCGGCACGGAAAACGACGTGATCATGATCGAAGGCTCAGCGCTTGAGATTCCCGAAGCTGATTTCGTAAAGGCGCTCGAGTTCGCGCATCTCCACGCAAAGGAGATGATCCGCATCCAACAGGAGCTTGCGTCGCAAATCGGAAAGCCGAAGCGCGAGATGCCGTTGATGACGGTGAACCAGGAGATTCTTGAAGTCGCTTATTCTGTTGCCGGCGATCGGATCGAAGGCGCGCTGTATAACGCGAAGAAAGTCGACCGCAGCAAAGCGGTCAACGGGCTGAACGACGAAGTCAAAACTGCGGTGCTCGAGAAATTCCCGGAGGCCGACAAGTTCGCGATCACGCAGGCGTTCGACTACGTGCAGAAGAAGGCGTTCCGCATCAGCGTCCTCGACAAGCAGCGCCGCATGGACGGCCGCGGCTATCAGGATCTGCGGCCAATCGAATGCGAAGTCGGCGTGCTTCCGCGCGCACATGGTTCCGCCATCTTCCAGCGCGGTGAAACGCAGGCGCTTGCGCTCGTGACGCTCGCGCCAATCGAGGAAGCGCAGAACATCGACGCCTACGGTGGCGGCGAAACATCGAAGAGCTTCATCCTGCATTACAGCTTCCCGCCATTCAGCGTCGGTGAGACCGGCCGCACCGGCGGCGCCAGCCGTCGCGAAATCGGGCACGGCGCATTAGCCGAGCGTTCGCTGGAGCCAGTCGTGCCGGGCACGGATAATTTTCGCTATGCGGTCCGCATCACGAGCGAGATCATGGAATCGAACGGCTCCAGTTCGATGGCGAGCGTTTGCGGCGGCATGCTCGCGCTGATGGATGCCGGCGTTCCAATTAAGACCCCAGTCGCGGGCATCAGCGTCGGTCTCGTTACTGAAAATGGCGAAGACGGCCAGATGAAGCGCTACGAGCTGCTCACCGACATCATCGGCTCCGAGGATCACTTCGGCGACATGGATTACAAAGTCTGCGGAACCGAACAGGGCATCACCGGATTCCAGCTCGACCTCAAGCTTCCGGGCGTGAGCCACAAGATCATGGCCGAAGCCACGATGCGGACCAAAGAAGCGCGCACCAAGATTCTCGAGATCATGGCCAAGGCGATCGACAAACCGCGCGAAGACCTCAGCAAATACGCCCCGCGGATCGAGACGATCAAAATCAACCCGGAGAAGATCGGCGCGCTCATTGGGCCTGGCGGCAAGACCATCAAAGGCATCGTCGCGGAAACCGGCGCGGAGATTAACATCGAAGACGACGGTTCCGTCCACATCTACGCAAATAACCCCGAAAGCATGGCCCGCGCGAAGCAGATC
The DNA here is from genome assembly GCA_013820755.1 of Chthoniobacterales bacterium. Lineage (GTDB taxonomy): Bacteria > Verrucomicrobiota > Verrucomicrobiia > Chthoniobacterales > UBA10450 > JACCTI01. The sequence goes on from JACDHZ010000048.1 coordinate 4,108, forward strand.
ATCGGCGGCATGTCGAAGGAGATCGAGGTCGGCGAGACCTATCATGGGAAGGTCGTCTCGATTAAAGAATTCGGCGCCTTCGTGGAAGTGTTCCCGGGCAAAGATGGGCTCGTCCACATCTCGGAGCTCGCGGACTTCCGCGTCAAGCGCACCGAAGACGTCGCCAAAGTAGGCGAGATGATCTGGGTGAAATGCATCGGCATCGACGACAAGGGCCGCGTGAAGCTGAGCCGCAAAGCCGCGCTCAAGGAGCAAGCGGAAGGCGGCTCCCCTGATAGTGGCGGCGTGCCGGAACACGAGCGCGCGGAGCAGCAGCCGGTGCATTAGGCGACAACGTTATTTCCGGAAGGGCGGGATCACCGATCCCGCTCTTTTCCCGGACGGCGAGCGCAGGATTGCGCGTGGTCGGGCGGTTCTCAGTCGAGCCGCTGCGCCTCGAACTCAGTGAAGAGCCCGATTGAAACGCGGCGATCGACCTTCGAGAAACCAGCGTCTCGTAGGGCTGCGACCACCGTTTCCGGAGATACGACTTGTTCCATCGTATCCCAATAGTACCACATCATGTGCGCAGCCTGCTTGCTCGCAGTGAAGAGGCGCACAACCACCGGCAGAGTGAATTTGAAATACAGCTTCAAAAAGAAGCGGGCAATCCGGCTCTTCGGCAGGGTCAATTCCAGGATCAATACTTTGCCGCCAGGCTTCAGGACGCGACGGTATTCGACAAATGCACGCTCGAGATCATCAACGTGACGAAGTGCGAAGCCCATCGTCAGAAAATCATACGACTGATCCGCGACCGGGATTGCTTCCGCGGTCGCCTGAATGTGCTCGCAGCCCAGTGTCTTTCTCGATTCCGCTAACATGCCCGCACTCGGCTCCACGCAGGTAATCAGCGCTTCGTCGCTTACGATCTCCCTGATCGCGCGTGCCGTCGGCCCCGTGCCACTGGCAACATCCAGCACGCGCATTCCCGGGGTGAGCCCCGCGCGGCGCAAGGCGTCCTTCCGGTACCATTGCCCGGAGCCGAAAAATCCGAGCCGCGCAATCGCTTCATAATGCGGCGCCGAGTCGTTGAAGATTTTGCGCAGAAACGTCTGCTTATCTTCGAGACCGTTGTAGTGCCGGGCGAGCGGCGAATGCGGGTTCGGCATCGACCCGCACAATTTTCGATTGAGCGCCGCGCGTCAATCCCGATCGCAACGCACGCCTGATCTAGCTCGCGCGTACGCGACTTCTCGCGTGATACCACTTCATCAGAGGGGTCACCGAAATCCCGTGCCCGATGACCGAGCATGCGATGACCGAAAGCGTGAGCGAAACAAGCCGCCGTGACATCTCCTCTGACACGCCGTGGTTCACCGCGTACATCAGATAGTAAAGCGAGCCAATCCCGCGAATCCCAAACCAGGAGATAAGCCCCCGCTGGATGGAGCCGACCCTTTTTCCGCGCACGCCGAGGAGCACGGCGAGCGGCCGGATCAGAAGAAAAAGCACGGCCACAAACCAAAGCTCATTCCATGGGAGGAGCTGCGGCATCAGCATCGCCCCGATGAGCAGAACGAGACCGACTTCGAGCACGCGCTCCATCTGCTCGTTGAATCCAAGGAGCGCTTCGGCCATGTGCGCGGGAGCTTTCTCCGGGTGCGTCGCGATCTCTTCTTTTTTACCGGAGAGGACGTCCGAAACCATATCTTCGGGAGCCTCGTCGCCGGTATGACTTCGCTCCAGGGACCGCAGCGCCAGGCCTGCGGCGAAGACCGCCAGAAACCCGTAGGTGTGCGTGATTAGGGCCGCGCCGTAGACCGACGCAATCAACCCCAGCGCGAGAAATTCATCCAACCCGAAGCCTTCCTTGTGCTCGCGCCGGAGGTAAATAACGAGCTTCCCAAGTAGCACGCCGGCGCCACCACCGATCGCAAGGCCGCCAATGATTGCCCAGATCACATCAACCGTCAGCCAGCGCCAACCCCATGCGCCAATCTCATGCAGCCCGAGCAGCCCTAGGCCAAGCATCACGAAAGGGAACGCCGTGCCGTCATTTAATCCCGCCTCGCCTGTGATACTGAAGCGCAGCTTGTCCGTGTCGGTCGCGCTCTCGAGCTGCACTTCGGAGGCGAGCACAGGATCAGTCGGCGCCAGGATCGCGCCTAACAAGACCGCGGCGCCGAGCGGCAAGCCGAGACCGTAGACGCCGACCAGCGCAACCAGGCCAACCGTGATCGTCATGGAGGCAAACGCCAGCCGCACCGGGACCCACCAGAGCTTGTCGCGCAGCGGAACGCGCAGCTTCAGCCCGGTCGTGAACAGTGACACGATCACCGCGATCTCGGCCGCATGTTCGAGCCACGCCGCGCTGCGCATCGGCTCGACGATGAAGAAGCCGAGACCCACCGGGCCTAGGACAGCGCCGAGCGCCAGGTAAACCATGGTTGCGGTGAACGGCAGCCGCTTCACGACCGTGCCGGAGACCGCCACCAGCACCAGGAGGATGCCGATGATCAAATACCAAAGTTCCGATCTCATCGCGTCACCTGAGATTACGAATGGTGGAGCACGACGGAAGCGCGCACTTCACAAGCAGTATTGCCTCTTTCGAACCGCCGCTGTGCTGACCTACACTTAACCCCCATGAAGTCCGGCTTTCTCGACAAGTTGATCGGTCGCCTCGGCAAGATTGGGCCGGAAGACGTGCAACATTATCTGCTGCGGCTCGCGCGGGAGAAAGGGCTCATCGAGACGGTCTTCAATGCGATCCAGGAAGGCATCATCGTCACGGACGCGAAGGGGCGCATCACTTATGTCAACGTGGCCGCCTGCGAGCTGTTCGGTTTCGAGGCGGACCAATCGATCGGGAAGCGGCTGGATGAACGCGTTCGCGGCCTCGACTGGAAATCGCTCTCGGGATCGGAAGATCGAAGTCGGCGAGACCTATCACGGCAAAGTTGTTTCGATCAAAGAATTCGGCGCCTTCGTCGAAGTGTTCCCGGGCAAAGACGGTCTCGTGCACATCTCGGAGCTCGCGGATTTCCGCGTCAAGCGCACCGAAGACGTCGCGAAAGTCGGCGAGATGATCTGGGTGAAATGCATCGGCATCGACGACAAAGGCCGCGTGAAGCTCAGCCGGAAAGCCGCGCTGAAAGAGCAATGGGAAGGCGGCTCTCCGGACGGCGCCGGCAGTGCTGACGTTAGCGGAGGTTCGCAGCACGAACGCCCCGAGCAGCAGCCCGTGCGCTAGCACGTTCGTCGTTTCTTAGGCGCGGGAGCAATAAGTTAGTCGATCAGTCTGATCGAGCGTAGTCGCAGCGCGTTGGCGATAACCGACACGGAACTAAGGCTCATCGCGGCGCCCGCGAGTATCGGACTCAAGAGCAGACCGAAAAACGGGTAGAGAATTCCGGCGGCGATAGGGACTCCAAGACTGTTGTAGATAAAAGCGAAGAAGAGATTCTGCCGGATGTTGCTCATCATTGCGCGGCTCAGGCGGATGGCTTTTTCGATGCCGCGGAGATCGCCGCTCAAGAGCGTTATGCCGGCGCTCCCATAGCGACGTCCGTGCCCGTGCCCATCGCAATGCCGACATCCGCGGCGGCGAGCGCGGGGGCGTCGTTGATGCCGTCGCCCGCCATGGCGACCACCTGATTCGCTTTGCGCAAATCACGGAGGCGCTCCTGTTTGTGCTGCGGCTCGACCGCGGCTTCAACGTCATCGATGCCTAACGTATGAGCGACGGCGCGCGCAGTGTGTTCGTTGTCTCCCGTAAGCATGATGATGTTTAGCCCGAGCTTGTGCAGGCTTTCGATCGCAGCGGTTGTGGAAGCTTTAATCGGATCTGCTACCGAGACGATGCCCCTCGCGAGTTCATCGATCGCAACAAAGACAACAGTTTCACCGCGCTGTTGCAGCTCGGCGGCTTTGCTTTCAAGTTCTTCAAGATCAGTGATGCCTTGCGACCGCAGGAAAGTCGGTTTCCCCACAATCACGCGTTGGCTATTTACCTGGCCGATGACACCGCCACCGGTTGTAGATCCGAATTCGCTAGCCATCGGCAGTTTCACGCCGCGCTCTTTCGCACCGTTTACAATCGCAGTAGCGAGCGGGTGCTCGCTATGCTGCTCGACTGCTGCCGCGGCGGCGAGCAACTCATCTTCGCTGAGCGAATCGATCGGAAAAACCGTCGTGAGGCGTGGCTTGCCTTCGGTGAGCGTGCCTGTTTTATCCAGTACGAGTATGCTGACTTTCTCCATCAACTCCATCGCTTCGGCTTTTTTGATCAACACGCCGGCTTGTGCGCCGCGGCCGACCCCCACAATCACTGACATCGGGGTGGCAAGACCGAGCGCGCATGGGCAGGCTATGATCAGTACGGCGACGGCATTCACGATTGCGTAGGCGAAGCGTGGTTGCGGCCCTGCGATCGCCCAGATGATGAAGGTGATGGCTGCAACCGTGATCACCGTCGGCACAAACCAAGCCGCAACTTTGTCGGCCAGCGCCTGGATCGGCGCGGGCTGCGTTGCGCTTGCGCAACCATGTCGACGATTTGCGACAGCACGGTCTCGCTCCCGACCCGCTCAGCTTCCATGACGATGCTGCCGGTTTGATTGACCGTGCCGCCGGTTACGCGATCGCCGTTGCTCTTCTCGACCGGCATTGGCTCACCGGTGATCATTGATTCGTCGATGCTCGTGCGGCCATCAATCAGGATGCCATCGACGGGAACTTTTTCGCCCGGTCGAATCCGGAGACGATCGCCGCGTTGTACTTCATCGAGCGGCACCTCGTGCTCTTCGCCGTCACGCACCACGCGAGCAGTGCTCGGCGAAAGGTCCAACAACGCCCTGATGGCGCTGCCCGTGCGGCTGCGGGCGCGCAGCTCGAGCACCTGTCCGAGTAGCACGAGCACGGTGATGATCGCCGCTGCTTCGAAGTAGACGCCAATCTTTCCGTGCGCGGCGAAAGATGGAGGGGGAAGATGTTCGGCAACAACATGACAACGGCGCTGTAGAAATACGACGCGCCGACTCCCATCGCTATGAGTGTAAACATGTTAAGCGAACGGTTTCGAAGTGATTGCCAGCCGCGGACGAAAAACGGCCAGCCGCACCAGAGCACGACGGGCGTGCTTAGGAGGAACTGCGTCCAACGCGATGTGTCGCCCTGGAGCCAATGCGGCGCGGCCGGCAGCATGTGCCACATTCCGAGCACAAATACCGGCGCGCTGAGCACCGCGCCGATCCACAATCTGCGCGCCATGTCGCGCAGTTCGGAGTTATCCTCATCCTTGCCCGCCACGATGTTCTTCGGCTCCAGTGCCATCCCGCAGATCGGGCAACTACCTGGCCCATCCTGCTCGACCTCCGGATGCATCGGGCAGGTGTAGATCGCCTTGCGCTCGCGATGGAGCGGGTTGCGCTCGAGTGCCAGCCCGCATTTCGCACAGCTGCCGGGCGCATCGCTCTCCACGCCTTCGCACATCGGGCAGAAGTATTTCTTCTCCGGCTTGTGCTCAGCCGCGGCGCTCGCAGTATGTGCCTTGTCGTGATGTTCTCCGCGGCAACAGGAGTGCTCGTCGTGCGCGGAACTGTTTCTGGTGTCGTGTTGCAGAAAGTTGTCGCAGCAGTGTTCCGAGCAGAAGTAAAACTTCTCACCACCGCGACGGCCGATGGCAGCGGCATTCTGCGGATCAACTTCCATTCCGCAGATGGGGTCGAGCACTGTCTTCATAGTGGATTCGAAAATGACACCTGACTGTGTGGTCAAGTTATACCCTTTCCGCGCCTTTGCGCTATCACGCGATCGCGCAGTGATCGCCAGGCGGCGGCGGTTCGTTCAGCAAAGACAGCGTAGGATCCGCGCTGACGTTCTGCTGAGGCGAACACCTGGCCAAGTTGTCTTTGCGAGCGATCTGCCCGTCGGATACGCTCGCGCCAAAAAAGTGAGCCTGCGTTTGGCTTAGTCGATCTGGTAAGCTTCGAGTAGAACTATCCCGCTGTCGCTCTTACCGCGTGCTACGCAGGTATAGGTACCTGAAATTGCTGGGGCAAGGATGGCGGCCTCTCTGCTATCGAGTGGTGCGATGCCCGTTGCCTCGATCTCAGCTGCATTATGAGCGAGTTGCCAATCGTCATTAGCTGCGATCTTTGCGCCCTCGGAGTTAAAGAGTGTTAGCAACGTATCGTCATGCGCCTCTAGCACACCTTGAGCTTTGAGCTCCGGCCCGAGTGCGCGGAACAGTAGCCGGGTGGATGTCTCGCCGCGAAGGATTACACCGCTGATCAAAACCTTGTCTCCCGTAGAACTAAACGCGCGTGCAGAGAGATTCGCAAGTTTTGCATCACTGCTGGCAGAGACGTCGAAGATCTCGACAAGTCCTATCCCTGTAGTCTCATCTACGCCACGTAAGATCACGGTGTAATCTCCTGGCGCCAGCTCCACGAAGATCGCTGCTTCGCGATCATCACTCGGAGCGAGGCCGGCATTCTTGATCTCGCCAACCGCATTCCCCTCCTTGTAATTGTTATTGGACTGCAGCCGGTGGCCGCTATTGTCAAACAGCTCGAGTTCCGGGTTCATCAATCTTCCAACGACTGGCTCACCGTTTACCTTTAACGATGGACCCAGCCCCCGGAACACTAGCTTTTTCAGTCCGGAACCTGTAACGACGAAACCAGCAATGCCGACGTTATCTCCGGTTCGGACTTCTGAGCGCGCAGAGATGTTTGCGAGACTTACTTCCGTCGGCGGCCCGAAAGCGAGGTTTTCCAGATGGATCGGGATTGATCGATAAGCTACATACCCGGCCGGAGATGGATAGCTATAGTCGAATACCTTTTGCCCAGAAGCACTGAGGCCAAGAATCTCTGCGCGCGTACTGCCGTCAGGATTACGCGCCACCGCATAGTCAACGAGATAATTGAAGGGTGCATCTTCATAGATGCTACTGCGGAAAGGGCTGAAGACGCTCTTGTTGTTATCAAAGGTCCAAACTTCCGTGGCAGTCCTGGCATCAAGATCAAGCTTGTACTTACGGCCGGCCGCATACAAGCGCCGGACACCTATCGGAGTATGATGCGCGCTCGGCGTGCCGTTATCCAGCAGCAGCAGATGATCATCCTGCGTGATGGATACAGCGTGCTGGCCGGCAGGAGCAACGCTGCCCGCCGAAAGGGTGAGGGCATATTTCCTGAGTGACGGATATCGATACCACGCTTTCGTTGTGTCCCCTAGAATCCACTTAATGGCGGCCGTGTTGTAATCGACGCAGATCGCGAAGTTCTCGCGACTGGAGATGATGATTGAGTCATCTGATTTACGGTACGTGACCGCGTTGTCATGCGCCCAATCCGACGGCGAAGCGAAGCCATAATCACCGTTGGACTTTCGCACAAACCCGGCGGGATCGTCGCCGCCAGCGATCATCGCAGCCCTGACGATCTCCGCGAGGTTCCACTTCTTCAAGATGCGGCCATTACCGTCCACCTCGAAGTGCACAGAATCGACATAAGCGGTTGTGTTGACGTCCAGGATCATCCCGTACTTGCCCGGGTCGATGTTATGGCTGAATCCGACGGCCGACTCGCTGGCATAATCCGCGACGACCCTGGCTTGTCCATCCAACTCCATGCGAATCAGCTTCGTACCCTGGAAGTGGTATACGCCGTTCTCGAAAAACGCGCAGTAGTGATTCGCGACTCCATCGAACCCCACCCATCGCACGACACCATCCGTATCGATGATTGTCGGTGAGTGTGTGCTATTGGAATTGGCTACGAGAATGTAGTCATAGCTTAACTGTTTCGTCACGGTCCTAGCCTGTATAACGTTAGGATTGTCGAATGGCGGGTGATCGAAAGCAGCCGTTTCAATGACGGCGTTTGCCTTTTTAGAGGAGGCATCCCTGAACGAGTATGTCAATGTCACTTGATTTGTATAGGCAGCATACAGGCCGAATATGGGAACGATGATCCGCTTGGCCGTCGCATCCACGTAACCTCGCGTCTGCAGGTACGCCTTTGAGTAAGTGGCGGATAGCGCCCTCGTCAAAGAACCTGGCTTAGGGGCTATGGTGAACTTGATCGTTTCCAGATTGGTCGAGTCACTCGCATCTAAAGTAAGTTTGGCGATGAATGGCGTTGGCCCCGCCTGCATGCCAGCTACCGTAAGTGTTGTGCTGGTGGCCTGGCTCGCGCTCGCCACTGGCGAGAAGCCACTCACCAGAAGGGATAAAAGAACACAAAAGGGTAGATTCATAACGAGATCCGAATATTGGCGGTGAAGTTTCTGACGCCGCGCGGATCTGTTCGATCCGCGTGCGGGCCGGCAGCAAGCCGAAAGGATGGTATCCGATGTTCGATTCGGATCAATCGCACGGCCGAGAAATAATTACTGTCCTTGCCAGAGGGTGCGAGTGGCTTTGGGCAATTCTGAACGATGAGCAGGCGTCTAACCGTTTCACAGCCGCGCTTTGGTGGTGCGGCATCCGAATCGAAGAGGGCGTTGAATACTTTACCCGAACACCTAAGGCAGCAGTTGCTCGATTTCGCCGAAACAGGCGCCGATGTTCATGTTGCAACTGTCACACTCGGCGATGGCAGGGTCGTCGAGGATGTCGCCATCGTGAACTGCTCCGTCATTGCATGTATCCGCGGTAAACCATTCGTGTGGTTCCACGGCGCAGATGTTGTTGATCTCGAGGTCACGCACCGCCGGTGGGGTGCCGGATATCGGCTCACTCGTTAGCGCCCGCCACGCCGCCATCCACGGATATCGACGGATCAGAAGGCGTTGCAGAACGCAGGCACATTTCCGATGATGTGTCTTACTTTGCTGGTGTGCAGTGTTACCGAAGCTCGCTATGCGCACTCGATCGGCTACACTGCGGACTGTGTGTGGACCGCGGTGATCCACTATTCATAATAAACGCCGGACTCCGGCTGATACGGGCTGAATGCGTCTTGACCAGTACCTCGACTGCTGACTAGCGTGGCTGCCGCTAATCCAAAAACTTGCCCACCGCGCAGCCCCGCCCACTAAATCATAGAAGAGATGAGATCATTGCCCTTTGCTGCTGTACTTTTACTCGCTGCTCTGCCTCTCGGCGCGTTCGGACAGGAGGAATCGCCCACCCCGGTCGAGAAGCTCAGCCTGCGGGCGACCGAGCCTTCATCGTCAAGCGAGCCGATCGTGTCGGTTCCATCTGAACGGAGTTCCGGGTATCCGCGTCCTGGCACTCCACTTGTAACACCGACCCCTGCTGCAGCCAAGTCGCCGTCACCCTCGTCCGCTTCAGCTGCTACAAGGGTGGAATCGGCCGCGAAGTCGTCTCCAGCCCCGAAACCGTCTTCGGCTCCGAAAGCAACTTCAGCCGCCGCGCCTCCGCCGACCGCTGCTGTGCCCAAAGCTGCCGCGGCAGCTGTGAAAGAAATGGAGAACAGGTGGCTCGCTGCTTTGCAGGCCCATGACGCGGCTGCCGTCAATAATTTTGTGGCAGATAATTACATAGGCGTCACAGCAACCGGTCGTTTTGTGAATAAGGCGGCGCTGCTGGCGAACATCAAGAAGGACAAGAACGTCTACGAGTCCGCCGCGAACACGCGCACGGACGTTCGCGTCCACGGCGACACGGCTGTCATTGTTGGGACGACGCGGCAGGTCGGCAAAGACGAAGCGGGCAAGGCGTTCACGTACTATTATCGTTGGACGGACACGTGGGCACTGCGCAATGGGCAGTGGCTTTGTGTTGCCTCGCAATCTATCCAGGTGCCGAAATAGGCGCCTGGCCACACGCAAATTACGCGATCGCAAAAAGTATGAACGTAGGCCGCTTATTCCTCACAATCGTCGTCGCATTCGTTTATATATTTGCCACTGATTTCGCGATTCATGCTGTGTGGTTGGACGCTGACTACAAAGCGACCGCGGCACTCTGGCGACCCGAGGTGGAGATGCGCATCCGATTCCTTTGGATGTTGGGCGCGCAGCTGCTTTGCGCGGTGGCGTTCATGTACATCTGGGCGAAGACGGGATGGCGGCGGCGAAGCATCGGCGACGGAGCTTCCTTCGGCTTTGGATGGGCTTGTTCCAACAAGTGATGACACTCGTGCTTTACGTCACTCTGCCAATGCCGGGTCTGCTCGCGTTGAAATGGTTCGGTGCAGGGCTGGTGCAAAGGGTGCTGTTGGGCGCGCTCGCGGCCTCGATCTACAAACCTCGGCATACCCGGTCCGATCGCGAGGCGTAACGCCAAGTCAGCGGTTTACGCGCGGCAGAAATCAGCCGAAGCAGAGTGATGCTTCCGATGAAAAGTGGTGCGCTCTCGTTGCCTCGCAATCTCCTTCTGCTGGCGATCTGCCTTCCGGCCGTTACGCGTGCCCAGCAGACATCGCCTTCTCCAAGCCCGACGCCGACGCTCTATTCACAAGAGACGATCAGTGGTTTACGAAAGCTGCAGCAGGCGGCGTTCACGAGCGACTACGCACTGAGGCAAGTGGCGCATCTATGTAACAACATCGGTCCACGGCTGAGCGGCTCGCCGCAGGCTCAGAAGGCGGTGGAGTATGTCGCTGCGGAAATGAAAGCGCTCGGCCTCGATGTCCGGATCGAGAAGGTGATGGTGCCACACTGGGTGCGCGGAGAAGAGACAGCTGCCCTGTTGGAATTTCCCGGTCAGGCGCCTGACACGACGCAGAAGCTCGTGCTCACTGCGCTGGGCGGCAGCGTGGCGACACCTGCTAACGGCGTTACAGCGGAAGTGGTCGTAGTGAAAGATTTCGAGGAACTGCAAACGCTGCCTGCTGAAACGGTCAGGGGAAACATTGTCGTGTTCAACCACGCCTACGATAAGGCTATGGCGGCGCAGGGCCGTGGCGGTGAAGCATACGGCGACGCGGTTGCGTATCGGAGCGACGCACCATCGGCAGCCGCACGCATGGGCGCAGTCGCGGCGTTGATCCGATCCGTCGGTAGCGCGGATTATCGCCTGCCGCACACCGGCCAAACAAAATATTCGGAGGATGCGCCGAAGATCCCTGCCGGCGCGCTTGCCGCTGAAGACGCCGAACTCGTGGGGAACTTGGCCGCGCAGGGGAAGTTGCGCATGCGGCTGGTGTTGACGCCACAGCAGTTTGCCGACGTGGAAAGCTTCAATGTCGTCGCTGATCTGAAGGGCAGCACAGACCCAGAGCAGGTGGTCATTGTTTCCGGGCATCTGGATTCGTGGGATCTCGGGACAGGAGCGATTGACGACGCTGCCGGCGTGGCGGTCTCGATGGAAACCTTGAATCTGGTCAAGAAGGCTGGGCTGCGTCCGCGCCGAACCCTTCGTATGATCGCGTGGATGAATGAGGAAAATGGCCTCCGCGGTGGCACGACATACGCGCAGGATCACAAAACAGAAATGCCGAACCATTTCGCTGCGATCGAAACGGATGGTGGCGCCGGGCACCCTGTCGGCATGAACTTGAAGGCGAAACCGGAAGTGAAAACATGGCTTGGGCCGATCGCGAAGGTGCTTCAATCGTCCGGGGCAGGGCTTCTCAACCTGGTCGAGCACACGGGCGCTGACGTGAGTCCGATGGAGGAATTCGGGGTCCCCACGTTTCACCCGATGCAGGACAGCCGATTTTACTTCGAATATCACCACACGGCGGCTGACACTTTTGACAAGATTGACCCACACCACCTGCAGGAGAACGCCGCGGTCGTCGCAGTGATGGCTTACGGACTTGCAAATTTGGAGCAGGCGCTTCCCCGCTGACGCTCAGCCGGTAGCGCCTTGTGACCCATCTTTGTGTTATGAAATTTTACACTCCTGTCGCGTCAGCTGACGCTATCAAAGACGCCTCACGCCCTTCTGCCTAGGAAACAATCCTCGGCATGGCCGTTGCTAAGCAGAAGCGCATGCTAACGCTTTCTGCTTTCGTGATCGCTGTCGGGTCGGTCTTCGGAAGTGTCGTTTGGGCCTGCAGAGAAGATCTGACGACACCGGCCTAGCTGCCGATTATCGGCACGCGCCATCGGCTCCTCGCCGTAGCGGCTTTCAGGCGGCAATTCGTGCCGCTTCGGTTTTGCTCGAGCCTGCCTGCAGTCAGTTCGCGCCTGCCTTCGATCGCCAGGAGTTTACTCCCGAGTCGTTGCCATTAGGGTCATGTCACATGGCGATAACGGAAGAACAGGTGAGGGATGCGTTGAAAGGCGTGAAATATCCGGGATTCAGCCGCGATATCGTCTCTTTCGGACTCGTGAAGGAGATCCGCGTCAATGGGAGTTCGGTCACGGCGCAACTAACGCTCTCGACTAATGATCCAGCCATTCCGCGCACGATCAAAT
>JACDHZ010000173.1 GCA_013820755.1 Chthoniobacterales bacterium
TCCTGCACGCCATCGGCGAAGAAAGCGTTCTCCTGGTCTTTGCTCAGGTTTTGAAATGGCAAGACCGCGATGCTTTTTTCCTGTGCCGGGGTGCTTGGCGGCGGGGCGATCTGTCCTCGCAGCAGCCAAATAACCGCGGCCACGAGTAGCAGACACGCAGTCGCCGCTCCGGCCAGAACCGGATTACGGCGCGACCAGCGCCAGAGTCGCGCGGGCATCCGTACTGGCCGCGCAACAATCGGGCGACCATCAAGCGAGCGTTCGAGATCCTCGGCCAGATCGCCTGCGGACTGGTAGCGGGCTTTCGGATCACGCTCCAGACAGCGCGCGGTGATTGTTTCCAGATCACGACCGAGCGACGGTGCGAGCGAACGCAATTTTGGCGCTGGCGTCGCCGTGGCCTGACGGATGACCGAGAGAGCATTTACACCCACAAATGGCGGGCGGCCCGCGAGCAGATTAAACAGCATCGCGCCGAGACTGTAGATGTCTGCCGCGGGGGTAAGTTCGGCAGTGTCGCCTTCGGCTTGTTCGGGCGCGATGTAACCAGGCGTGCCGAAGGTCGTCAGCGTACGGGTGAGATCACTCTCTTCCCCAAGCCACTTCGCGAGACCGAAGTCGCTCACGAGCGGTTCTGCCCGGCCATCGAGCAGAACATTCCCCGGCTGAAGATCGCGATGGAGAATTCCTTGCTGGTGTGCGTACTCGATGGCGCGAGCGACCTTTGCGATTAGCCGCACACATTCTCGCGGATCGCGGCGCAGCGCAGATTCAGCCGTGCGCAAGCTTCCGGCCGTCGCCAGTTTCATGCTGAAGAAGGGAACGCCGTCCTCGCTCTCGCTGACTTCGTAAATCGGAAGAATATTCGGATGATCGAGACTCGCCGCGGCCTCCGCTTCGCGCCGGAAACGCACGAGTGTTTCGTGTGAATCCGCGTGATAGGTGAGCACCCGCTTCAGCGCGACCATGCGCCGGGAGTGTCGCTGCCGGGCCCGGTAAATTACGCCCATGCCGCCGCGCCCGATCTCCTCGAGGACCTCGTAATTGCCTAGCCGCCATTGCTTGTCCGGCACGTCAGCTTCTGCGAGTACCCTCTCGAAACGTTGCCTGGAAGCTTCACCCTCGGCTTGCAGCCCTTCCTTCAAAAGGCAACTCACACAACTGCCCTGGCCAAGCCGCGTTGTGGCGCCGCACTCCTCGCATTCAGCCGGATTATCGACTACTCCCGCGAGGGAATCGGAGAGGCCGCAGAGGTTCATTGGGGTCGGACGGGGCGAATCATTGATTCGATCCTAATCCGCCGCTTCTCCGGCCGCGAGCACGCTACACAAATGCCGAATCTCGTCGTCCAGGTCCGTAAGGTTTCCCACCGTCTGCGCGACCTCCTCGCGCAGGAGCCAGCGGTAACGCTGCCGGAGGTTGTGCAGTTGTTTTTTTACGGCTGTCTCCGGGATTCCCAAGGCGGTCGCGAGACTGGCGTACGAAACCTCAGCACGTTCCGTTGCGAGATGGGCACTCAATGTTTCAAAAAGCCGCCGCCGTCCTTTGCTCTCGCATTCCTCGCGAAGACGTCGCAACGCCTGTTCCACAACCGTCGCCGCCCAGCGGAGATCAAACAGGCGTTCCGCCGGCAGGGATTCGAAGGCTTGAGTCGAAATCGATAATTGCGATGGCGCTTCCGCCATCCAATCGTCCCACGAAACAAAGTCGAAATCGCCGCCTCGCTTCTGCGCCCGTCTTCTCTCGGTGGCGTGGCTGAGGAAGTTCTGGAGCGACTTGAGCAAGAGCGAGCGGAAACGTCCGCGACTCTCGTCCGCGTACTGCAGCCAGTTGTTACCCAGAATCATCATAAAAAAATCCTGCGTTAGGTCCTGCGCATCCTCAGTCGAATAGCCGCGGCGACAAACGAATGAAAAGATGGGCCGCCAATAAGTGCGGCAAAGCTCGCCCAGCGCATCGCGCGCGTTCGGCCCATCACTCGCGGAGTCTGCCGCGGCAAGAATGACGCTCCAGCGCGTGGTCGCGAATACGCGCGGCTCGATTAAGTCGCGCGCCCGCGCTTCTGTATTCACAAAGGAACAGGTTGTGATTTTTTCGTGAATTTACAAGCGTAAAAAGTAGCCACTCGAGTCGCAGTGTCCCCTGGCGGCGAGCGCTAGCTCTGTTTTCCGGTCGGCAACTTTCCAATTCGCGCAATCAGTCAGGAACTTGCCCGCTCCATTCCGTTAGAATTTCCTGGAGCACGTTGGTTTCGTGCTGAGAAGCGTAATCACCGTCAAAAGAGCGGCCTTTGTATGCACCCTTCAGTTCCCATCAATCCTAATAACCGCCCTCCTTCGCGGCATTCGAAGAGCCGCTCCTTCTGGCCCAGTTGCTCGCTCGCAACCGCGCTTGCGCTGACTACTGCCTTCACGGCCGCCAGTGTTAAAGCCCAGTGTCCGACACCAGTCTTTGCCTCAGGACTGCGAGGTGATGCCTCGCTACGCCACCATAAAAAACCTTAAATTCCGAGGTTCTCAGGAACTTAATCACCGCGTTCCGTTAAACATTCTTGCGGAAGCTTCACCGGGGCTGTGAAACCCCACACCAGGAAGAGACCTCTTTATATGAAATTTTACAATCAAACGGCATGGACAAGCACGACGGGGAAGCTAAGTGGCGGGGGGCGGCACGTGGCCGCACTGGTGTTTCTGCTGCTCGCCGCAGTGGCACCTGCGGCCACTTTCAACGTGCGGGTTGGCGGCGATGCGCCCGCCTTCGATCCCTCGCTTCTCACCATTCAGCCGGGCGATACGGTAACGTGGACTTGGGCAAGCACCTTTTATCATAGTGTCACGTCTGGCAAGCCCGGAATAGCCGACGGATTATTCGACGCGGGCATTCACAGGAGTCCTTTCACCTTTTCTTACACGTTCCCGAACGCCGGAACGTTCGACTACTACTGCATACCGCACCTCAACATGGGCATGACCGGCCGGATCATCGTGGGTAGTGGGACGTCCACCTCCGCCTCGCAGCCGCTCAACATCTCGACGCGCATGCGGGTGGAGACGGGCGACAACGTGCTGATTGGCGGATTCATTGTCACGGGCACGCAGCCAAAGAAAGTGATTGTGCGGGCGGTTGGGCCTTCGTTGCAAGTTAACGGCGTACCGGTTCCCGGCCGCCTGGCTAACCCCACCCTGGAGCTTTACGGTCCCAGTGGGTTGATCACGTCGAATGACAACTGGCAGGATGCGCCGAACAAACAGGAGACCATCGACAGCACGATTCCGCCGACCGATCCCCTCGAGTCGGCGATTGTCGCCACGCTGCCAGCGAACGGCACTGGCATTGGCTACACCGCAATCGTGCGCGGCGCGGGCGGCGGCACCGGCGTTGGTTCGATGGAAGTGTATGATCTGGATCCGGCTGCGAATTCCAAGCTGGCTAACATCTCGAGCCGCGGTTTCGTCCAGACCCAGGATAACGTAATGATCGGCGGCTTTATCCTCGGGAAGAACACGGGCTCTGCGAAGGTGATCGTGCGCGCGATTGGACCTTCGCTGCCGGTGGCTGGGAAACTGGCTGATCCGACGATAGAGCTGTTCAATTCCAACGGCCAACTGGTCCGCGGCAATGACAATTGGAAGGACACGCAGGAAGCTGAGATCCAGGCGACGGGAATCCCACCAACCAACGACATGGAATCGGCCATCGTGGCTACTCTGCCGCAGGGGTCTTACACCGCTATTGTAGCCGGCAAAGGGGGCACGACTGGTGTGGGCCTGGTTGAAGTTTATCAACTGCCATAGCCTCGGGATGCCGATGAGGACAGGCGGGACGGGCTGCTGGTCGCTCCCGTTGCGGTGGATCACGCATGCCGTGGGTCTGATCGCGACTGCGGGTTTTGCGCAAGCGCCACCATACGGCTTGGATACCCGCGCGGCCATTGGTCCGTATCTGAACAATGTCATGCCGCCGAAGGATGGCGCGTTTGCGTTTCCTCCCGTTCTGTCTGCGACCGGCGCCTTCCGCGACTTGCAGACGCTCACGCCAGTGGACGGATTGATTCCCTTCACTGTGAACTCGCCGCTCTGGTCCGATGGCGCCATCAAGAGCCGCTGGATGGCAGTGCCTAACGATGGACCCCCTTATACCGCCGCCGAGCAGATTGCCTTCGCGCCGGTGGGCGAATGGACGTTTCCGAACGGCACCGTCTTTGTGAAGCACTTCGAGCTCACGGTTGACGAAGTGACCGGCGAAAGAAAACGGCTTGAGACGCGGCTGCTGGTGCGCAATTCCGAAGGAGCGGTCTACGGCGTGACCTACAAGTGGCGCGGGGACAACAGCGACGCCGACTTGCTCCCTGGCGGTCTCGATGAGGAGATCGCAGTCAAGACGCTATCAGGAGCGACGCGGATCCAAAGGTATACTTATCCAAGCCGAACCGATTGCCTGTTTTGCCACAACCAACAGGCGAACTACGTTCTGGGACCCAAGACGCACCAGTTGAATGGCGATTTCACCTATCCGTCGACCGGACGAACGGACAATCAGTTACGAACTCTGAGCCACCTGGGCTTGCTTAACCCAGCACCCAGCGAAGAGAGCCTGGCAACTTATCTCCGATCGGTCTCAGTAACCAATCCCACCGCCCCGGTGCAACACCGGATGCGATCATGGATTGATGCGAATTGTTCGCACTGTCATCGGCCCGGCGGCTTCGGCCCGGGCTACGATGGCCGTTTTTACACGCCGCTGGAGAATCAGAACCTTATCAACACATACGTGAAGTTCCGCGACCTTGCGGGGTCACTGCTATACCAGCGAGATAACGCCCTCGATGAGCTTAAAATGCCGCCGCTCGCGAAGAACCTCGTGCACGAAACCGCCATGAGCACGCTGCGCCAGTGGATCGCCAGTCCACTGGAAGTGCTCTCGGTTTATCTCAGTCAGGACACCAGCCATCTCGTAGTGAGATTTAACAGCCATCTCGACCCGAATACCGCCACGGTCGCTTCGAACTATTCTCTCGATCAGGGGATAACTGTTTCTGACGCCGTGCTCAGCGCCGAGCCCGACAGTGTTGTCCTGAGTGTTTCCCGAGTCACACCGAACCAGAATTACATGCTAGCCGTAACTGGGGTTCAGGACACCGCGCCTTCGGCAAATACCATCTGGCCAGGAAGTCGCACCCAATTCGCTGCGCAAATTGTGCCGGCTGTGACCTCGAACCGGCTCGCGAACGTTTCGGCGCGACTTCAGGTCGGCACTGGCGATGACGTTGCGATCAGCGGATTTATCGTGCGCGGCACTTCCGCGAAACGGGCCATGATTCGCGGCATCGGACCCTCGTTGGGCTCGAGCGGAATCGCGAATGGCCTCGTTGATCCTACGCTCGAGCTGCACGATGGCACAGGTGCATCGATTGCGACGAACGACAATTGGGCCGAGAACGCGAACCAGCAGGAGATCATCGATACCGGCTTTGCGCCCGCGTCCCCTAACGAATCGGTTATTCTCTCGAAGCTGCCTTCGAACGACAGCGGTGTTGCTTACACTGCTGTTCTACGCAGCGCCGGTGGTGAGACCGGCGTCGGGTTGCTGGAACTGTATGACCTTGATCGCGGGCTCGGTGCTGACGTGCTGAACATCTCCACACGTGGGCGGGTCGGTACGGGAGACGGCGTGCTGATCGGCGGCTTCATTATTTCCGGAGCGAGTTCGAAAAAGGTGATTGTGCGGGCGATTGGTCCCTCGCTTCCGGTGGCAGGGAAATTGGCTGATCCGACGCTGGAGCTGTTTAACAAGGACGGCGTGCGCATCGCGACGAACGACAACTGGCGCAGCAATCAAGAAGCCGAGATCATCGCCAGCACAGTGCCGCCCACG
>JACDHZ010000174.1 GCA_013820755.1 Chthoniobacterales bacterium
ACATCGAATGGGCGGGACAGTTCCAGTACCTCAAAGCCGCGGAGAAGCGCCTGCAAATCGTCATCCCGTTCACGCTCCTGATCATCTTCGTCCTCATCTACATGAACACGAAGTCGGTCACGAAAACCGCCATCGTTTTGCTCGCAGTACCCTTCTCGCTCATTGGCGCGTTCTGGCTCCTCTACGTGCTCGGCTACAACATGAGTGTTGCCGTCTGGGTTGGGCTCATCGCCCTCGCGGGCTTAGACGCTGAGACTGGCGTCATCATGCTGCTCTATCTCGATCACGCCTGGGATAAATTCCGCGCCGAGGGTCGGATGAACTCGATGCGCGACCTGCACGACGCCGTCCTCGAAGGCGCAGTCCAGCGCATCCGCCCGAAAATCATGACCGTCTGCGCGATCCTCTTCGGCCTGCTCCCGATCATGTGGTCACCCGCGACGCAGACCGGCGCCGATGTAATGAAGCGCATCGCCACGCCCATGATCGGCGGAGTCGTCACATCCGCCATCCTAGAGCTCCTGCTCTACCCGGTAATCTATGTGCTTTGGCGGCGACGCTCCCTGCCGGCCGAAGGTCGCGACGTGCAAATGCCTCCTGCCAGAAGGCCAGCTCTCACGTCATGAACCAGCATGCTCCAAGCCGAGCGCAGGCATACCGCTCTCCAGCCTCAGAGTCGCGCTTCGTCGTGTATGCACAGACGCAACGGAAGGTCGCGAATAGCGACGATCAACTCAGATCCGCCGCAAGATCTAGGATCATGGTCGGTTTGTCATGCAACTGTCATGCCGAAGCGCCCGAAGAGCCTCTCCACGAGGGAAGAGAGATGGTGCGCGATACAGGGTTCGAACCTGTGACCCCTACCGTGTCAAGGTAGTGCTCTACCACTGAGCTAACCGCGCCCGCAAAATCAGCTGGGATTATGCGACGCGCCGGGAGCATTGGCAAGGGGCGGTCCGCTGGTACAGTGGCAATTCAACTACCGGAAAATTATGAAGTCGCGAACAAAGACCGCCTTCGCCCTGGTGCTCGCATTGTGCGGCGGAGCATTGAGCGCGCACGCGATCGGCTGGGCGCTGGTGAACGCAAAGGTGCGGACTGATTTTCCCGACGTGAAACGGATCACGACAGCAGAGCTCGCGTCGTGGCTGGACGATCAGGCGCGACCAGCGCCGCTGTTGCTGGATGTGCGGACCTGCGCGGAGTACGATGTGAGCCATCTGAGGAACGCGCAGCACGTCGAGCCGGACGCGCCTGCTTCCGAGATCGCGCAGCCGAAGAATCGTGCGATCGTGACCTATTGCTCAGTGGGGTATCGCTCTGGTGCGTTTGCGGACAAGCTCCTTGCAGCGGGCTACACGAATGTAGTCAATCTGGAAGGTTCGATTTTTCGATGGGCAAACGAGGCGCGCCCGATTTATCACCGCAACGAGAGGGTGGAACAGGTGCACCCGTTCAATCGGACCTGGGGTCTTTTGTTGAAGCGGCAGTATCGCGCCAGGAGTGCCAGCGTCGGCGCCGGGCACTGATGATGGAAACGCAGACCACCGGTGCCGTAGGTCCGGAGAACGCTTTAATCAGCCGCGGCGAGCAGCCGCTGAATCTGGAGATGCCGTTTGAAAGCCTGCAGGAATTCATCACGCCTAACGAGCAATTCTACGTTCGGTGCCATTTCCCCGTCCCGAAGATAGACTCCGAAACGTGGCTGCTCAGGATTGAAGGTGCCGTCCGCACCCCGATCGAGCTCACCTATGCCTCGCTGCGCGAATTGCCGACGCATACGATCCCCGCGACGGTTGAATGCGCAGGGAACGGCCGCTCGTTTCTCGAGCCAAAAGTCAAAGGGGTCGCATGGGGCCTCGGCGCGGTCGGCAATGCACATTGGACAGGCGTGTTGTTGCGCGACGTGCTGGAGCGCGCCGGTGTCGATACCGATGCGCGCGAAGTTATTCTAGAAGGAGCCGATCGCGGCGAGATCAAGGAAACGCCGCGACCCTCGGGTGAGATTCACTACGCGCGCAGCGTTCCACTAGAGAAAGCACGTCGCGATTTGCTGCTCGCATTCGCGATGAACGGCGAACCACTGACACCGGAGCATGGGTTTCCTCTGCGCGCTGTGGTCCCAGGCTGGTTCGGAATGGCGGCTGTCAAATGGCTCCAGCGCGTGATTGTTACCGCCAAGCCGTTCCACGGCTACTACCAGTCAATCGACTACACATATTGGCACCGGCGCGGCGGGTTACCGAATCTCGTGCCTCTCGGCGAAATGCAGGTAAAGGCGCAGATCGCGCGACCGCGCACGAGCGAGGTGGTACCCGCCGGAACTACCTATCGAGTTCACGGTGCGGCCTGGGGCGGCGAAGAGGAGGTGGTGCAAGTCGAAATCAGCGTGGACGGCCGAAGAACATGGAACTCGGCAGCTCTGCGCGGCGAGGCCGTAAAGAACGCGTGGCGCTTCTGGGAGTTCCAGTGGCAAACTCCCTCAGAATCCGGTGACCGCACACTCGTAGCTCGAGCAACAGACGCGGCCGGTCGAGCGCAGCCGCCGCAGCGCATCGCGGACTACGGCACCTACATGATCAATCACTTGCTGCCGATCCACGTGCAGGTTCGCTGAACTTCGCCTAGTTTTTTTGTGATCAGCGCAATCGCTGATCGTGGTTGAAGCCAAGCACCCCGGAAAGCCTGTTGTTACGCTGCGAGCTTCGCAGCGTCTTTGTGGCCGAGGATCCGCACCGTCTGCTGAAGTTGCTCTACCTGAAGTGGCTTCTTCAGCACGGTCACAGGGCCATGGGCGAGAATTCGGTCGAGCATGTCGCTGTCGGGATAACCGGTGATAATCACGATTGGCAGATCGGGATCAATTTCTTTAGCTGCTGTATACACGTCGTCCGCAGGACCGTCAGGCAGCTTCAGATCGAGAAAAACGAGGTCGAACCGCTGCTTGGCGATGGCAGCCAACGCCTCCTTCACCGTGCCGACAACAACCCTGCTGAAGCCGATTTTCTTCAGAAAAATTTTGAAAAGGCTTTGGAGGCTCTCGTCATCATCTACCACGAGGACCGTGGGCTGGCCTGACTGGTCCTCCTTGAGAATATCTTTATCGAGGGCGTTCTTTTTGATCCGCCAGCGGCCGCCAATTTGGATCGCCGGCAGCTGTCCACGCTGAACCAAATAGTACACAGTCGGCAACGGGATCCGGAGATACTTCGCCGTTTCCTTTACTGTGAGAAGGTTGTGCATGGGGAGAGACATCAGCAAGTCTGGCACGCCGGGGCAAGCCTTTTCGGTGAGAGAAAAGCTTTATAGGATTTATGGCCTATGTCAACCTTTGTTACAGATAATCTACCCCTTTTGAGAAGGGAAACTGTGCGCCAGCGTAGGTTGCAGCACGTCGGACAGCCTTACGGCCGCGGCGGAACACATCCTGACTGGACAACACCGTAGCGGCAGTTGAACATCCACACTCCATGAGCGTTCTGTTTCTCAAGCGATTTCTGCAGCGGCCTTTCCAGGTCGCATCCATTATCCCCAGTTCCAAAGCGCTCGTGGAGCGGGTTTCCAGCAAGATGGATTTTAGTGAGCCGCGTGTAATCGCGGAATACGGCCCCGGCGAAGGAGTGCACTCGAGAGAAATCGCGCGTCGCATGGGGCCCGGTTCGCAACTGCTCCTGTTCGAGCTGGATCCGGATTTTTCTCGCGATCTCGAGCGGCAGTTTGGCTCGGACCCACGGGTGCATGTTATCAACGGCGATGCCGCGCAGCTCCCTGAGGAAATGGAGCGGCTGGGGATCGAACAGTGCGACTACATCGTATCGGGAATTCCGTTCAGTATTCTCGAGATCGATAAGAAACGTGCGCTCCTTCAGAAAACGTACGATTCGCTGGCCGCAGGCGGCGCATTTATCATCTACCAGGTGACCAACGAACTCCGCCAGCACGCGACTCTGTTTGAAAACGCGGAATCCGAGTATTTTCTGCAGAATATCCCGCCGATGTTCATCACAGTGTTCGAGAAGGTTCATACCCGGAATGGTCATAGCCACCCGGCCATGCGCCATGCGGCGCGGGTTCCCGTTAATCAATCGGCATGACGGTCGGCCCATCGCGCACCGAGAAGGACTCGATGGGCGAGATGTCTGTCCCTGAGTCCGCGCTTTACGGCGCGTCGACGCAACGGGCGGTGTTGAATTTCCCCGTTAGCGCTTACGTGTTTAGCCGCCCGTTTATCCGTGCGCTCGGCTTGATCAAGTGGGGCGCCGCGCAAGCCAACCATGATCTTGGTTTGCTCGATGCGCATCGCACAGCATTGATCGTGCAAGCATCGCAGGAGGTTGCCGAAGGCAAGCTCGACGAGCATTTCCCGCTCGATATCTTTCAGACCGGCTCCGGCACCAGCACCAACACCAATGCGAATGAGGTGATTTCAAATCGCTGCTGCCACCTCGCGAATCACTCGACCGGCGCCCGCGATCTCGTTCACCCGAACGACCACGTGAACATGGGCCAGTCGAGCAATGACGTGATCCCATCGGCCATTCACGTCAGCGCTGCTGAGCAGCTCAAGAATTGTTTGTTGCCCGAGCTCGAGAAACTGCAGACAGAACTCGAGGCGAAGGCAAAGGAATTCCACCACATCATTAAGATCGGCCGTACGCACCTGATGGATGCAACACCGGTCCGGCTCGGCCAGGAATTTAGCGGGTACGCGCAGCAGGTGGCCTACGGACGGCAGCGAACGCAACGGGCAATCGATGTGCTTAGCGAATTGGCCCTCGGCGGCACCGCCGTAGGGACTGGTTTGAATCGCCACCACGATTTTCCGGCAAAGGTAATGCGTCATTTAAAGCAGCGGACCGGAATCGAGTTTCGGGAAGCGACCAATCACTTCGAGGCGCAGGGCAGCAAAGACGCCGTGGTTGAAGCGAGCGGCCATCTTAAAACGATCGCAGTGAGCTTGTTTAAGATCGCGAACGACATTCGCTGGCTCAGCAGCGGCCCGCGTTGCGGCATCGGCGAAATTCAACTGCCCGCAACGCAGCCCGGAAGCTCGATCATGCCCGGAAAAGTGAATCCGGTGATGTCGGAAGCGATGATGATGGTTTGCTCGCAAGTCATCGGCAACGACGCCTGCATCACATGGGCGGGCGCTAACGGAAATTTCGAGCTGAACGTGATGATGCCGGTCATGGCGCACAACATCCTCGAGAGCATCCTGCTTCTAGGGAATGCTTGCGAAATATTTACGGAGAAATGCGTGCGCGGGATCACTGCGAACGAGGAGCGTTGCCGAGAGCTGGTTGAACTTTCGATGGCAATGGTCACCAGCCTAGCGCCGAAGATCGGTTACGATCGTGCAGCGGAGATTGCGAAAGAAAGCGCAAAAACCGGCCGCACCGTTCGCGAGATCTGCCGCGAAACGAATGTGCTGCCGGCGGCGGAACTGCAAGCGGCACTCGATCCAGTGGCAATGACGGAGCCCGGCGGCAAAGGCTCGGCCGGCGGTTAGGCGCTACGCGGCGCCCGCCCGCTCGACCGACGACTCGTTAGGCGAGCGGGGCTTTGTCCTTCTGGAACACCTTATATAAGCATGGTTGCCAACGTCAACGGCCCGCAATTTTCCGGCGGAGCGAATATTGCGATCAAGTGTCCAGCTCACACTTATGAGCAGACGGTCGCGTTTTATCGCGACACGCTCGGGCTGCCGGTAATCGAAGAGGAAGACGACGGTTGCATCTTTCAGTTCGGCCCGAACCGGCTGTGGGTAGATCTCGTGCCAAATCTCAGCCATCCCGACATATGGCTCGAGCTGGAGACAAATGATACTGAAGCCGCTGCCTCGTAT
>JACDHZ010000049.1 GCA_013820755.1 Chthoniobacterales bacterium
CGCAGAGGTGCGGATCCAAAGATCCACTTTGCTGTGGATGTCATTCAGAAACGCGCTCTGCTCCGGATTGTTCGCGAGCAGAATCGAAAGATAGCCGTCGAAGTTTGTGAATGCCGAAGCAGCACGCCTGTAGCCTTCGACAAAGTTGTTGTCGCCCGTCAGCAGGTAACCATTTTTTTCTCTCTCCATCTCAGCCACCGAGCGTTGCAGCTTCGGCAGGAAATGGAGGATCTGCGTGGACTGCGCATCCCATGCCCGGTCACGCATTCGCTCATTCAGCACGACCTGCTCTTCGTTTTGGAAAGCGCGGAGGAGTTCACGCGCTTCATCAAGCAGCGGAATCCCGAGGACGCCAGTCGACGACAGCGACGATGCGGCAAAAACTGCCGACGCGCTGGGCTGAGCCTTACGTGCGACTATGTCGGGGTCCGCAACGTCCCTGAACCACGCGCCGACAAGCTCCTGCACTTCCATCATGCGATCGCGTTGCGGTTCGCTGCCGACGACCAGTGCCGTCACGTCGTGCACACGTTTCTCGAAGCCTTCGCGGCGCTCCTCGAAAGCGTCGGAAAAACTAACGTCACCCGTGAGGAGAAAACCGCGGTGACCGGTCTCCAATGCCGCGAGATCATTCTCGATCAAACTGCCCAGTCGTATCAGTTCGACCGTTTGAGCGCGGAGCGTCTCCTGGCGGTGATTTCGGTAGGTGAGGAACAGAAAAGTACCGGCCAAGAGGACGGCAACGAGAATGCCCGCCGCGGATCCTGCGAGCGATTTCGCGTGAAAGTGCTTTTGGCTGAACAGCCCTGCACGGCTGTGGCTGAGCAGGGAACCAGGCTTTCGCTGGGGGAGAACTGGATCGACTGCTCCGCCGTTGCGCATTATAATTTCTAGAAAGCAGGTATTCTGCCAAACCCGCGGCTCCGCGAACGCCAAGCATTCCTCAATACCGGACGCGGATCAGAGTCAGCCCGTGCGCCGGAGCCACGAGGCGCGGCAAGCTCTTGCTATCGCCGCCCCGAAGGTGCTGGAGATGCTTCTGGATTTCGTCTGCACTGATCCGCCCCGTTGCGCAGCGGACCAGTGCGCCCACCATCAGCCTGACCATCTTGTAGAGAAACCCGTCACCCGAGAATTCGATCTCGATGATATGCCGCCGTTGGTGGACACGGACACCTTCGATTGTGCGGACAGTGCTCTGTTCCGGCTTCCCGCGGTTTGCTGCGTAAGCGGCAAAGTCGTGGCGGCCGACAAACAACTTCGTCGCAGTTCGAAGAGACACACTGTCGATTGGCTTTGAGACATGCCATGCCCGACCGAGCTCCAGCGGCGGAAGGATACTGTGGTTCCAAATACGGTAGCGATACGCTTTGCCGACTGCTGAAAATCGGGCGTGAAACCCGGGCCGCACATACACGCATCGCAGGACGCGAATTGTCGGAAGGAGCTGCGCATTTAACGCGAGCGGCCACTGCAATACGCGCAGCGACCGTTCCGGTAGGTCGACGTGTGCACATTGTGCCAAGGCGTGGACACCTGCATCGGTGCGACCCGCGCCCTGCACGCGCACTTCGCTGCCCGTGACCGCAGCAAAGGCGCGCTCCAAGTGATCTTGAACGGCGTTGCCACATGCCTGGCTCTGCCATCCCGCGAACGGTGCACCGTCATACGCGACGATGAACTTCAGCCGTTGAGGCATTTAGTCGCGAGGCGGGATCTCCGCGGCCGGCGAATGGAGCGACTGCCGACTATCAAGGTAACTTTGAAGAATCATCTGCGCCGCGACCTGATCGACGATCCCGCGTGTCTGTCTTGTCTTAACGCCACCGTCGCGTAATGCGCGGTTCGCCGCCGTCGTGCTCAGGCGCTCGTCCCACAGTTCGATCGCGCACGGCAGAAGCGGAGCAAGTTTAGCCGCGAACGCCTTCACGTTCTCAGCGGCGATACCGGCCGCGCCATTCATATGGCGCGGCAATCCCAGAATCACTCGTGCCACCTTTTTATCACGCGCGATTTCCGCGATTCGCTTCGCCGCAGTGGCAACATTGCCGCCAGGTATGGTCTCGACCGGATGTGCGAGCATGCCTAGTTCATCTGAGACCGCTACGCCGATTCGAGCCTGCCCGAAGTCGATGCCGAGTACGCGAGGGACAAGTGCATAGCCACTCATTGCAGCTCCTCCGGTAGCTTCCCAACCAGTCCCTTGATCTTCTCAGCCTTATGCCGGTCGCAGATGAGCAGGGCGTCCCCCGTTCGCACAACGATCAGGTTGTGAACGCCAAGGAGTGCTACCTTTGTTCCATCTTCGACGAAAACGATGTTGTGCGTCGAATCTACCGCTGTGACGTCGCCGTTCGCTGCATTCGAATCGGAATCGGTTCCGAAGTAATTAGCCACCGCCTGCCATCCGCCGACGTCATCCCAGTCAAACGCTGCCTCGACCACCAACACGCGGTCCGCTTTCTCCATGATCGCATAATCGAAGGATATCTTTGGCAGCTTACTGAAACGCTCTCGTAGCGCCTGCTCGAAATTTTTCGGCACCGAAAGCTGGGAGATGAAATGGGCAAGCTCCGAGGTGTGTCGATTAAACTCGCTCAAAACGCCTGGCACAGCCCAGACGAACATCCCTGCGTTCCATCGGAAGTTACCTTGGCGGACGAACGATTCCGCGAGTTCCGCGTTCGGCTTCTCGCGGAAGCGGATGACGTGATGAACTGCCGATGATCCGCTCGCGTCGTTCTTCAGTTTCAAAGGTGGCCCTTGCTCGATGTAGCCGAAACCCGGACACGCCCACGCGGGCTTGATGCCTATTGTGACAAGCGCGCCGGTTTCCACCGCAGCAGCAGCGGCGATCAGCAGCGTCCGGTGAAACGCTGCTATGTCTTTGATAACATGATCTGCCGGCAGCACCACCATCGTGGCACGATGATCCCGTGCCGCAACCCAGCCGACGCCAAGTGCCACAGCGGCCGCCGTATCGCGCTTTGCAGGTTCCGCGACGATATTCTCTTTCAGAAAATCCGGGAGCAGCTCTCGGACAGCGGCCTCCTGATCGACGTTTGTTAGGATCAGGATGTGGTCGCGAGGCACGAGACCGTCGAGTCGCGCCACTGTATCCTCGAGCAAAGTCTTGTCGGAAACGAGCCGCAACAACTGCTTGGGCCGCGCGCGCCGGCTAAGTGGCCAAAACCTTTCGCCACTGCCGCCCGCGAGAATCAGTGCGTAAATTGATTGCTCCATAGAGGGTGTAAACTGCTGCACTGCACTGCATCCGCCCGGCCGCGAGATTCCCGTTTCTTTTTGGGAAACGGCACGTATAAGGATTAGCGATGTCGCCTTGGATAGCCATTCCAAAAACGTCTGAGCAGCTCCCGCTCGACAGCTTGCTGGTGCTGACGCGCACCGCTTTTGGGCTTGGACTCGGCATGCTCGTGGCAGACAGAATCAAGCACCCCGTTCGGCAGGCGACTGCGATCGCGCTTGTCTGCGTCGGCGCGCTAGCGGCAGTTCCGTTGCTCGTGAAAGTGGCGATGGAACGGATCAACCGGCCGGAGTCGGAGCGCGGCAGTCGTAATCGCCTGCGGTCCATCCGTGGCGATTCGGGTTACCAGCAAGACTCCGACGCTTACTAAGGACGGCTCCGGGGTTGGTCGGTTGTCGCCCTTGCCTGAATAGCGTCGGCAGCTTACCGGTCTCTCCGCATGTCCCGACCTGCCGCCCGCACTGATCCTTTACGCGAACGTTGCGCGGCTATCGCGGCAGAAGAAGACTTCCTCCGCGAAGGCGGCGGCAAAGCGGGTCAAGATCGGCAACACAAACTCGGCCGGCTGTTTGCGCGCGAGCGCATTGCACAGCTGCTCGATAAAGGCGCGCCCTTTTTCGAAGTCGGGCTTTGGGCCGCTTACAAAATGTATCCGCAGTGGGGCAACATTCCCGCTGCGGGTTCGATCGCCGGCATCGGCAACGTCGCTGGCGTACCGTGCATGATTATCGCGAACGACGCCACGGTTAAAGCGGGTGCGTTCTTCCCGCAGACGGCCAAGAAGCTGATTCGAGCGCAGCGCATCGGTTTTGAATGCAACCTGCCCATCATTTATCTCGTCGATTCAGCCGGCGTGTTTCTCCCGATGCAGGACGAGATCTTCCCGGATGAAGATGATTTCGGCCGAATTTTCCGCAACAATTCCGTCATCTCGGCTGCCGGGATTCCGCAGTTTGCGGCGATCATGGGAAACTGCGTGGCGGGCGGCGCATACCTGCCGGTTCTCTGCGATAAAATCCTGATGACGCAAGGCAGCGGGCTCTACCTCGCTGGTCCGTCGTTGGTGAAAGCAGCGATCGGGCAGGTGATCGAAGCGGAAGAACTCGGTGGGGCTACAATGCATGCGGAGATTAGCGGCACCGTAGACTTCCACGAAAAAGATGACTCCTCCTGCCTGGAGCGAATCCGGTCGTTAGTGGGCCTTCTACCGGAGGCCGAAGCAGCGAAGCACGCAAAGAAACCGGAGAGCCATGCTCCCGCGAAGAAGCCGGATGCGGTCTATGACTTGATCAGCCTCGACGGACACAAGCCTTACGACACGCGCGATCTTCTCGCCTCAATTATCGATGCAGACTCGCTCGACGAATACAAAGCAGACTACGGCAAAACTTTGGTAACCTCGTACGCTCGCATCGGCGGACGCGCTGTTGGGATCGTTGCCAGCCAACGCCTCCAGGTTCGCACGAAAAAAGAAGGCATTCAGATGGGCGGCGTCATCTACGCCGATAGTGCGGACAAGGCCGCACGTTTCATCATGGACTGCAACCAAACCGGCCTGCCGATCCTCTTCTTTCAGGATGTGACTGGGTTCATGGTCGGTCGCGATGCCGAGCAGAGCGGAATCATCCGCAGCGGCGCGAAGCTCGTGAATGCGGTGAGCAATTCAACCGTGCCGAAAATCACGATTGTGGTTGGAGGATCGTTTGGCGCGGGGAACTACGCTCTCTGCGGCAAGGCGTACGATCCGAACTTTATTCTCGCGTGGCCACATTCGCGCTATGCCGTGATGGGCGCAGCGCAGGCTTCCGATACCGTGTTCAGCGTTCTGGCGCGGGCGCGGGAGCGAGGCGACAAAAAGTCAACACCCGAGGAGTTGGAAGAACTTCGCGCCACGGTAAAAAGAAGCTACGAGGAGCAAACCGACATCCGCTACGGCGCCGCGCGCGGTTGGGTCGACGCAGTCATTCAGCCGCATGAGACGCGCGACGCATTAATCCGGCTGCTCGGCTACGTCTCTCGCCCGACACCGAAAGCCCGTTTCCACATGGGCGTCGTGCAGGTCTAGTTTTCCGCGAACTCGGCAGCGGCGAACTCGGCTGTGATCGCGTTGTTCATCGCGAGGACTGTTGCGAGACCTTCTTGCATCGGCATCTGAACGTCGCGTTTTTCGAGAGCCTTCAAGGCTTCCTCCGTCGGGATATTCCCCACGAGGTCGTCTTGCGCAAAAGGACAACCGCCGAGTCCGCCAATCGCCGCATCAAACCGGCGGCAACCCGAATCGTACGCCGCGAGAATTTTCGCTTCTGCGCCAGCGCGCGTGCTATGCAGGTGAACGCCTGCTTCGCATCCATTGCTTTCGCGCAAGACTGCAGCAATGACGCGGCGAATCAGGTCCGGCTCTGCTCCACCTGCAGTATCGGCGAGCGAGATCGACGTCACTCCGGTGCCGGCAATCATCTTGGCCGCTTCGGCGACATCGTGTTCGCTCCACGGGTTGCCGTACGGATTGCCGAATGCCATCGAAATGTATGCGACCATGTGCAGTCCGGCTTCATTCGCGCGCTGGGTGATCTTCTTCAGTGCAGCCTCATTTTCTTCGCGCGACTGATTCTGGTTCCTACGCAGGAACGTCTCCGAAATGGAATACGGAAATCCGAGCGTCGTGACCGCTCCCGTCGCCAGCGCACGCTCAGCGCCTCTTTCGTTCACAACAATGCCTATGATCTCCGCGCCATCGGGCGGGCAAAGTTGTTCGAGCACTTGTTCGCTGTCGGCCATTTGCGGCACTGCTTTGGTGGACACGAAGCTCACCGCATCGATGTGGCGGAAACCCGCCGTGATAAGCGCGCGCAGATATTCGGCTTTCCGTTCGCTTGGGATGTGACGGGGTAGTCCCTGCCATGCGTCACGTGGACATTCGATGAGCTTGACGGATTCCATCGTGCCGGATGTTACTGCCAGAACAACGAAACGCCATGTCTGTCGTCCTCACTGAACAATCATCCGCTCACATCACCATCATCACGCTGAATCGTCCCGAGCGTCGCAACGCGCTCACGATCGAGTTAATGAGCAAACTGATCGCGGCGGTCGACGCTGCTTCCGCCGACGATGCGCAGCGCGTACTAATTCTTCGCGGTGCGGGAGCTGGCTTCTGCTCCGGGATGGACCTGAATGAGACCGCGGATCCCACCAAAGCCCATGAATCTGGCGGAATGGTGGCGAAGACATTGCTCGCGCTAAGTCAGGCGCGCCTCGTCACGATCGCCGCCGTTCACGGCGCAGCCGTCGCCGGAGGGGCGGGGATCATGTCCGCCTGCGACTTCGTCATTGCCGCGGAAGGAACAAAAATCGGATATCCGGAGGTGAAGCGCGGACTCGTCGCTGGATTGGTGATGACTTTCCTGCGCCGTCAGCTTCGTGAGCGCGATATCCGTGAATTACTCCTCGGCGCTGAGCTAATCGATGTGGCGCGCGCGCGCGAAATCGGACTCGTAAATCGCATCGTACCAGCCGATCAACTCGAAGGCGAAGTCCAAAAGCTCGCCACCTCCTTGTTGCAAGGCGCGCCTGGTGCGCTCGCGAATTCCAAACGTCTGCTCGAGCAGCTTTGGTCGAGTCCGGTGAAGGAAGACATCGAGAAAGCACTCTCACACCACATGCAGGCGCGAGAGTCCCTCGAAGCCAAGGAAGGCGTCGCCGCATTCCTCGAGAAGCGCAAACCGCACTGGGCCGAGTGATCCCGTTCCGCAATCTCGCCCAAGCTCGGACGCCGGATGGCTCGCAACTGACGCTGCACGAACACGACGGCGACTACTTCATCAAGCTCAGCGGCCGCCAGCTGATGAGCAGCACGTCGACTACGTCCGAGCTTTTGCTGGCGGAGCACGCTTGCGAACATCTCGCGCGACATCGTGAACCGCGCATTCTTATCGGCGGGCTGGGTCTTGGTTTCAGCCTTAAGCGCGTGCTGGAGATTGTCGGCAAAGGCGCGGTTGTCGAAGTCGCAGAGCTAGTGCCGGAAGTAATTGAGTGGAACCGAAAGCTGCTCGACGCGGTGAACGGTCGTCTCCTGCGCGATCTTCGCGTGAAGATCATCGCCGGTGACGTCTTTGCGCTTCTGCGCAACGCAAAACGCGGGAGCTACAACGCGATCCTGCTCGATGTTGACAACGGGCCGACGTCGTTCGTGCAGACAAAAAACTCGCGGATATACAATCGCCGCGGCCTCGTCGTAATTCGGAACGCGCTGGACGCGAATGGTCGCGTCGCATTCTGGTCTGCCGACGCGGAGCCGCGATTTCTTGAGACGCTGCGGCGAGCTGGGTTCGAGGCGCACGAAGTGCATGCGAAAGCACACGAACGAGCGAAGCGTTTCGCCCACCGAATCTACGTTGGCCAGCGGCTCAGTGCCTCCGACCGGGATAGTCCGCGGTCTCGGAACTGATCCCGGCCGCGAGGCATTCCGGGCAGAGCCGGTAGTCTGGATTCTCTCGCTCCGCTTCTTCCGAGAGGATGAAGAGCTTATGACACGGATCATGCAGGCAGTTCACGAACCGGGTCGTCGGTCGGTCTGTGTGAGCGCATCGCCCGATCTGCACCAACCCTTCGTCGACGCGCAGTGTCATCCGCTGATCGAAGACGAAACACTCGCCTTCCCAGTGTTCGTTCCCGAACTGCTCTTGATACGTTACGATGCCGCCGTGCAGCTGAAACACCTGCTCGAATCCGCGGCTGCGGAGTAACGCTGACGCTTTTTCGCAGCGGATGCCGCCGGTGCAATACATCAGCACCTTCTTGTCCTTTAGCGGATCTAGCTCGTGGACATAGGCGGGCAGCTCCCGGAAGTGTTCGATGTCGCAAACGACGGCGCCTTTAAACTTCCCCGCCGCGGACTCGAAGCGATTACGCACGTCGAGCAACACTATGTCGGGATCGTCCTCAATTGTTTGTTTCCACTCGGCAGGCGACAGTTGCTTGGTCTGATCCGGCTGGACCGGGCCTGCGGCTAGCGTGACGATTTCCGACCGAACTTTGACGACGAGCTTCGGGAACGTGCTCGCATCTCCGGCGCTCACCTTCACCGCGACGCCCGAAAACCGTGAGTCTCCTTGTAGCGCCGCCACGTAACCATTCACTGCTTCCACACGGCCGGCCAGGGTGCCGTTGATCCCTTCCGTCGCAATCAGAATCCGCCCTTTCACACCGAGCGCCACGCACAGCGCGCGTTGCTCCGCCGCGAACTCCTCCGGGTTCGTGATTGTGACGTACTTATAGAAAAGAATAACCGGCCACACGTCCGCGGACGACACGGCTCCGTTTGCCAGTGTGTCAGCCACGGGTGAAAGCTCGCCCATACTGAACCGGCGCCGTTACTTCGACGCCGAGCTGCCGTGCGGCGCGGAGCGGCCAATAAGGATCACGAAGGAGTTCCCGCGCGAGGAACACCATGTCTGCCCGTCCGCTTGTGATAATCTCGTTCGCCTGGTCCGCAGCGGTAATCATCCCGACGGCAGCGGTCGGAATATGAGCGCCGCGGCGAATCTGCTCGGAAAACGGCACTTGGTAGCTTGGGCTGATCGCGATTTTTACTCGCGGCACCGCGCCACCGGACGAGCAATCAATCATGTCTACGCCGAGCCGTTTCAACTCACGAGCCACAACAGCGGACTGCTCCACATCCCAGCCACCTTCCACCCAGTCGCTCGCTGACACGCGCACGAGCAGCGGCAGCCGCTCGGGCAAGACGCGTCGCACCGCCACAGTTACTTCGCGCAGTGCACGCGTCCGGTTCTCGAACGAGCCACCGTACTCATCGGCGCGTTTATTGGTTAACGGTGAGAGGAATCCGTGCAGCAGATACCCATGCGCGGCATGGATCTCGATCATCTTCGCACCAGCATCGAGAGCACGCTGCGCCGCACGCGCGAATGCTTCGGTCACACGCCTGATGCCGGCGTGATCCAATGCCTCGGGCACGATGTCGTCGGCATCGAAGGCTTCCGCTGTCGCCGCGAAGATCGGCCGCCATCCGCCGTCGGCCTCTGGAACTGCGTCGCCACCTTTCCAAGGCGGTGAGGTGCTGGCCTTGCGCCCGGCGTGTGCAAGCTGCATCGCGGGAATGGCGCCTTGCGCTTCGATGAACGAGAAGATGCGCGCGAGCATCTCGATCTGTTCGTCCTTCCAAAGTCCAAGATCTTGCGGGCTGATCCGACCCTCAGGCAACACCGCCGTCGCTTCGGTCATCACAAGCGCCGCACCACCGACCGCGCGGCTGCCGAGATGCACGACGTGCCATTCGTTCGCGAATCCGTCTACGCTCGAGTACTGGCACATTGGCGACACGCCGATCCGGTTTCGCAGCTTCACGTCCCGCAGCTGCAGCGGCGAAAAGAGGTTCGGACCCGCCATTGAGTGCATACGCTGGATTAGAGCTCGAAAGTCGCAAGCAGCGTTCTCCTTTCACAGGAATGCGAGCTGCGCGGCATCCGCTGTTTCGGTGGAGGCAAACCGCACGCCTACCCCGAGCAAACGGACGCTCTTGCCTGTGCGAGCAAAGCCTTCGTCGAGCAACAGGCGGAACTCGAGAAGCGTCGCCTCACGGCCTGCGCGCTCCACAGTCGTTCGCGTGAAGTCACTGAACTTCAGTTTTACGAAAATCTTGATGATCGTGCGATCCGACGCTTTGCGCTTCAACTCTGCTTCAAGCTCTTCCACCAGCTCCGGCAGCTTTTCCTCGCACTCTCCGAGCGTGCGCAGATCGCTCGAGAAAGTCTCCTCGTTGCTGAGCGATTTTCGCTCGCGATCCCGCTCGACCGGCCGCGTATCAATCCCGCGGCATTGCTCATAGAGCTCGACTCCGAACTTCCCGAAATGGTCACGCAATTCTACCCGCGAGAAGCGTTGCAGCTCCGCGCAGGTTGAGACGCCGAGTTTCTCCAGCTTCTGCTCCGTGACAGCGCCGATGCCCCAGAGCTTACGCACCGGCAGCGCGGCGATGAATTCCGGGACCGCTTCCTGTGTCACCTCGCATTGGCCATTCGGTTTGTTCAGGTCGCTCGCGATTTTTGCGATCAACTTGTTCGGTCCGATGCCTGCGGAAGACGTGAGTCTCGTTTTCCCGTAGATCAGATCGCGAATAACTTGCGCGAGCGGACCGGGAGCGCCGGGATGAGCGGTGACGTCGATGTACGCTTCATCCAGCGAGAGCGGCTCGACCAGAGGCGAGAAGCGGTGAAGCACCGCGCGGATGGTGGTTGACTCGCGACGGTAAAGATCGAACCGCGTCGGCAGCACGATCAACTTCGGGCAGCGTTGCAGCGCCATGAATGTCGGCATTGCGGAGCGCACGCCAAACTTACGCGCCTCATAGTTGCACGTCGTGAGCACACCGCGCCGATCGCGCGTGCCACCGACGCCGACCGGCAAACCCGCCAGCTCGGGCCGATCGCGCACCTCGATCGCCGCATAGAAGCAATCCATATCGAGATGGATGATCGCGCGCTCGGCCCGTGGGGTGTTCACTCTCGGCAATATCGGCAGGCGGCTGGTGGATGCCACTGGCTCGGCGCTCGCAACCGTGCGACTGCGGCTTACGGTGCGGCGTGAATTCGGGCGATAAGACCGTGCTCGTGGTTGGCGGCGGGCCAGCAGGGATGCGCGCGGCGGAGGTCGCGCGCGCGGAAGGAGCGGTCGTAATCCTGTGCGACGCGCAGCCGTCGTTAGGCCGAAAATTTCTCGTCGCGGGTCGCGGCGGTTTGAACCTGACGCACGGTGAGCCGGTAGAGAATTTCCCGCGTCGCTACGGCAGCGAACAGGCGCGCTGGGAGGATCTGCTGGCGGAGTTCGGGCCTGGCGATCTACGGCTTTGGGCGGCCGAGCTCGGCACTGAAACGTACGTTGGCACCAGCGGACGAGTGTTCCCTGAAGCGAGAAAAGCCGCAGCGCTTTTGCGCGCCTGGACCCACAGACTGCGGGACAGCGGTGTAGGATTTTGTACCGACGCGCGTCTTACGATTTTGCACATCGAGAGTGGGTTGTGGCACTGCGGCTTCCAGAGTGGTGAACCCGTCGAAGCTGCAGCTGTCATTCTGGCGCTCGGAGGCGCGTCTTGGCCCGACACCGGATCCGATGGAACATGGC
Organism: Chthoniobacterales bacterium; assembly: GCA_013820755.1. Taxonomy (GTDB): domain Bacteria; phylum Verrucomicrobiota; class Verrucomicrobiia; order Chthoniobacterales; family UBA10450; genus JACCTI01. Next base: position 11,408 of record JACDHZ010000049.1, read on the forward strand.
CCGCAATGCTCGCTGCTCATGGCGTTGCGATTACGCCATGGGAAGCCGCGAACTGCGGGTGGAATGTTAATTGGTCGCCCGAGCTCCTCGTTCGTGCCGAAGGTCTACCGCTGAAGAATCTTACCGTCACTGCCGGCGCAGAATCGATCTCTGGCGAGCTGCTGATCACTCACTACGGCATTGAAGGTGGCGCAATTTACCGACTGGGACCCGTGCTCCGTGCGATGCCGGAACCGCAGGTGACGCTCGACCTCAAACCGCAGCTCACACCTGAAGCGGTGCGCGAGCGCCTCTGCGCGATAAGCTCAGGTGACCACTGGTCGAAGCTCTGCAAGCTCAGTCCGGCAGCCACGGCGTTGATCGAGACCATGTTCCCTGATGATTGCCGCCACGCAGAGTGGCTCGCGGCCCGCATCAAGGCCTTTCCTTTAAGACTGGTTAGTCCGCGCCCGATTGCGGAGGCGATTTCTTCGGCTGGGGGAGTGAAGTGGAGCGACCTCGACGACGGTCTGATGTTGCGACGAATGCCCGGCGTCTTCGTTGCCGGTGAGATGATTGACTGGGAAGCGCCAACTGGCGGTTACTTGCTGCAGGGTTGCTTTAGCACAGGCACTCGGGCCGGACGCGCTGCCGCAAAGTTCGTGATGGGCTGAGCACTTGAGAGGTTGACGCTGCGATCGCAGCCGCTTTTTGTCATGGAACCTGCGTGAGCAACACATCCACAACACGTGTATTCCTCGTGCGGCACGGCGCGACAACGCTCAGTCCAGAAGATCGGTTCGCAGGTGCGACGGATGTTCAGTTGTCGGATGAAGGCCGGGAACAAACCCGGAGGCTCGCAGCGCGGCTCCATGGCGAAGAGATCAAAGCGGTGTTTGCATCGCCACTTGGACGCACGGTTGAGACCGCAGGGATACTTGCCGAACCACACCGGCTCACAGTGGAGACACGCGATGGCTTACGTGAGATCTCGCACGGTCGCTGGGAGCAATTGACGCGTCGAGAAGTTGAAGAGCATTTTCCAGAAGAAGCAGCCGAATGGGAGAAGGATCCCTACACTTTCGCTCCCCTGGGTGGTGAGAGCGGGCTCGCGGTCACAGCGCGTGCCTTACCCGTTCTGATCGAAATCGTGCGCGAGCACGCCGGCCAAACTGTGCTCATTGTCTCGCACAAAGCGACCATACGACTGTTGCTCAGTTCGCTACTTGGGTTCGATGCGCGCCGTTATCGCGACAGTCTGGATCTCAAGCCGGCCTCGCTGAACATCGTCGACTTCAAAGACCCGAGCCGCGCGCGTTTGTCGCTCTTCAACGACATCTCACATTACGCGAAGCGCGGCAACGCGATCCCGGACGTCGCGAGGACCAGTCTGTCGAAAACTTGGAATGCGGGGATGGAGCGTTAGACGATCGTCGCCGTCGGAATCGCGAAGTTCTCGATCTGTTCTTTGATCTCGTGAACGAAGCTCGCGGCTCCCGCGCCGTTCACTACGCGGTGATCGAACGTGAGCGATAACGTGATCACTTCGGCCGGCTCTGCGCCTTTGCCATTTGCGATCATCTCGTGATGCGCCGAACCGATGAACAGTGTGCCGACTGACGGTGGGACGACGATTGGCGCGGCTGCGCGCACGCCGAATGCGCCGAGGCTGCTGATGACGAGAGGTGCGTTCACTGCGTCGACGCGACCGCCGCGCGTTTCGTCGACAGTGGCGTTGTATCGCTGCACGAAGTTCAGCCAATCGCGGGTGTTCGCATCCGTCACGACAGCCGTGGCGAGACGATCGTTCTCGAGAGAGACGGCGATCCCTAAATCAAAATCTTCGTGCTCCACGATGCTGTCGTCCTCGAGCATTATGCGACGGAACGGTGCGTGTTTCTCCATCGCGCGGACGACCGCCCAGGCGACCATCACAGAAGGTGACGCTCCGCTCTTGCCGCCGGCGTTTTTGGCAGCCGCACGGGCTTCGCGAATCGCATCCCACCGCGCGTCGATCTGCAGATTAGCGGGAACGACGCGACCGAGGCGACGCGTGATGGTCGGCGTAAGAGCCGGCTCAATCGCGGCGGGTTTCCCGCTGGTCGCAGGCATTACTTCGCGGGTCGGCGGAGTTGCTGTTGTCGCGGCCGATCCGTTGGTCGGCGTTGTCTCCGGTGAAACTTCAGCGGTCGCGTGCAGCTGATCGTCCCAAGAAGATTCGGACCTTAGAATCGTGCCGATATCCTCACCGATGTCAACGGTCGCGCCGACTTCCGTCTTCCATTCACCCATGGTTCCGGCGAATGACGACTCGATCGGGTATACAGCTTTGTCGGTCTCAACTTCGCAGAGAGGATCGTCGAGTTCGACGGCGTCGCCCGGCTGCTTCAGCAGCGCGACAACTTTAGCGTTGCGGATGCCTTCGCCCATGATTGGCACAGTGATGTTTTGCACGCGCTGCTGCTTGGTGGCTGCAGTCGCCTTTTGCATCGACTCCGCTCTGGCGGTCGCTGCTGCGGCCCGCTCTTGAACAGGTGCGATCGGCGACGGTGCGACCGTACGTTCCGCGCTGAAGGATGTTGTCTGCTTGATCGCGGCGATGATGCGTTCGACATCAGGCAGTGCGGCATACTCATAGATCGGGTTGTAGCCAATCATTACGTTGCCTTTGCTGACCAGCACGGGTGCGCTGACGAGTTCTCTCCAGACATCGGGCTTCGAAGCGATATGCGAGATGATCATCTGACCGACGCTGCAGTTCTCGGTGTCTTCCTGAACGACAACCAGCCGGCCCGTCCGGCGCACGGATTCCTCCACTGCGTCTTTGTCCCAGGGAGCGATCCACCGCAAGTCGAGCAAGTCGATGCTGAGCTCGCCGTCAATCTGCTCGACCGCCTCGAGTGACTTCTCCATCGTGTTGCCCCAGGCGACAACGGTCACGTCAGAGCCGGCGTGGCGTTTGCGTGCGACGCCGAGCGGCACCGCGCGCACTGACTCTTTCGCTTCGTGCTCGGCCCAGAGGAGATGTTTTGGGATGAGGACAAACGTGGGATCCTCAGCGTGCATCGCGGTCCAGAGCAGACCGGCTGCGTCTTCGGGCGTGCTCGGGATGGCCACGTTGATGCCGGGGAAATGCGCAAGCGGCGCTTCGTTGGCCTGACTGTGCCACAAGCTGCCGCCCGGTAGGTAGGCGCCGTACGGCGCGTAGATCACCAGCGGACATGTCCAGCTACCAAAGGAACGCCAGCGCAGGTTCGACAGGTTGGTGATGACCTGATTCCATGCCGGCCCGATGAAGTCGATGAACTGCAGCTCGAACACCGGACGCTTACCGTACGACGCGAGACCGCACGCCACTCCAATGATCGTCGATTCCGCCAGTGGCGAGTTGTAGACCTGCTTCGGGAACTCAGTCGAAAGCTTCTGTGTCAGACGAAACACGCCGCCTTTCGGGTCCTCGATGTCTTCGCCGAAGATAATGTGGTTCGGGTTTGTCTCGAGTCCGCGGCGAAGCGTCTTGTTGACTGTGTCGCCGATGCGGTACTTCCCGGGCGGCAACACTTCGCCGTCGAGCTGCGGCAACTCACCCGTTACCTGCAGCATCAGCTCATTCGCTAATGGATCTTCGGCGCGCTCAGCATCCGTGAACTCCTTGCGGACGCGCTCCTTCACTTCCTTGTCGAGCTTGTTGTATTCCTCGGAGGTAATGACGCTTTCCGCGATCAGCCGTTCGCTCCAGATGCGCAGCGGATCGCGCTTGGCGCATTCGGTCAGTTCTTCCGCTGTGCGATAAAGCTTCTGGTCGTCGGAACTGGTGTGGCTCGACAGCCGTTCCATGTCGACCCAGAAGAACCGCGGCCCGCCACCGGAGCGCATGCTTTCGAACGCTTCCGCGCCCGCATCGTAGACGGCCTGCGCGTCGGAGCCGTCGATGACCTGCCAATCATCCGCGTTCACCACGTTTAGCGCGCGCGGATGGATCTTCCTCGTCGGACTGCTGATGCCATACTTGTTATCTTCCACCACGAATAACACTGGGAGCTGCCGCTCTTTCGCGAACGAGACCGCCTCAAAAAAATCGCCCTGGCGGCTGGCCGCATCGCCAATCGTGGTGATGACGACGTTCGGTTTGCCATCAAGCCGAATCCCCCAAGCCAGGCCACAGGCCGGGAGCAACTGCGCACCGGTGGGCGTCGGCACGCTCCAAACTCCTTTCGACGCATAGCTGTAGTGCGACGGCATTTGGCGCCCGTGGCTCTGACCTTTGCGCTTGGCGAAATAATCCAGAGCCAGCTCGCGTGATGCGACCCCACGACCGAGCACCAGTCCGCGATCGCGATAATAGCCGGCTATGTAATCGCCGTCGCGCAGCTGCATACCGAGAGCGGCGAGCGCCTCGTGGCCCATGCCGGAAACGTGGAAATGTCCTTTGCCCTGGCGGTTCAAGTTCTGCTCGCGCAGATCGCCATGCCTGCTCTCGAGCAGTATCGTCAGAAGGCGGAGCTTATCTTCGTTACTTAGAGCGGACATTATTCGCGGTGGATCGTGATTGTTGGTCGGAGTTCGACAGAAATCGTCGCTATGCCGCGACGGAGTTTCAACGCGTAACGCACAATTCTCAACTTTCGCAGTGTCTGCCACGATGGGAGCGCGCAATCCACTGTCCCTCGGCGTCCGAATGAGTATAGAGAACAGCGATG